>JBBRNS010000085.1:0-15187 GCA_038230175.1 Burkholderiales bacterium
AACCCTCACCCCTCAGCCAACCAAGCCCTACACCAAGCAGCGCGTGTACTTAACACCTTAAAAAACATAGCCAAATATGGTTGTTCAGCTCCCTCTTCCGCCCCGGCGGGGGCGAGAGAGGGCGGGGGGAGAGAGGGGGGGCTTACAACAGCTTCGCAGAAAAACCCCCCTCCAAACCTGCACAAAACCCCAAGCGCAGGCCGCTAAGGCACCAACCCATGGCGACCAACCAACAACGCAGCTACACCGCCCCCTGCCCCGGCTGCGGCGCCCCGGTCGAGTTCCGCTCGGCCCAGTCCACCCACGCCGTCTGCGGCTACTGCCAAAGCACCGTGGTCCGCCAAGGCGACGTGCTCGCCCGCGTCGGCAAAATGGCCGAGCTGTTTGACGACCACAGCCCACTGCAACTGTTCGCCACCGGCACCTACAAAACACGCAACTTCACCCTCATTGGCCGCCTGCAGTACAAGGCTGCTGAGGGCACCTGGGCCGAGTGGAATGCGCTGTTTGACGATGGCACCAGCGGCTGGTTGGCCGAAGACAACGGCGCCTATGTTTTCACCTTGCCCTTGGCCCCACAAAGCGCCCTGCCGGAGGCGGCGAAGTTTCGGGTGGGCGCGCGCACCGCCATCAACGGCAAGCCATTTACTGTGGCCAGCAACCTGTCGGCCCAACTCATCAGTGCCCAAGGCGAGTTGCCCAAGATGCCACCCCTGGGACATGCGTTTGATGTGGTGGAGCTGCGCGGTGAAAACGCCGAGGTGCTCAGCATCGACTACACCCAAGTGCCACCGGCGGTATCGCAGGGCACGGCCGTGCAATTGGACGACCTGGCACTGAAGGGACTGAAAGACGAATCGACCAAAACCGAAAAAGGTCGCCAGTTCAACTGCCCACATTGCGGCGCGCCGGTCACCGTAGCCTTGCTGACCAGCAAGAGCATTACCTGCGGCAGTTGCAACAGCATCATCGATGTGAGCCAAGGTATTGGCGGGGAATTGAAGTCCGCCATCCAGGACGAACCCATCAACCCCTTAATCGCGCTGGGCACGGTGGGCACGTTTCAGGGCACTGCGTGGCAGGTGGTGGGTTTTCAGCACCGCATGGGGGTGGCGCCGGGGGACGACGAACACTTTGGCTGGAGCGAATACCTGCTCTACAACCAGAAAAAAGGGTTTAGCTTTTTGGTGGATTCCGAAGAGGGCTGGAGCCTGGTGCGCCCCGCCACCGGCGCACCAAAAATGGCCAGCAGTAGCGCCTCTAGCGCAACCTACCTGGGCACTACCTACAACCTGAAATACACCTACCGGGCCGAAACCAATTACGTCTGCGGTGAGTTTTATTGGCCGGTACAGCGGGGCCAAACCACCCAAAACCGGGACTTTGCCAGCGGCACGCGCCTGCTCTCGCTGGAGCAAAGCCCCACTGAACTGGTATGGTCAGTGGGAGACCAGGTTGACAGCGACGCGGTGGCGAACGCCTTTGGCCTCAAAGACAAGAAGGACCTGCTCAAGCGCGATGTGGCACCGTTTAGCGCCGCGCCCAGCATCGGCATTGGCACCATCATTTTTGTGCTCTTCATCACCCTGATTCTGCTGAGCATGCTCAGTAAATGCTCCAGCTGCAACCCGCAGGTGGAGAACTGTTCGTCGTCGTCGAGCTCCCGCAGCTCAGGCGGCTCGTTTGGTGGCTTCTCCGGCGGAGGCGGTCACAAATAATGCGTTGTTTACCTCAAGGAGATTCCCATGGAAATTGACATGATTCGACCGGCCGCCGTGTTGGCCTCGCTGGTCTATGCCTTTATGGGTGTACTGGTGTTCTGGCTGTGTATTGTCATCATTGACAAAATCACTCCCTACAACCTGTGGGGCGAAATTGTCGAGAAGCAAAACATCGCCTTGGCCTTGGTGATAGCGGCCATGAGTCTGGGCATTTGTGTGATTGTGGCGGCGGCCATTCATTGAGCTTCCCCCGGCGCGCGCCCCAGCCCCTTGAAGTGACGCTGCTTGGCAGCGTTTTTGTCGTGGCCGCGTGCGGCCTGGTGTACGAACTAGCAGCCGGTGCTGTGGCGTCCTACCTGCTGGGTGACTCTATCCTGCAGTTCTCTACCGTCATTGGCAGCTACCTGTTTGCGATGGGGGTTGGCTCTTGGTTATCGCGGTTTTTTGACCGGCAACTGCCAGCGCATTTTTTGCGCATTGAACTTTTGGTCGCACTGGCCGGCGGTTGTATGCCGGGCCTGCTGTTTTTGGCCAACGCCTACACGCCAGGCGCTTTTCGGTTCTTGCTCTACGCCATGGTGGGTGTGGTGGGCATTTTGGTCGGGTTGGAGATTCCGCTGGTCATGCGCATCTTGAAGCGCGAAGTGGCGCTCAAAGACCTGGTGTCGCAGGTGCTGACCTTTGACTACCTGGGTGCGCTGGCGGTGTCGGTGGCTTTCCCGCTGCTGCTGGTGCCCCAACTCGGCCTCATTCGCACCGGTTTGTTGTTTGGTCTGCTCAACGCCGGTGTTGCGTTCTGGACCCTGTGGGTGTTTCGCCATGAGCTGCGCCGCTTTAGTGCCCATGCCGTGGCCTGCGTAGGCACGGTGGCCGCGTTGGCAGCAGGCTTTGCGGCCGCCGACCACATCACCACCTTGGCCGAAGACAAGTTCTACCACGAGCCCATTGTGCTGGCCGCCACCTCGCCCTACCAGCGCATTGTGGTGACCCACGGGCGCACCGGGCACAAGCTGTTTCTCAATGGCAATTTGCAGTTTGCCGAGCGCGACGAATACCGCTACCACGAGGCCCTGGTGCACCCCGCCATGTCCGCCTTCGGTGCGCCGCGCAGGGTGGCGGTGCTGGGTGGGGGCGACGGCATGGCGGTGCGTGAAATTCTGAAGTACCCCAGTGTCGAAAGTGTGACGCTGGTGGAGCTGGACCCCAACATGACCCGCCTCTTTGCCAATGACCCCGCCATGTCCCGCCTGAATGCCGGGTCACTGCACTCCCCCAAACTGCACATTGTGAATACCGACGCGTTTCAGTGGCTGCAGCAAGGCGACGACCTGTTTGATGTGATCGTGGTGGACTTTCCCGACCCCACCAACTTCTCAATTGGCAAGCTCTACACCAATAGCTTTTATGCGCTGCTGTCGCAGCGTCTTTCAAGCAGTGGTTACGCCGTTATCCAGACCACCTCACCGCTGGTGGCGCGCCAGAGTTACTGGACCGTGGCGACCACCATTGAGTCGGTGGGCCTGCGCGCTACGCCCTACCACTCCAATGTGCCCAGCTTTGGTGAGTGGGGCTACATCATTGCCAGCCATCGGCCCTGGCACCTGCCACAGAGCCTGCCCGATGGTTTGCGCTTCTTAACACCGCAGACGCTGCAGCTGCTGTTTGATTTCCCCAAAGACATGGCCCGCGTACCTGCCGAGGTCAATCGCTTGTCCAACCAAGTGTTGGTGAGCACCTACGAGCAGGAGTGGGGTCGGGTTGGGCAGTAGGCGCCGCGCTGAGCGGGCTGGGTGAGGTGGCTTTACTGCTCGACGTAGGTTCCGGCTTTCAGTGCAGGCCAGTTTTGGTCGGCATCCTTAACGTAGCCAGGAATGTCCATCTGCCACTTCTTGAGCACCGCTTTGCTCAAGTTCAGGTACAGCTTGTTGTTGCGCACTTGGAATGCAGCGGGGTCTGTCTCCGGGGTGTAGCCCTGGGCCACACCGTAGGCGCAGTAGCCGCCGTATTGGGGGGCATATTTTTCGGGCTCGGCCACAAACGCGTCGCGGTTGGCTGCACTGCTGAAATGCCAGGTGGCGCCTTGCCACTCGGTGCTGAATTGGGTGCTGCCTTTGACGGGTTTGTTCAGCTTGAAATAGGCCACTGGGTCATAGCCCCGAATGGCGCCGGCTTCGGTCGAAAAGATGGGGCTGATCGTGTCAGAGGCCACAGCGTGGGTGGCAATGCCGCCAAGGGCGAGCGCCAGCATGCTGGCGGCTAAAAAATTGCGTCGATAGCTTGAAAAAATAGACATGTGTGGCTCCAGAGGTGGGTTAAATGGGGACTAAAAAAGGGTTGCATTAGCCCGCGCCTTCTAGCGCGGCAATGTCATCGAGTAGGTGGATGGGTAGGTAACACAGCACCTCAATACCGGCATCGGCAAACACACTGCGTCGGTCCCGGTTGGCACTCAGGCGCTGCATGACGGCGTCACGCTGCTGCAGCAAAAGCAAAATATGGCCGTGGTACAGGCTTAGCAGAGATCGCAAAAACAGGTTGATGTCGCGGTCGCCGCGGCGCCCGCCTATGGCAAAGGCCTTGAGTCCTTTTTCGCAGGCCGCATAGTTCAGCCAAGGCCCCTTGGTGACCCAGCGGTTGGTGGCGAAAAAACCGGTTGGCTGGCCCTGCGCATCCATTGAGATGGCCACGATATGGGCCGGTGCCGGGGCGTATTTGGGTGTGGTGCGCGTCAGGCCCAGGGTGTCGGGGTGCACAAACACATGGAAGTGGCCATGCTCGTCAAACGGGCGCTGTGCGCCGGTGTGGGCATGAAAGTAATACTGCGAAGCGCGGGCGTTGTCGCGCACATCGTTGTCGGGGTAATGGTCCCATTCGCTGAACACCGCGTCGCCCACAATGCGGTGCACCACTTGGCTGCCTTGGTGCTGCAGGTTTTGCATACTGCCAATGAGTTGGGCTGCTGCGCGCATGCGCTGTGCACGGGGCAGCGACAAAGCCTGCACTGCGCTGGCGGCGGGTTGGATGCGTTGGGGTGTGTGCATGGGTTTTAGAGTGATGGTTGCCACCGCGCACTGCTTGAGCGCGCCGTGGTCAACCACACGCAATACTTACTTCTTGGCAGCGCAGCAACCATGCTTTTTAGCGGCGCAGCAGCCTTTTTTGGCAGCACAGCAACCGTGTTTTTTGGCAGCGCAGCAGCCCTTCTTAGCGCCACAGCAACCTTTTTTGGCGCCGCAACAGCCTTTTTTGCCAGCGCAGGCCGACTTAGCCGCGCACGGTGTGGCTGCACAGCCTGCAAATGCGGGTGCGCCGGTCAAGGCGGCAGCAGCGACCAGAGATGCGCCGACGATGTTTTTCAAGGATGCTGAGAGGGAATTGGATTTCATGGGAATCTCCGGAGATGGGAACGCGCCTGTAGCTTGGCAAAAAAGCTTGTTAAAGCGCTACGATGGGTAAGTCGCGCGGCGGCAGGTGAAACTTACAGGCTGGCGAAAATTAAACCGCAATGCGCTCGCCTCAGGCATGCCCAAGGCGATCCGGTGCGGGCTAAATTGCTATTATTTGTATAGCTGCTTGCGCAATGTTTTAGAGGGCTAGAGGGCTATTTGATGATAAATCGGCGGTGCAGCACCATGGCTGCGGGTCCATCGGGTGTTTGACCGACGCCAATTTCTGGGAACCAGCCTGGGTGCAGGCGTGGCTGCCGCGTTGGCGGGCGCAGGTTGCCGCGCTTCTCCCGATAGCGCGCACATCGCCGGTGGCTTTAACGGAGTCGATGTTGCACGCGGCCACTGGCTGCGCGACACCCTGACTAGTGGCAAAGCGTTGCCCGCCCCGGCCAAGGTCTATCAGACCCAGGTGCTCATTGCTGGTGGTGGCGTGGCTGGCCTGGCCGCAGCCCGCGCTTTGCGCCAGCAAGGGATTGACGACTTTGCCCTCCTTGAGCTGGAAGACAGCGCCGGTGGCAACAGCCGGGGTGCATTAGTGGGCGGCATTGCCTGCCCGATGGGCGCCCACTACCTGCCCCTGCCCAGCGACGACGCGCCCGAAGTGCAAGACCTGCTCGAAGAGCTGGGCCTGCGCCAACGCGTGTCGGGCCGCTGGCAATACGACGAGCGCAACCTGTGCCACAGCCCGCAAGAGCGCCTGTTTTTCAACGGCCAGTGGCAAGAGGGCCTGCTACCCATGCAGGGCGTAGGCCCCGCCACCCTGGCGCAGTACCAGCGTTTTGCCACATTGGTGGAGCAAGCCCGGGCGGCGGCGCACTGGAGCATTCCAGTGCAAAACAAGCGGTTAACCCCAGATTTATCGGGACTGACCGCTATCACCCTGCAAACCTACCTGGCCCAGCATGGTTTGGACGACCCGCACCTGCGCTGGTACCTGGACTACTGCTGCCGAGACGACTATGGCGCTGGAATGGCCAGTGTATCGGCCTGGGCCGGTATCCACTACTTTGCCAGCCGCCACGGCTTTCACGTGCCGGGCCGAGAGAGCGCCGAGCGCGAAGGCCTGCTCACCTGGCCCGAGGGCAACGCCTGGCTCACCCGCCGTCTTGCAGAACCCCTGGGCGAGCGCCTGCACACCGGCCGCGTTGTGGTGCGCATGGCCAATACCCGCCACGGTGTGGAGGTAGACGCGTTTAACACGGCCACCCAAAGCCTAGAGCGCTGGCATGCCAAACAGGCTGTGGTGGCGCTGCCGGTGTTTGTAGCGGCCCGGGTGGTGCAAAACCCACCCGAATTCTTGCGCCAGGCAGCGTCCCAAGTGGCCTACGCGCCGTGGTTGGTGGCCAATATCCACATTGACCGCCCCTTGCATGACCGCCCCGGCGCACCGCCCAGTTGGGACAACGTGGTGTACCGCCATGAAGCGGCAGGTCAAAGCGGCGGCGGTCTGGGCTATGTAGACGCTACCCACCAAAGCCTGCTACCCGTGCCGGGTGCAACCGTGCTGACCCACTACCGCGCTCTAGGCGATGGGGCACCCGGCGGTGCGGCGGGGCCAATGCGTGGGCGCCAGCACCTGCTGCAAACGCCGTGGGCGGCGTGGCGGGACCAAATTTTGGCGGACCTGTCCGTTCCCCACCCCGATCTGGCCGACAAGGTCACCCGTATTGACATCACCCGATACGGCCACGCCATGGCGATACCCCTGCCGCAAAATAATGGCCAAATCGGCCTGTGGCCCTCGTCAAACTTGCGCAAGCAGCTATCAAAATCAGAGCGTTATCCAAGTCGACCCCTGTTGGCTTGGGGGCACATGGCCTTTGCCCACAGTGACTGGGCGGGGTATTCCGTCTTTGAGGAGGCCTTCACCGCCGGGGATACCGCCGGGCGCGCCCTTGGTGGCAAGCGGGAGGCATAGGGCATGTTGAGGGCGAGAACAGGGTGTGGACCCGGCTAAGGGATGCCGATGTGTTCTGACGCAAAGGCCGTACTGTGCGTAGGCTGTATGCTGGTGGTGCGTTGGCGCCCTGCGCCCCACGTTTATGTTTGACTACCAGGAGAACAACAATGCAAGTACAAGTTAACACCGACAAGCACATCACCGGCGGCGAGCGCTTGACCGAATTCGTGCGCAACATGGTGACCACCAAATTGCACCGCTTCGGCACACACGTCACCCGGGTTGAAGTCCACTTGAGTGACGAAAACGCCCACAAGTCCCATGGCAGCGACAAAAAATGTGTGTTGGAAGCACGCCCCGCTGGCATGCAGCCCATTGCGGTGACCCACTTGGCCGCTTCAGTGGAGCAAGCTATTACCGGTGCGGTGGAAAAATTGGAGCGCGTGCTGGGCGACGCCTTTGATCAACTACACAACACCAAGGCTGCGCACACCCCCAAGATCATCGTCGAATAAACCGCTCAAGGCCCACGCGCCCCGTTGCAAGGGGCGTGGGCTTGGCAGCGGGTTAGTACTGGGTGCGTGACAGGAAAGAACGATAGGCTGTCGCCATCTCTTTGGGGCGCTCAATGGGCGGCGCATGACCCACACCCTTCAAGATCAGCACCTCAGAGCGGGGTAGCCATTTTTTGAAAACCTCTGTGGACGAAACCTCAAGCACTTTGTCTTCATCGCCCCACAGTACCCAGGTGGGAACGCGGATGCGGGCCAACACCTCAGGGGCGGGCGGGGACAACTTGGGGTCCAGCTGCCCAAAGATGCGGGTGGCAATCGGTTCACGCGCGACCGCCTCGTGCGTCAGCGCAGCAATCATCGGTCCAGGAATGTACGGTGGATCCGACATGGTGAACGCCAGCATGGCGCGGTAGTCATCTTCGTTGTGCACGATCAACGGGTTCCTACCTTGCTCTAGTTCACGCTGCAGCTGGCTGGGCTGGGCTGAGATCACACCAGCCGAATCGATCAGCGCCAGGGTTTTGACATGGTTGGGATAATTGGCCGCCAGGGTAAAGGCTATACCACCACCCATAGAGTGCCCCATGACGTGCACCGGCTGGACCAGTTTGAGCGTATCCATGATGGCGGCCACGCGGACGGCCTGGTCTGTAATGGTGTAGCTCTTGTCCATCAGAATGTTACTGTCGCCATGGGCAGGCAAGTCGATGGCAATCACATGGTACTGGCTGGTCAGTTGCCCGGCAAAACGCACCCAGATGTCTTTGTTGGACTGAAAACCGTGGATCAAGAACACGGTGGGACCCTCGCCGCCTTCTAAGTACGGGATCTCGAACTCGCCCACCTGAACCGATTTGTAGTCTAGGCCGGCGCGCATGCGCTCGACCCCGATGGCGGTTGCGGTAACGGCCTGTTGCGTGCTGGCGCAACCGCCGAGCAGCACGCTCAGCGTCAACAGGGTAATGGAAAGAAAATGTCGCATCGTTGGGGCCTCAGTCGTTCTTAGTTGTTTAGGGTTGGTGGGCGGCGGCAGCGGCCACTTTGGCAAACCAGGCTGCGCGCTCGACCTTTACGTAGGTTTACCTAGCAACTGTAAACGAATCACATCTAAGGTGGGTTTTAGGGCCATGGCAGCATCGCCATGATCTGAGAAACTGAAATGTTCAAACAATCGCTTATCGCTACCGCGCTCGTCATCACTGTCATTGGTGCTTTTGCGCAAGCGCCAGCGGCACCTGCTCCAGCTGGCAGGTAAGCGGTTCACCGCGCAAAAGCCATACTCACCGCGCATGCAGTGTCAACAGCCACCGCCGCGCGGTGGCTGCTTTGCGTGGAGAATGCCGTGGTGCCACCCACGCAGATGCAGCATGGCATGGCCTTGACTTCTCGGCGACGCCCCCAACCTTGACGACAATCGACTCATAACCCAAAGGCAAGTTCATGGCACACCCATCCATTTTTAAGAGGCTCGCCCAGTGGCTGGTACTCACGCTATTGTTGGGCTGCGGTCTGGCAATGGCGCAGCCCGAACCGACCATGGGCCAAATTTATTCGACCGCCCAAGCGGGCAAGGTGGACGAAGCGCAGTCCATGGTTCAGCAGGTTTTGTTGGCCCATCCCAAGAGCGCAAAGGCCCACTATGTGCAAGCGGAGTTGTACGCCCGTCAGGGCAAGCTGGACTCTGCCCGTGCATCTCTTGCCAGCGCAGAGCAACTCTCCCCCGGGCTAGCCTTTGCCAAGCCAGAATCGGTAGGTGCCTTGCGCGCACAACTATTCGGAAAACCGGCTGTGCATGCCAGCGCCGTGGCGCCAGCGGCTTACCCCGCGCAAGGTTCCAAGCCCCCTTCGTCGGCATCGTGGGTTATGCCCGTGTTGTTGACGGTCGGCGTGATGGTGGCGGGTTATTTCATCTTTCGCCGCCGTGACCCTTCGGGCTATGCACCGCAACCGGCCTATGCCAACCCCAATGGATTGAACGGCCCACAGGCCTTTGGCATGGGCAATCCTGGCCCCCAGGCGCCCTATTCGCCAGCCGCCTATCCGCAGCCCGGCTATGTGCAACCGACGGGCAGTGGCCTGGGCGGGCGCATCATGGGCGGTGTTGCCACTGGCTTGGCTGTCGGTGCTGGTGTGATGGCCGCTGAGGCTATTGGTCGTAACATCATGGGTGGACACAATAGCCCGTCCCCAGATTCATCAAACGCCTATGCCAATGACAATTACCAAGCTGCTGCCACCAATACCGACATGGGCGGCGCAGACTTTGGCATTCGTGACGCCGGTTCCTGGGACGACGGCGGCAGTGTGGACATGGGCGGCTCCAATGACTGGGACAACTAACACGCGCGGCGAAGGTGGCTTACGCCGCTGCGCCATCACCCTGCTGTGTGCGACCTGTCTTCTGTCGGGCTGTGCTGTGGTTGCAGTGGTGGACACGGCGGCCACCGTGGCGGTCAAAACGGTGGGGTTGGCTGCCGACGCCACCATCGGAACAGCGCGTATTGCCGGGCGGGCGGTGGGCGCCGCCGCCGATGCGGCCTTGCCATAGCACGGCGCATCGTGACACGCGCAGGCCTTTACACGGCGTAACAAACTGAAACCTGCGCCATGTATGCGCGCGGCGTGGGCTGGCGTTGAATGCACAAGCCAATTGGGCTTGTAACCTACGCAAGGACTTTTATGAAAATTCGTACTATCGCAACCGCCGCCGTGTTCGTTTTGGGCGCCAGCGCCGCTTTGGCCCAAGGCACTGCTGACACCGTGCAGCGCGACCTCAACCAACAAAACCGCATTGAGCAAGGCCTGAAAAGCGGCAGCCTAACCACCAAAGAAGCCGGCCGCCTCGAGCGCGAAGAAAGCAAGATTGACCGCTTGCAGGCCCGTGACTTAAAGGACGGTAACTTGTCGCCCCAAGAGCAAGCCCGGTTGCAACAAGCGCAAAACCGGGTTAGCCACGACATTAAGGCCGCCAAGAGCAACGCGGCCACGGGCAACCCCCTGTCGGCCTCATCCGAGCGCATGCAAGCTGACGTTCAGCGCAACATTAACCAGGAACAGCGTATTGAACAAGGCGTCAAATCTGGCACCGTGACCAACCGTGAAGCGGGCGCCTTAGAGCGCGGCCAAGCCCGGGTTGACCATGCCGAGGCCCATGCCGCCAAAGATGGCCACGTCAGTGAGCGAGAGCAAGACCGCATCCAGCACAAAGAAAACAAACAAAGCCAGGTCATTCATGCGGAAAAGCACAACGCCCGCCACCGCAAAGGCTAAAGACCCTCGCACGGCTTGCTTGGAAGCCGTGCGATAGCGTAGCTTAGCGCGGCGCGCGCTGTCGTCGCCGGTTCCTTAAGCCATATGCCCCGGACTTTGAAGGTGCGACAATGGGGGCCCTGCGCGCGCTGGGGCACCTGCCCCGGCTAAGTCCTCCTTGGTGGTCACGCGTATTCCCTCGCAACTTGGGCCTTCGCAGCGCGACCGGGCCCGCATAGCCACCTGTCGGCATGACCGCTTCCCCGCAATCGAATCTCTTTAACCGCTCCAGCCTGATTCAGTACTTCACCGACCGCGACTTGGGCGGCGTTGCCGACTCTAAAACTGCGTTCGCCCAGGGCATGGCCCATTGGGTGGGTTTTACTGACGCCATGACCCTGTATACCGCGCTGGAGTATCGCGCGCCGACCGACCTAGCGGCGCCAACCAGCGCACACATTGCAGGCCAGTTTGCTGCGTGCCAAGTTGCCCGCGCCAACCTCACACGGGTGCGCGACGCGGTGGTGGACCTGGTCACTCGCAGCTGCGCCACGACGGTGGGTGCCGCCCGCTTAAAATTTCCGGCCCCCCAGAGCGGGACGGCGCTGGAGATCGCGGCGATGTATACGCCGTTTCACCGGTTTGTTTTGAGCCTGCAACGCGAGATGGAGTCGCGGGTTGGGCCCTTGCGGGCCTCGGTGCGTGCTTCTATGGCGGGCGCATCGCCCGAGCTGCGCAAACTGGCCCTGCTGGATGCGGCCTTCGAAGGCATTGTGAGCGAGCGCGAGCGCCGCTTGCTGGGCAGCGTGCCGCAGTTGCTGGAAAAGCGCTTCAAACAGCTGCTGGCGGATCACCAGCAAGCCTTGGCGCTCAGCGGGCAAACCGACGATCTGGCTGCGTGGATGAAGCCCGGTGCGTGGCTGGTGCAATTTCAGGGTGAGCTGCGCCAAGTGGTATTGGACGAATGGGATGTGCGCTTGCAACCGGTCTTGGGGCTGGTCGCAGCATTTAGCAACGAGGTTAAGCAATCGACATGAACAGACATTTTTTTACCGCCGCTTTTGCCTTGGGCTCCCTGGCCGTTAGCTGGGTGGCGTATGGCTTCATCACAGCCAACCCATTAGCCTTGGTGATGACGGTTTTGATTGGTGGTGCCTACGCGCTGGGCGCGTGGGAGCTGCTCCAGTTCCGGCGCGTGACCGATACGCTGGTGGCCGCTTTAAATGGAATTACCGGTGAAGTAGCCGACCTAGGCCAGTGGCTGGCCGGCTTGGCGACGCCCCTGCACAACCCGGTGCGCCTGCGCATTGAAGGCGAGCGCACCGGCCTACCCGGCCCGGCCATGACACCGTACCTGGTGGGCTTGTTGGTCATGCTGGGCATGTTGGGCACCTTTCTGGGTATGGTGGTGACCTTTAAGGGGGCGGTTTTTGCACTTGAGGGCACGACCGACCTGCAAGCCATTCGCGCCGCGCTGGCTGCACCCATCAAGGGCTTGGGCCTGGCGTTTGGCACATCCGTGGCAGGTGTAGCGGCGTCGGCCATGCTGGGTTTGATGTCGGCCTTGGTGCGCCGAGAACGCCTGCAAGCCGGGCAGCTGCTCGATAGCCAGATTGCTACCAACCTACGCGGCTTTTCGCTCACCCATCAGCGGCAAGAAACTTTCAAAGCTTTGCAATTGCAAAGCCAAGCCCTGCCAGCGGTCGCAGCGCAGTTGCAAACCCTGATGGCGGCCATGGAGCAGCATAGCCAGCAGCTCAATGCGCGTTTGCTCAGCAACCAAGACCAGTTCCACGGCCATATCCAAGGGGTGTATACCGACCTGGCCCGGACCGTAGACCAGTCGCTGCAGACCAGTTTGAGCCGCAGTGCGCAGGTCGCGTTTGACGCCATCAAACCTGTGGCGGATGCAACCCTCTCCGGTATGGCCCAGCAGGCCAGCCAGATACACGCACAACTACTCAGCACCACGCAAGGGCAGCTTGACGCCTTTAGCACCCGGTTTGAGGCGCGGTCCACCGCTTTGGTAGCAACGCTGGGCGACGCCTTTGCCGGTGTTCAGGCCAAGCAGGCCCAAGGGAGCCAAGCGCAACTGGCGGTGTGGACCCAGTCTTTGGAAACCATGGCCACCACGTTGCAGCGGGAATGGCAGGATGCGGGTGCGAAAACTTTGGCCCAGCAGCAGCAGATTTGCACCACGCTGCAGCAGACCGCAAGCCAGATCACCACCCAGGCGCAGACGGACGCACACGCCACCCTGGCCGAGATCAAACGCCTGCTCGACACTGCGGCCGAGGCCCCCCGTGTCGCGGCCCAGGTTATCTCCGAATTGCGGCAAGAACTCTCCAGCAGCATGGCGCGCGACAACGCGGTGCTGGCTGAGCGAAGCCGCATGATGGAGACGCTCAATACCGTGCTCGATGCCACCAACGCGGCCTCCAGCGACCAGCGTGCTGCCATTGACACCTTGTTGACGTCCTCCGGTGAGCTACTCAATCGGGTGGGTAGCCAGTTTGTACAGCAGGTAGAAGCCGAGTCCGAGCGCCTGTCAGACACCGCCGCCCAGGTCAATGCCAGCGCGGTCGAAGTGGCCAGCCTGGGTGAATCCTTTGGTGTGGCCGTACAGCGCTTCACCGACACCAATACACAGCTCATGGCCAACCTGCAACGGATGGAGGCGGCTTTGGATAAGAGCATGGCCCGCAGCGACGACCAGTTGGCCTATTACGTGGCCCAAGCCCGTGAAATTATTGACCTGAGCATCATGTCGCAAAAAGAAGTGGTCGATGACCTGCGCCGCTTGCGCAGCCAGCAGGCCGCGACCGCTGACGAGGTGAACTGATGGACGATATGGACGGCACCGCAGACCACACCGCCCCAGTGTGGGCGGTCTTTGGTGACCTGATGGCAGGCCTTTTGGGTGCGTTTGTGCTGATTTTGGTGGGCGTTTTGGGCGTGCAAATGGACTTGGCGACCAAGCTCGAAGCCGAGATTAACAAACGCCAGGTCGAAGAGAGCCGACGCATTGCGTTGGAGCAGGCGCTCGCCGGGCCGCTGGCTTCGGGCCGCGTGACGCTGCACAACGGGCGTATCGGCATCAGTGGCAGCGTTCTGTTTGCTACCAACTCGGCCGCCTTGCAGCCCGAAGGCCGACAGCTCTTAAACAGCCTGGTGAGCCCGCTACGCGCCTATTTGAGTGCACGCGAAGACATGCTGATGGTCAGCGGCTTTACCGACGATCGCGCCATCGTGGGCGGCAAAGACCGCTATGAAGACAACTGGGAGTTGTCTGCACAGCGTGCGCTGACGGTGACGCGCACCCTGGTTGAAGAGGGCATGCCATCGACCACGGTGTTTGCGGCGGCCTTTGGTGCGGGGCAGCCGGTGGCGTCCAACGCCGACGCCCAGGGGCGTTCGCAAAACCGGCGGGTGGAGATGGCGCCGGTGCCCAAGTCGGGCAATGCGCCTGCCAGCGCCGCACCATGACACCGACGGTAGACCCTGTGGCGGCGATTGCGGAACTTTCAGCATTGCGCGCGCAGCCCGAGGCCCCCTTTGATCCGGTGCGCCTGCATTTTTTGGAGGTCCTGGCCCGCAGGACACTGGCCCACCACGGCACCACTCGGCGTCTGCTGGACGGCAAGCTGGCTGCGGCCTTGCGGGATTACAAAGACCGTGCCGCCCAAGCCCAAGCCCAGGCGCTGCCAGTGCCCAGCCGTGGGCCGCGCTTACCCAGCCCGCTGGCCGCATTGACCCGCCAGTTGGCCCAGCAGAGCCCGGGCGCAGACCCTGCCGACGAAGCGGCGCACGAGGCGGGCGCAGGCAACCGTCCAGAACTCAAGTCGGTGCGGTATTTTCGGGACACTTGGGCCCAACTCAGCATGGACCGCCAAATGGCCCAGGCATTGGCGCAGGCCCCTGAAAAAGCGGGGCCGCTCAACTCCCAGCAGCTGGTGCTGCGTGCCCTCTCAAGGATGCGCACGCTGTCGCCGGCGTATTTCCAGCATTTCATGTCGTACGCCAACACCCTGCTCTGGCTGGAACAGGTCGAAAGCAAGCCGCCCGCAAAGAGCGGGGCCGAGGCCCATGGCGGGAAAAAGCCCAAAACCACCCGCCCGGGGGCCCGGTAGTCGCTTTGCGGAGTGTCGTGGGGCAATGGCGGGGCGCGCTTGGGGGCACTCAAAGGCCTTCCACCGCGCTAAATGGGTAATAAATCACTACTGTCCGGTTAAAAGTCGAACAAAATCAACTGGTTACAGATGGGTAGGGGGTCAATTTGGGATCGATCGGGCTGCAAGGCGCATGACAGCTGGGTTTTCTCAAAAATAGAGACCGACAAAATCTGTAGACAAG
>JBBRNS010000086.1:0-14865 GCA_038230175.1 Burkholderiales bacterium
CCGTCGCTGACGATGGTGTCGTCCTGATCCTTGATGGAGGTTTCCAGACGCAGGCCCTTCTGAGCCGCGAGTGGGTCAAAGGTGCGGCGCATTTGCTCAACCATCGCCCGCAGCGAGAGCTTCTCAAGGTGCACATCCACCTGGCCGGCCTCGATTTTCGAAAGGTCCAGAATGTCGTTGATGAGCGTCAGCAGATCGGTGTTGGCACTGTGGATGGTCTGTGAAAATTGCACCTGCTCGTCGGTTAGGTTTTCACCTGCGTTGTCGGCGAGTATCTTGGAGAGAATGAGCGCACTGTTGAGCGGTGTACGCAGCTCATGGCTCATATTGGCCAGAAACTCGGACTTCACCCGGTTGGCGCGCGACAGCTCGTCTGAATGCACCGTCAGCTCCTGTTGGGCGCGCTCCAGTCCGTCCTTCTGCGCTTGCAACTCTTCTGCCTGGGTTTCGAGCTGGGAGTTGGTTTCCTCCAGCTCTGCCTGCTGCTCCTCTTGGCGCACGGCACTTTCCTGGAGTGAGCGGCTTTGCGATTCGAGCTCTTCGTTGGAAGCTATCAACTCTTCTTGCTGGGTCTGCAGTACCTCACCCTGCTGCTGCGATTCTTCTAGCGCCAGCGCCAGCGTCTTGCGCAGTTGCGCCGTTCTCAGGGCCACGCCGATCGGCTCGGCGAGCATGCCAAGCCACTCCAGTTCATGCTCTGCAACGGTGTGAAAAAAGCCCAGCTCCAACACCGCGTTGGCAACCCCGTCGGCGCTGGCAGGTGCCAGCACCAAGTGCCGCGCTTGGCCTGTGCCCAAGCCGGAGGAAACCGGGAAATAGCCCGGCGGTACATCACTGACCAACAGCACAGACCGGTCTTGCAAAACGCGTTGGGTCAGGCCACCCACGGAGCGAACGTTGTCGGCAGCATTTGAGGTGGCAACCGGCAGTGCATAACCGCCGATCAGTCGAAGCGGTTGTTCTGGTTCAGAAAGGTACACGGCACCCACTTGGGCGTTGAGATAGCGGGCGACGAAATCAACGATTTTCCCGCCCAGCGTGTCGATATCCTGCTCGCCCTGCATTTGCACACCGAACTCATTCAGTCCCGAACGCAGCCAAGCCTGCCTTTGCATTTGGCGAAAATCCTGCGAAGACGCGACCGCATTGGCGACGATGAGAAAGAGCAAGACTGCCGCACCCGCCCAGTTGATGAAGGTCGAGAAGGCTGCGGCCTGCTCCCATTCCTGCCTGCGGGCAACATCCGCCGCGCGCTCGGTGACCAAAATCTCCTCAATCGCCACGCGAACGCGGTCCATCTTCTCCTTGCCCTGTCCAGAACGAACCAGCTCAAGCGCGGCCTCAGACTGACCCGCGCGCTTCAGCCGGATAGCCTCCTGGAGCTCTGCCATCTTGTCGGCGATGCGGATTTCGGCAGTATCGAACTGCAGCAGCTCCGCCGGGTTGTCTTCAATCGAGCGCCGAAAATCGGCGCGCTGGCGCGGCAATGTGGCGAGTGCAGCCGTGTAGGGTTCGAGATAACGCTCGGAGCCTGTCAGAAGAAAACCGCGCTGCGCGGTCTCCGCGTCCTTGACCGTTGAGAGCAACTCCACGATATTGCTCGTCCGCTCGAGCGATTGCAACAGTTTTTGTGCGCCCGCCGATCGAGCCTGCGAGGCGTAAAAAGAGACAACCGCCATGGTCAGCACGGCGACCAACGCGACCAAAAAGCCGATGAGTGTCTTGCGGGGTAGAGCAGTGTGCCACTGGCCACCAGGGCTGGTGCTGGGGCGCGGTGTTTGGATCATGGATCCCCTTTTGTTTCTATCAGACGGCCATCGACTGAGGTATGCAGCGGGGAGGTATCTCGCACGGCTCTCCCAAAACAAAAGGAAATTCCGGATTGCGCGCCCGCCATGTGTGGCGTGCTTTCAGGGTTTACGAGAATTTTCCCCATTATCTGCGAATTGGGCCGCCTCTAATTTTTAGTGGGGTGTTTGGGCAAAATAGCGAACAATTTGCCCTTCCGTTTCAGTGTGAAAAATTGGATCTGTCGCGAGCGGTGCGGCAAACGCATTACACGCTGCACCGTCGTATCCATGAACAACAAACTTTCAGAAACGGTCAGCTCATGAACGTCGGGTAACACACGCATTGCGGTCATAGAAGTCTGGACCGCGAGTATCCGGAAATGGCCTAAACCCGCCAGCGGAATAGCGCCTAACCCCTGCCTTGGTACCGGTACCGCTGAAACACTGGCCAACTATGGGTGGAATATGCACTGACTGAAGGCGGGTGGTGGGGCTTGCGGGCGCAGGCTCCATTCGCGGTCACTACAGCGGGTGGCGCTCCAACCCATAAGTTGAAGCGGCACAGTGGGCAAACCAAAAGCCTCCGCCCGCGAGGTGAGTCGGAGAACGCAAGCCACGCCGCCCACCCTGCACAAGGCCGTCGCGTACCCGGAAATTCAATGCCAAACAGGCCGCTAGCCCTCGTGGAATATGCGTGAGCAGCTATATTTTCAATAGCAATCGCAAGTCATTAAGCCGAAAAACCGTCTGCGGCGATGTCGTCATCGGGCTGTGCCACACGGATCAACACGCGCGCTGCCCTTTCAGCGCTTGTACAGCCCCTCAATCACAGCCGAAAAACGCGTCGCCAGGTTGTTGCGTTTGAGCTTGAGTGTGGGCGTCATCAGCCCGTTCTCGCTGGTCCAAGGCTCCAGTGACAAGGCCACCGCGCGGGGCTGGGCATGGTGGGGGAAGCTGTGGGTGAGCGCGCGGATGCGCTCCAGGACCGCCGGGCGCGCGGTCTTCAGGCTGTCTGGCGCATCAGGATTGAGCTTTTGCTCGGTCGCCAGTAGCCGCCAGCCCGATTGACTCAGCACCACCACACAGGCAATGAAGGGGCGGTTGTCGCCAAAGGCGTAGGCTTGCTCAAACAGCGGGTCGCTGGTGATGGCCAGTTCCAAATCGGCCGGCGCAATCTTTTCACCGGTGGAGGTAACGATGATCTCTTTCAGGCGCCCCAGAATGCGGATGCGCCCGTTGGCCTCAATAGCGGCCTGGTCGCCCGTGTGCAGCCAGCCGTCCACAAAGGCGGCAGCGGTATCGGCGTCGCGCTTCCAGTAGCCCTGCATTACGCTGCGCCCGCGCACTTGCAGCTCTCGGTTGTCGCCGATGCGCACTTCCACGCCCTCTAAGGCGGGGCCGATGGTGGCGGGGTCGTTGTTGTCCACACCATTGACCGCCACCACGGGTGAGGTTTCGGTCATGCCATAGCCCTGCAAGAGGGGCAGGCCCAAGCCGATGAAGCAGTGGGCGATGGGCTGCGAGAGTGCGGCACCGCCGCTAATGGCCACCCGCAGCCGTCCGCCAAACTGGGCCAGCAAGGGCGTGGCGACCAAACGGTTCAAAAGCGGCCAGGCCAGTGCGTCCAGCGCGGCAGGCGTATTGCCTTCCACGGGCAACTGTTGGGCACGGCAAAAACGGCGCCAGCCCACGTTCTGGGCCCAGGTGAACAAGCGCGCTTTGACCGGTTTGCTAACCAGCATGCCTTTGAGCGCGCTGTACACGCGCTCGTAAATGCGGGGCACTGAAATCAGAATGGTGGGGCGCACCGTCTTGAGGTCTTCGGACAGCAGCGCCACCGACCGCGCGTGCGCAACGCAGCAACCCGCGGCAATGGGCAGGTAATAGCCGGCGGTGCGCTCAAAGGTGTGGGACAGCGGCAGGAAGGACAGAAACACGTCCTGTTCGGTGGGCGCCACGCGTTGTAGCGTTGCCTTGACGTTGGCGAGCACGTTGTCGTGGCTCAGCATCACGCCCTTGGGCTTGCCCGTGGTGCCAGAGGTGTAGACCAGCGTGGCCAGATCGTTGGGTTCGGGTTTGCACGGTGGGGCCAAAGATGGCTTGGCAGTTGCCAGCCAGTCCTGCAGCGGGCTGACCTGCAATGTTGCCGTCACACCGGCAGTTGTCGGGGGTGTGGCGTCCTCCACGAGGATGACTTGGCGCAGTGCCGGTAGGGCGATGCCGGTGGCTGCAATGGCCTGCCATTGGGCCAGGCTCTGTGCAAACAGCACCACGGTGTCGCTGTCGGCCAAGATGTAGGCAATGCTGCCCGGGTTGTCCAGCGCATGCATCGGAACCGGCACGCAGGCCAGCGCCAGTGTGGCTTGGTCGATGCAGACGGCCTGCAGGCCGTTGGGCAGCAAGATGGCGATGCGGGCGCCGTGTTCCAGCTCCAGGCTTTGCAGTGCGGCGGCCATGTGCACCACCTGTGCGCCAATGGTGGCCCAGGTCACCGGGGTCCAGGCCTGCGTGGTGTCGTCGTGGCGCAGGTAGGCGGTGGTCTGCGGGGTCTGTGCCACGCGCCAGGTCCATAGGTCGGCGAGGGTGTGAATGTGGTCGAGTGTCGGGGTGTGCGCGGTGTGGGTCAGTGCGGGCATGCGAGAGGCTAGTCTTATAGGGGGAATAGGGCGCTAGCCCTCGTCAATAGTGCGCAAGGCGCTTCTATTTTCATAGCAACTTAAAAACGTCTTCTGCCGCCGCTACCGTTGCCGCAATGTCTTCATCCGTGTGCGCCGCACTCATGAAACCGGCTTCGTACAAGGCTGGGGCAAAGTAAAAGCCCTTGTCCAGCATGCCGTGGAAGAAGGTGTTGAAGCGCTGGTTGTCGGTGGTCATCACCTTGGCATAGTTCTGCGGCAGGGCGTCAAATAAGAAGAAGCCGAACATGCCGCCCTCGCTGTCCACACTGAACGGCACACCCGCTTGGTCGGCGGCGCCTTTTAAACCGGCCATCAGCTTTTGCGTCTTGGCACCCAGCGCTTCATAGAAGCCAGGCTTTTTAACTTCGCGCAGGGTCGCCAGCCCGCAGGCAGTCGCCACCGGGTTGCCGGACAAGGTGCCCGCTTGGTAGACCGGACCCAGGGGTGCGAGTTGTTCCATCACCGCGCGCTTGCCACCAAAGGCTGCCAGCGGCATACCGCCGCCGATGACTTTGCCCATGACTGTGATGTCGGGCTCAAAGCCGGGGATGGCTTTGGCGTACACGCCCTGGGCGCTGCGCAGGCCCACGCGGAAACCCGTCATCACTTCGTCAAACACAAAAAGCGCGCCGTACTCGGCGCACAGCTCGCGGCAGCGCCGCATAAAGGGCACCGAGGCGCGCACAAAGTTCATGTTGCCGGCAATGGGTTCAATCATGACGCAGGACAGTTCTTTGCCGTGTATCGCAAAGGCTTCTTCTAACTGTGTAACGTTGTTGTATTCCAGCACAAGTGTGTGCTGCACCACTTCAGCGGGCACACCGGCACTGGTGGCGTGGCCAAAGGTGGCAAGGCCGGAGCCGGCTTTGACCAACAGGGCGTCGGCATGGCCGTGGTAACAGCCTTCAAACTTCAAGATCTTGCTGCGACCCGTGGCACCGCGTGCCAGGCGGATGGCGCTCATGCCCGCTTCGGTGCCGCTGCTGACCAGGCGCACCATGTCCATGCTGGGCATCAGGCTCAATATTTCTTCGGCCAGCTCGACCTCGCGCTCGGTGGGTGCGCCAAAAGAGAAGCCTTCTAAACAAGCTTTTTGCACGGCCTCAACCACGGCGGGGTGGCCATGGCCCAAGATCATGGGGCCCCAGGAGCCGATGTAGTCGGTGTAGCGCTGGCCATTAGCATCCCAAAAATATGCACCGTGGGCCCGTTGCACAAACCGGGGTGTTCCGCCCACGGCTTTGAAGGCGCGCACGGGGGAGTTGACGCCGCCAGGGATGACTTTTTGCGCGCGTTGAAAGAGTTGCAGGTTGCGGTCAGTGTCGGGTTTCATTGGGGGGCATTTCAAAAGAGATTTCAGACGCGGCGTCACTGTCATCGTCGTCACCGTCGGGGTGGGCCCAGAAAAGTCGATCGGGCAGCACATTGCCCATGCCAGGCCTAAAGCCGTTCGCGAGGCTTTGGTCCAGGTAGGTCAGGGCTTCGTTGACGGAGTCGGTCAATTCACCGCCACCAGCAATCAGGGCGGTGAGCGCGGCAGACAGGGTGTCACCAGCGCCAGAGAATATGGCTTCAAAGCGCTCAAACTTCACACTGCACAGAATCGCTTCTGGCGTACACAAAACGTTGTCGATGTGCTGGTCGGGCAGCGGGATGCCGGTGACCAAGGTGTACGGTACGCCCAATTCACTGGCGGCCTGTGCAATGTCGCGGGCCGTGGGGTTGTTGGCGTCGTTCCAGTCCGGCAACAGCCATCGGCACAGGGTGCTGTGGTTTCCAACCAACAGCGTGGTGAGTGGCATTAGCAGTTCATTGAAGGCGTCTTGGTAGATGTCAATTTGGTCGTCAGCCCACCATGACAGGTCGGGCATGTAGGCCACCACGGGGATGTCGGCGTAGTCCGATGCCAGCGCCGCAATGGCACTGACATTTTCGGGTGTGCCGACAAATCCGACCTTAAAGGCCTGCACCGGAATGTCTTCCAAAATGGCGCGCGCTTGCTCAGTGACTGCCTCGTCGTCCATTGGGAAATGGTCTTGAATGGTGGCTGTGTCGCGGGCATAAGCGCCGGTCACAACGGGCAGCGCGTGGGCTCCAACAGAAGCAATGGTGGTGATGTCTGCGCCGATGCCGCAAGCACCGCTGGCGTCGTTTGCGTTGAACGTCAGGACGCAATCTGAGGGGCCCTCGTCTTGCGATTCTTCTTCTTCAAGGGGTATGTGGGATGACGGCATCAGGGGGTCTGTCTAAGGGTTTGTCATCAGGCAGATTCGGCAACACAAGAGCTGCCTGCGCGTACTGCGTCTATACAATGGTTGCATTCTATTCGAAGGCCATTTAAGCTGTGAGCGACTATAAAACGTGGATGTGTTTGATATGCGGATGGATCTATGACGAGGCCTCTGGAGCACCCGATCACGGGCTTGCGCCGGGTACCCGTTGGGTCGATGTTCCGATGAATTGGTGCTGCCCTGAATGTGCTGCCCGCAAAGAAGATTTCGAAATGGTTCAGATATAAAAGTGCTATGGTCGAAAGACTCCGATTGTTTACAAATCGCCCATGCATTTTCAGGAGTAATGTCTTGTGAGTAACGCTGCCCCTACGTTCAAAGTATTGGTTATTGATGACAGCAACACGATTCGACGCAGCGCGGAAATTTTTCTCAAGCAAGGCGGCCATGAAGTCGTGTTGGCTGAGGACGGATTCGATGCGCTAGCCAAAGTCAATGACTGCCAACCCAATCTCATTTTTTGCGATATTTTGATGCCTCGGCTGGATGGTTATCAAACCTGCGCGATCATCAAACGCAATGCCAAATATGCCGGTGTACCGGTTGTCATGTTGTCGTCCAAAGACGGCGTCTTTGACAAGGCGCGGGGCCGCATGGTCGGTGCGCAAGATTATTTAACCAAACCCTTTACCAAAGACCAACTGCTCAAAGCGGTGCAGCAGTTTGGCGCAATTTCGCAAGGAGCTAGCTGATGGCAATTCATAAAGTACTCATCGTTGATGATTCCAAAACCGAACTTATGTTCATGACGGACTTGTTGCAAAAAAACGGCATCCTTGTCCGCACCGCAGAGAACGCCGATGAGGCGTTCAAACGGCTGGCTGAAGAAAAGCCAGACCTGATTCTGATGGATGTGGTGATGCCTGGACAAAACGGGTTTCAGCTGACCCGTGCGATCAACCGCACCCCTGAATACACCGACATCCCCATCTTTATTTGCACCAGCAAAAGTTTGGAAACGGACCGTGTGTGGGGCATGCGCCAAGGCGCACGTGACTACATTACCAAGCCGGTTGATCCGGCGGAGTTGTTTGCCAAGATTAAAGCCTTGGGCTGATTTCTGATCCCATGGCCAATCGCGAAGCAATCCGAGACCTCCAGGCCCGACTGGCCGCCCGTTTACAGACCGCCCGTGCTGAGGGTATGTCGGTGGCGTGGCTCGCTGTGCGCGCCGGGGGAAGTAACTACCTTTTTCCGTTGGGGCAGTCGGGCGAGATATTTCCGGCACTGGGCGTGCAGTCTGTGCCTTACTCGCTCGCCTGGTTTTCGGGCGTTCTCAATATCCGTGGTGGACTGTATGGCGTGGTCGATTTTGCAAGTTATCTTGCGCAAGACGGCGCGGCGCAACCCCGAAGCGGGCCGGTGCCTACAGACCCCAGCGTTGTGACACTTAACGTGGCCTTGGAAGTGAATTGCGCACTGAAGGTCGACGATTTACTTGGGTTGCGAGGCGTTGACGCATTTGTGTCGTCTTCCCCGGCCCCACAGGACGCTCCCCCATATTTTGGAACCAGGTTTGTCGATGCTACCGGCGCAAGCTGGCAAGAAATCAATATGCGAACCCTGTCCCAAACCCCTCAATTCCTGAGTATCAGCGCTTAGACCACCCGTAAGGCTTCACTATGTCCGTAGTCGATCAAGTAAAAAACCTGTTCTCTCCCAAAAGCAGCGAATCTGCGATTGAGTCGCGGCTGAGTCTGAGTATGTCGGACGACTCTTCGCAGTCGGCAGATGGTGAAACGGTGCAAACCCCGCAGGAAGATGCGGTGGCACCACTGAATGCGACACGTGGCGCACCGGTGGATGAGGTGTTGACGGCAGCACGCAACGCTGAAAAGATCGCGATTCCCATTTTGGGGACGCGTACGGTTGGGCAACACCAGCGGATCTTGTATGCGGTGGGCACTACCGCCTTAGTCGTACTGTTGGCGACGACCGTTTACGTTTTGAGCCGAACAAACAAAGTGGCACAGCAACTCGGTGCAACCGGTCAGGCTTTGATGCAGTCGCAGCGACTGGCCAAGTCTGTTTCGCAGGCCTTGGTGGGAAGCGCAAAAGCGTTCCCTGCAGTGTCAGAGAGTGCGGATGTGCTGGTCAAAACAGCACGTGGATTGCGTAAGGGCGATGAGACCTTGAAGCTAAAACCCTTGGACGACAGCTACGACGGTACCTTTACCAAACTGAATCCATTGATTGACCGCGCAGAGGCCAGTGCCAAAGCTGTCATGGCGCAGGAGAAGGTGCTGACGCAAATTGGTGCCGCGCTGCGTTTAATTAGTCGCCAATCGTCCGATTTGCAAGATCTTTCTGAAAGTATTCTGGCGCTAAAAATCAAGAATGGCGCCTCCAACGTTGAGGTGTCAGCGGTCGGGCAGTTGATTATGCTGACACAGCGTCTCGTTAAGTCTGCCAACGAGTTCTTGACGCCAGAGGGTGTGAGTCCTGAAGCGGTGTTCTTGTTGGGTAAGGATGTCAATACCTTTAAAGAGGTTACCGATGGCTTGTTGTCGGGCAATGCCGAGTTGCGCTTGACCGCGGCAAAAGACCCCGACACACGTGAGCAGTTGGATGCGTTGAGTAAGCTGTTCGACGAAACGCGTGTCCAAACCAGTGCGATTTTGGGAAACATGCAGGGATTGGTTGCTGCGCGTGAAGCACAGGACGCCATCATTTCCGACAGTGAAGCGCTTCGATTGAGTTTGGAAGAGTTGCAAACGGAACTCTCTAGTCACGCTGGTATCACTGCGTTTGCTTTGTTTTTGCTGATTGCCGCAGTCGCGGTGGCTGGTGCGAGCGCTTTCGGAATTTCTCGGGTGCAGTTGCAAGACAGCCGTAAACGCCGGGATGTTGCAGAGAACCAGCGACTTGATGCGGAGCGCATGGAGCAAGAGGCTAAGCGCGTGAACGACGCCAATCAGGCCGCTATTTTGCGCTTGATGAACGAATTGCAAACGGTTGCGGAAGGCGATTTGACCCAGGAAGCGACCGTGACGGAAGACATTACCGGCGCGATTGCCGACTCGGTGAACTACACGGTGGAAGAGCTGCGGTCCCTGGTTGCCAACGTGCAAAGTACCGTTGCGCGGGTTGCTCAAACCACGGCCGACGTGGATGCAACGTCCACCGAATTGTTGGCGGCGTCTAATGAGCAGCTGCACGAACTTCGCGAAACGGGTAAGTCGGTTGTGGATATGGCAGGGCGTATTAACGAAGTGTCAACACAGGCGCAAGAGTCTGCGACGGTGGCGCGCCAATCTCTGCAAGCGGCAGAGTCCGGCCTGAAAGCGGTGCAGGACGCGATCGGTGGTATGAACTCCATCCGGGACCAGATTCAAGAGACCTCTAAACGTATTAAGCGGCTGGGCGAATCGTCCCAGGAGATTGGTGAGATCACTGAGCTGATTTCTGACATTACCGAACAAACGAACGTCTTGGCGTTGAACGCAGCTATTCAGGCCGCCTCCGCTGGTGAAGCCGGTCGCGGCTTCTCGGTGGTTGCGGAAGAGGTGCAGCGACTGGCTGAGCGTTCCGCGGATGCGACGCGCCAGATTTCGGCCCTGGTGAAGGCGATTCAGACCGACACCCAGGATGCCATCGGCGCTATGGAACGTTCTACCCAGGGTGTGGTTGAAGGTGCACGACTGTCCGATAACGCGGGTACTGCGCTGACCGAGATTGATCGGGTGTCACGCCAGGTGGCGGACCTGATTGAGCAGATTTCCAGCTCTGCCTCGCGTGAAGCCGGGTTGGCCAACGTGGTTGCAGACAATATTCAGCACATTTTCGCGGTGACCGAGCAAACCGGAGAGGGAACCCGCGTGACCGCTACCCAAGTGCGTGAGTTGTCTCGCATGGCCGAAGAATTGCGTTTGTCGGTTTCGCGTTTCAAGATTGCCTAACGGTTTGGGTTTACCGTCCATCGTTTAGAAATGTGATCCCCTGGAGAGCCTGTACCCATGTCATCGAATTCTGTAGAGTCCGGAGAGATTGAATCATCGGCAGCCGACCTCGGCCCCTTGGCCTGGGTATTGGATGAGTTGCGAAAGTCTCTGGATGGCGCGACCAAGGCGTTGCGGCGTTTTGTGCGCGACGCGGAGTTGGCCCGTGGATCGGACCTGTCCGAACTCGATGCAAGCCATTTGCGTATCGCGCGCCAGCAGTTGCACCAAGCTGTGGGTGCTTTGGAAATGGTGGGGCTTGAAGCGCCCGCAAAAGTATTGCGCGCCATGGAGTCGCTGGCACAGCGGTTTGTGCAGCGCCCCGAGTTGTGCAGCGAAGATGCAGCCACCAAGGTAGAACGCGCTAGTTTTGCGTTGACCGAATACCTAGAGGGCATGATCAAGGGCAAGAAAGCGTCCGCGGTTGCCTTGTTCCCCCAGTACAGGGACGTCATGGAGTTGACCGGTGGCGAGCGGGCCCATCCGGCCGACCTCTGGCCGGTTGAATGGGACTGGATGGAAGTGATCCTTCCCGTCACAGTGGAAGCCCTCAGTAACGCATCCAGCCTGCGCGAGCAGATGGATGCTGGCGTTCTGAGTGTGATGAGGACCGCCGACCCCGCCGCAGCGAAGCGCTTGGGCCAACTGTGTGTTGGCATCGCAGCCGGATATCCTGCGCAAGATACGCGTGCGTTCTGGTCGATTTGCGCCGCTTACTTCGAGGCCGTCTCTCTTGGCCTGTGTGCGGCTGACCTGTATGCAAAACGCGCCGCTGCGCGCGTTTTACGCCAGTACGCGGCACTTGCCAAGGGCGACTCCAGCGTGTCAACCCAATTGGCGCGTGACTTGCTCTTCTTTTGCGCGCTCGCCGAGCCCGGACCAGGTCAAGAAGCACCGGCCCTGAATGCAGTGCGTATCGCGTATGGCTTGTCCTTTGACAAAAAGGTCGATTACTCGGAAGAAAAGTTTGGACTTTTTGACCCGGCTTTGATGGCCTTGGCGCGTAAGCGTATCGCCACCGCGGCCGAGACCTGGTCGGGCTTGGCTGGGGGTGATACCAATCGCCTCAAGACAGTTGCAGAGCAATTTGCGGCTGTCTCGGAGTCGATTATTAAGCTGCATCCAGAAAGTGCAGAGTTGGCCCACGCGCTCACAAACGCCATAGACATGACGGTGCGTTCCGGCAATGTTCCGGCGCCTGCGGTCGCAATGGAAGTGGCCACCGCTGTGCTGTACCTGGAAGCCGCCTACGAAGATCTGGATCCCACAAACTCCAAGATGGAGGAGCGGGGGACCTGTTTGGCCCAGCGCCTGACCCATGTCGCTTCAGGAGGAGAGCCAGAGCCGCTTGAGGGGTGGATGGAAGAGTTGTACCGCCGCGTGGCTGACCGCCAAACCATGGGTAGCGTGGTCGATGAGTTGCGGACCACCCTGGGGCAGGTAGAGGCCTCTTTGGACCAATTTTTCCGCAACCCCGAAGACAAAGCGCCGTTGCGCGATATTCCTAGCCAGCTGGCCCAAATGCGGGGTGTTTTTTCCGTGCTTGGCCTTGACCAAGCGGCATTGGCGTCGCTGCGGATGCGCTCGTGCGTAGAGCAACTCCTGATAGACGAGATCGACGTCGAGTCCGCACGCGTGGGTATTTTTGACAAATTGGGTAACAGCGTTGGCGTGATGGGTTTCCTCATCGACATGTTGAGTTATCAACGGTCGCTGGCAAAAAAGTTGTTTGTTTATGACGAAGAATTGGGCGAGTTTAAGTCCCTGATGGGGCGAGAGCGCGAGGTAACTCCCGCACCTACCGCGACACCGGCTGTTGTGCCCGCGCCCGTGGTTGCGATGGCGCCTGTTGTCGTTGAACCGTCGCCGGTAGCTTCCGTTTCCGCAGCAGCCCAGACTGCGGCGCCTGCACAGACGGTGGTTGCATTGGATGACGATGCCGATGATGATTCAGAATTGCTGGACATTTTCTTGGAGGAAGCGCGTGAGGTTTCCGAAGCAGGAATGGTTGCCGTAAAAGCACTGGCTGTGGCCCCGAATGACCTGTCCGAACAAACGACACTGCGCAGGGCGTTTCATACTCTGAAGGGCAGCTCACGGATGGTGGGTCTCAATGAGTTTGGCGAGGCGGCGTGGTCCTTTGAGCAGCTTCTAAATGCGCGTTTGGCAGACCAAATGCCGGCCAATGAAGACCTGATTTCTTTGGTCACCAGTGCCATGCAGGCATTTGGACGTTGGATTGAAGACATCGCCGCGGGCAATGCAGATGCGTGGAAGGCTCAAGATTTTCGAGATGCATCCGACGCACTTAGAGTGGATCAAAAGCTGGTTTCGTTGCATCCTACTGGTGCCGAAGCGCTAAAAGACCCCACCCACGAAGCACCGCTTTCGGCGTTTGAAGTGACGTCAGACCTGGACGCTGCGGTTCCACTCAATGAAGTGGAATTGGAGCCGAGCGCCGACGTGGTGCATGTTGACGAAGCAGCGGCTATTGAAGCGCAGCCAGAGCCAGAGCCAGAGCCAGAGCCAGAGCCAGAGCCAGAGCAGCGGCATCCCGAGTTTGCTTCGACGCAAACCTTCGGACTGGATGATATGCAGGCTTTCGAGGCCAGCGAGGCCCGCAAAGCAGAGGAAGCCAAAGATTTGAATTTTGGCGATTTTGATTTTGGCGCACCAACTCCAGCGGTGGCTGAGCCTGTGACCGAATCGCCC
The DNA here is from genome assembly GCA_038230175.1 of Burkholderiales bacterium. GTDB lineage: Bacteria > Pseudomonadota > Gammaproteobacteria > Burkholderiales > Burkholderiaceae_C > Allorhodoferax. The sequence continues at coordinate 13,410 of JBBRNS010000086.1, forward strand.
GGGCTCACGCAAATCGCCGCTGACGAAGCCCCCGTCGTTGTTGACGATGTGATCGAATTGCCCGGTTTCCAACTTAGTGAAGAATCCTTGGTGGCACCTGTGGTGGACGCCGCCGACGCTGTAACTGAAGTTGTGGATTCCGAAGCCTTGGAGCCGTTGGTAGATGCCGAGTTGATGTCAGATGTGGTACCCGAGGTAACACCTGAAGAAGCGCCCGAGTTAGCCCAAGTTGTGCCCGCTTCCGCAGTGGCCGCCGATGAACAAACCAAAGTTATCGGTAATTTGCGCCTGAGTATTCCGTTGTACAACGTCTATCTCAATGAGGCAGATGAATGGTCGCGACGCCTGCAGACTGAGCTCAGTGAATGGGCCCTCGAGTTGCAGCGCCCTTTGCCAGACTCTTTGGTAAACCTGGCGCATTCGTTGCTGGGAAGCTCGGCTACCGTTGGTTTTTCCGCGTTGTCGGAAATGGCCCGCTCACTGGAGCAGGCGCTTCAACACGTTCAGTTGCACCACCAGGGCTCGCCCGAGCAGGCGCAGGTATTTACCAATGCTGCAGAAGACATTCGACGCTTGTTGCACCAGTTTGCAGCCGGCTTCTTGAAAGAGCCCGATGGCGCCGTGCTGGCGGCATTACAGGCAATTATCGACACAGAATTTCCCGCGCCAACGATCGAGTCAATGGCGGAGGACCAAATTGAAGATGCCGCCGATTCAGGTGGCTTGTCCGACCAGCATGACGGTTTGACGGTGGCCCCCGAATTTGGGCAAGACACACAGCCTCCGGTGGAAACCACGGATGACATCGAGCAGGTGGCATTGCTTGAGCAAGAGTCAGCGGCGTTGATGGACGATGAGATCGACGCCGCCGTGCCTGAGGTGTCTGATGCGCCAGTGGACGCGCAGATGCCCACCGCACCGCTGCTGGCGCAAGCCGCAGGCGCCCAAATGGTGGGCGCTGCACCGCTCACGATCGCCAATGCGCAAGACGAAGAAATTGATGCGGTCGATGCCTTGGACGAAGACTTGTTCCCGATCTTCCAAGAAGAGGCTGAAGAGCTCATGCCCAAACTCGGCTCCGCATTGCGGGAATGGGTGGAGACACCGGATCGCCGCGATGCACGGAACGAAGTATTGCGGGTGTTGCACACGCTCAAGGGCAGTGCGCGGTTGGCGGGCGCCATGCGCTTGGGCGAGATGGCCCACCACATGGAATCGAATATCGAGCAAATTGGCTCAGAATCCTTGCAAAGTATCCAGCTTGAACCGTTGCTGACCCGTTTTGATACCTTGCACAACGTGTTTACGCGATTGGGCGCACCGCCTGAGGTGGCCGAAGTGCCTGCTCAATCCGCGCAGCCTCAGCATGGCCAGCCGGATGGCGATGCCGCCTTACCCAAATTGACCAATGTCGTTCAGCTGCAGACTATGCCGCGCGGCGCGGTTCTGGCCGCAC
>JBBRNS010000087.1:0-14702 GCA_038230175.1 Burkholderiales bacterium
ATCTCTGGCATTGCCGGTAATTTGGGTCAAACTAACTACGCGTTTTCTAAGGCCGGTGTTATTGGTATGGTGCAAAGCACCGCGCCTGAGTTGGCACGTTTTGGTGTGACCATCAACGCGGTGGCCCCTGGCTTTATCGAGACGCAAATGACGGCGGCCGTGCCGTTTGCGATCCGCGAAGCGGGTCGGCGCATGAACTCTATGGGCCAAGGCGGCCAGCCGCAAGACGTGGCCGAGGCCATTGCCTGGTTTGCCGCACCTCAGTCCGCAGGCCTTACCGGCAACGTGGTGCGTGTGTGTGGCCAAAGCCTGATTGGTGCCTGATACCTCTATGACCATGAAAACCATTGAAGTCCTGAGCGAACCCCATCTGGCCAGCGTGTTGGTCAGCGCCTTGGCGTCTAGCACCAAGCGCCCCGGTGTGGTCAAGAAATTGCCCGCGCTGACCCTGGTGCGGCCCAATGTGGTGTTGGATGCTGCGCACATTGCGCGCTACAACAAGATTTGCGGTTTTAAGCCCGAACAGGGCGTGCCGCTGATATATCCGCAGATGCTGACCTTCCCATTGGTGATGTCCTTCTTTGGCTCCGAAGCCTGCCCCTGGCCCGCACTGGGTACGGTGCACCTGGCCAATAGCATTGCGCAAAAGAAGAGCCTGCGCGCGGGTGATGCGGTGCGCGTTGAGATGCAAACAGGCAAGCTGTTTTCGCACGAAAAAGGGCAGGGATTCACACTCGATTTACGCATCTTGCGTGACGACGAAGTGGTCTGGAGCGCCACGCAAAGCCTGCTGCGCGTCGGTGTCAAAGAGAAGAGTGGCCAACCCTATGTCAGCCCCATCACGGGGGATGCGCCCTTGTCGCGCCAGGCTGATTTCAGCGCCGCCAGCGACCTGGGTCGCCGTTATGGCGAGGTGTCGGGCGACCGCAATCCCATTCACCTGACCGCTTTGTCGGCAAAGCTGTTTGGTTTTCGCAGCGCCATTGCACACGGCATGTGGACTAAGGCACGCGCACTGTCGTGTCTGTTGCCCGCACAGCCGCTGGAGCAGGCCAGCGTGGCGGTGGACTTTAAAACACCGTTGTTCTTGCCTTCGCGTGCCTCGCTGTGGACTGCACGCAAGAGCGACGGTGCCCTGTTTGAAGTGCGCGATGCCAAAGGCCAGCGCCCCCATCTGCGTGGGCAATTGCAGTACTGATGTGCCGCACACACCGTTTCTTCACTCTTTTTAATTCCACTCCATCCTTTACAAGGTAATCCACCATGACCACCATCCGTCGCGTCGCCATTCTGGGCGGCAACCGCATTCCGTTTGCCCGCTCCAACACCGTGTACTCCCAAGCCTCTAACCAGGAAATGTTCACGGCCACGCTGCAAGGCCTGGTGGACCGTTTCAACCTGCACGGCGAGCGCCTGGGTGATGTGGTCGGTGGCGCGGTTATGAAGCACGCCCGTGACTTCAACTTGGTGCGCGAGTGTGTGTTGTCCACCACGCTGTCGCGTGACACACCGGCGTTTGACCTGCAGCAGGCCTGTGGCACCGGCCTGGAAGCCGCCATGGTGGTGGCCAACAAGATTGCCCTGGGCCACATTGAGTGCGGTATTGCGGGCGGCGTGGACACCACCTCGGACGCGCCCATCGCGCTGAACGAGAAGCTGCGTAAAGTGTTGCTCGACCTGTCGCGCGCCAAGACCCCCGTACAGCGCTTGGCGATAGCCGCGCGCCTGCGCCCTTCGATGCTGGCACCGGCGCTGCCGCGCAACGGTGAGCCCCGCACAGGCCTGTCCATGGGTGAGCATGCCGAGTTGATGGCCAAAGAGTGGGACATTTCCCGTGAAGCGCAGGACGAACTGGCATTCAAGAGCCACAAGAACCTGGCCAAGGCCTACGAAGACGGTTTCTTCAACGACCTCATGACACCGTTCAAAGGCGTCACCAAAGACAACAACCTCCGCGCCGATCTGAGCATCGAAAAACTGCGCACCCTCAAGCCGTGCTTTGACAAAAAAGTGCGTCCCGAACAGGGCACGCTCACCCCCGGTAACTCCACCCCGTTGACCGACGGCGCTTCTGCCGTGTTGCTGGCCAGCGAAGAGTGGGCTGCTGCGCACCAGCTGCCCGTGCTGGCCTACATCACCTTCAGCGAAGTGGCAGCGGTCGACTTCTTTGACAAAAAAGAAGGCCTGTTGATGGCTCCCGCCTACGCCGTGCCCCGCATGCTGGAGCGCGCCGGTCTGACCTTGCAAGACTTCGATTACTACGAAATCCACGAAGCCTTTGCCGCCCAGGTGCTGTGCATGCTGGAAGCCTGGCAAGACAAAACGTTCTGCAAAGAAAAGTTGGGCTTGGCCAAGCCTTTGGGCAAGATCGACATGAAGAAGCTCAATGTCAATGGAAGCTCTTTGGCAGCGGGTCACCCGTTCGCCGCTACGGGTGGCCGCTTGGTGGCTACCTTGGCAAAAATGTTGTCGCAAAAAGGTTCCGGCCGGGGTTTGATTTCGATCTGCGCTGCCGGTGGTCAAGGCGTTGTCGCCATCATTGAGAAATAAATACCATGCACGCTTACAAAGCCCCCCTGCGCGACATGCGCTTTTTGATGAACGAAGTGCTGGACTACCCCGCACACTACGCCAGCCTGCCCAATGGCGGCGAGGCCACGCCCGAAATGGTGGACGCTATTTTGGAGGGTGCTGCCACCCTGTGTGAAGAGGTTCTGGCACCGCTGAACGCATCCGGCGACAAAGAAGGCTGCACATTGACCGACGGCGTGGTCACCACGCCCAAGGGTTTCAAAGAGGCCTACGCCGAGTACGTGGCCGGTGGCTGGCAGGGTCTGTCGTTCCCTGAGGCCTATGGTGGCCAGGGATTGCCTGCGTCGCTGAACCTGTTCAAGACCGAGATGATGGGTACGGCCAACTGGTCGTTTGCCATGTACCCCGGTTTGACCGTGGGTTGCATCAACACCATCATGCAGTACGGCACCGATGCGCAAAAAACGCAGTACCTGCCCAAGCTGGTTTCGGGCGAATGGACCGGCACCATGTGCCTGACTGAACCCCAATGCGGCACCGATCTGGCCCAGGTCAAGACCAAGGCCGAGCCTTTGAAGGACGGCACCTACGCACTAACCGGCACCAAGATTTTTATCTCTGCCGGTGAGCATGACATGGCCGAGAACATCGTGCACATTGTGCTGGCCCGTTTGCCCGGTGCGCCTGCTGGCACCAAAGGTATTTCGCTCTTCATCGTGCCCAAGTTCTTGGTGTCCGCCGCCGGCGGCGTGGTGGGTGCACGCAACCCCGTGGTGTGTGGCTCTATTGAGCACAAGATGGGCATCAACGCCAACGCGACCTGCTTGCTCAATTTTGATGCGGCAGTGGGCTACATGATCTCCGAACCCAACAAAGGTTTGGAAGCCATGTTCACCTTCATGAACACAGCCCGTATTGGCACGGCTTTCCAGGGCTTGGCCTCGGCCGAGTTGTCGTACCAGGGTTCTTTGCCGTATGCCAAAGAGCGTCGCTCCATGCGCGCGCTGTCGGGCAAGAAAGAGCCAGAACAAGTCGCAGACGCGCTGATTTGGCACCCCGATGTGCGCCGCATGTTGCTCACGCAAAAGGCCATTGCCGAAGGCGCGCGCTGCATGATTTACGATGCCGCAAAAATTGCCGACCACTTATTCAACGCGGTGGAAGCAGGCGACAAAAAAGCCTATACCCGCCATGAAAACGAACTGGGTTTCTTTACTCCCGTTTTGAAAGGCTTTTTGACCGAGTTGGGTCTGGAAGCGGCCAATTTGGGTATGCAAGTGTTTGGTGGCCACGGCTACATTGGCGAGCACGGCATGGAGCAAATCGTGCGCGATGCACGCATCTCCACGCTGTACGAAGGCACCACCGGCATCCAGGCGCTGGACTTGTTGGGTCGCAAAGTGTTGTTGTCTACCAAAGGCAAGTGTGTGCGCGATTACACCCTTGAAATGGTGAAGTTCGCCAAGTCCAAGGTGCTCAAGCGCACCCGTTTGGGTTCCATGGCGCGATCCCTGTCGCTGCGTGCGGCCGAGTGGAATGCGCTGACGCTTGCCATCATGGTGCGTGCACGCAAAGACCGCGAAGTGGTGGGTGCGGCCAGCTTTGATTACCTGATGTACTCGGGTTATGTGATGATGGCCTTTACATGGGCCAAGCAAGCCGCCAAGGCCCAGGAACTGCTGGACAGTGGCGCGGGCAAGGAGTCTGCCGAGTTCTACCTCGCCAAGATCCAGACCGCTGAGTTCTACTTCGACCGCCTGCTGCCGCGGGCCAACGCGCACCGTGCCGGCGCACTGGCTTCTACCAAGAGCCTGATGCAAATGGATGCAGCGAACTTTAGCGCAACCTAAGCCGCGCAACCCCAAGCGACTTTGGCTGCGGTCAAAGTCGCTTTTCGTTTATTTCAGTATCGCGGCCGTTGGCTTCTGGCCAGCCGCAAGGCTGACACCCGTCTTGCGCAGTGTTACTGCGTCGCCCAGAATGTTGGCGGCTTCAATCAGGAACACGTCTTTGTCGTTCTTGCGGGCTTTCTCTGCCGCTAGTTCGCTCACCAGGTCTCGCTCATCCGCCTGAAGGCCGTCGTCTTTGGTGCGAACGGCTTCAACACGCACCGCTTTTGCATTGGCGCCCAGGTTGCTGCTCTTGGCGGATTTGCGGGCCGCAAGCTTTGCCTCAATGGCGTCGACCTCTTTGCGCCGTTCGGCCTCGTTCAAAGACACGGCGTTCTTCTTGCGCACAGCATTAAATTCAGCAATGTCTTCTTGCAAATATTGGAAGTCTTTTGCGCTTTGAACGCGCGCTTTGTGCTGTGCCAGCAAAATCGGCAACACGTCTTGGGTAGTGCCTTGGCTCGTGTAATTTGCCGGCGGAATCTGCGTCCACGGCAGGGCGTTGCCAAAGCTCGACTCGCCAAAATCCCCCGCTTCAGAAACACTGGGGAAAGCCAGGTCCGGTGTCACGCCGCGCAATTGGGTGGTGCCACCGTTGACGCGGAAGAACTGGGCCACAGTCATTTTGAGTTCGCCGAGCTGGGCTTTGTTCGATTTGGCGATGCGGTCCAAGTCAACAATGGTTTGGACGGTACCTTTGCCAAAACTGGGCGTTCCCACAATCAGGCCGCGTCCGTAATCTTGGATGGCTGCGGCAAAAATTTCTGATGCGGATGCCGAACCGCGGTTGATCAAGACACCCATTGGGCCGTCCCAAGCGACTTCGCTCTGGCGTGACAACTCAACGCCGATTTCCCCTTTGGCATTGCGCACTTGCACCACCGGGCCTTTGCCAACGAATAGCCCCGTTAGACCCACTGCTTCCGTCAATGACCCGCCGCCGTTGTTACGTAAATCCACCAAGATGGCATCGACATTCTTGGCTTTGAGTTCTTTCAGCAGCAGCGCCACATCGCGCGTGGTGCTCTTGTAGTCCTTCGAGCCCTTGCGTTTGGCGTCGAAGTCTTCATAAAAAGAGGGCAGGGTAATGACGCCAACCGTGTGTGTGAGCTTGCCGTCCGTGGTCGTAAGGATGGAGGATTTGGCCGACTGGTTTGCCAAGCTGATTGGTTTGCGTACCAATGTGACAAAGGTGTGCTTGTCGTCAGGCCCGGCTTCTGCCGGTAATATTTCCAAGCGCACTACAGTGTCAGCGGCGCCACGGATCAGCATGACGGAATCACTCAGCCGTGCACCCATGATGTCGGTGATGGCGCCGTCTTTACCCTGGCCAACACCAACAATACGGTCGCCCACCTTGAGCTGCCCGGAAAGACTGGCCGGGCTGCCGGCAATCAGCTCACGGATGGTGGTGTACTCGTCCACCTCAGTGAGTGTGGCGCCTATTCCCACTAGGGAGAGCCGCATCAAAATATCGAAGTCCTCGGCGTTGCGGGGCGCTAAGTAGTTCGTGTGCGGCTCAATCGCCATGGTGTAGGCGTTCATGTAGACGGTAAAGGCGTCTTCACTGTTAAAGCGGCTGATCCGTTTGAGGCTGGTGTCATACCGTTTGTCCAGAATTTGAACGATGGCCTTGTCGTCTTTGCCGGCCAGTTTGAGTCGCAGCCAGTCGTTCTTGACACGCTTGCGCCACAGTTCCAGTGCATCGGATTCGGTGGCTGACCAGTCCTGCTTATCGCGGGCGAATTGGTAGCTCTCTGCGCGCTCAAAATTGAACCCACTTTTGAGCAAACCACGGGCGTAGGCAAACCGTTCGCTGGCGCGCTTCACGTAAAGGTTGAAGATGGAAAATGGCCGACCAATGTCGCCGTTTTGCATTTCCACGCCCAGTTTGGTGCGGGCATCGGCAAACTGTTCGATGTCGGCCTGCGTGAAGTACAGCTTCTCAGGGTCGAGTGCCTTAAGGTACTGGTCCAAGATTTTGTTGGACAAGGATGCGTCTAAGGGTTGCGCCTTATAGTGGTAGCGGGACAGTACCTCTGATGCGATCTGCGCCGCCCGGACTTCCTGGGCGTCGGGCAAGAGTGGGGCCGGAGACGCTTTGCCCGTCGTGATGGATGCGCCGTGGGCTGCGGTGACAAAGGCTAAGAACAAACCCAGTAGTTTTAATTTCATCCGGCTTCCGATTCTTTATATATTGATAAGTTCCGCAGGGGATTTTGGCGCACACACGTTGCCCGCGTGTAAACGTGGGTGAAATCGGGTGCTTCAAGAGGCGGCGCGCAGTGTCAAAATACACCCATGCCTGAATCTCCTGTGCCAATTGAACCACTTTTGCCCGCCGCACCGACTGGCACACCCCCTGCCAGTCAGGCCCGCAATCCCTTGCATGGGCTGACGCTAGAGGCTATTTTGACCGCATTGGCCGAGTTTTACGGATGGGACGGCTTGGCCGAACGTATACCGGTGCGTTGCTTTAGCCATGAGCCCAGTGTGAAGTCCAGTCTTAAATTTTTGCGCAAAACCCCCTGGGCGCGTGAGAAGGTCGAGGGGCTTTACCTGTTTATGCTGCGTGAGATCCGCCGCGGTGGCCTGCCGAACCAGCGCATCCAAGGAGACGCGACGTGATCAAGTTGTACCAATACGAGCCCGCTTTGGGCTTGCCCAACGCCAGCCCGTTTTGCATGAAGCTGGAGACCTATTTGCGGATGGCGCAGCTGCCGTTTGTGGCGCCCATGATCAAGTTGCGCGACATCGGGCGCGCGCCCAAAGGCAAGCTGCCGTATGTGCAAGACGGCACTGCCTTTTTGGCCGACTCCAACCTGATCATCGACTACCTCAAAACGACCTACGGTGACCGCCTGGATGTCTGGCTTAGCAATGAGCAGCGCGCTGTGGCGCTGGCGTTTCAGCGCCTACTGGAGGAGAATCTCTATTGGGCGCTGCTCTATAGCCGCTGGATCGAGCCCCAGGGCTGGGCTGTCACTAAAAATGCCTTTTTTGGCAAGTTGCCAGCACCCCTGCGTTGGGTCATTCCGACCTTGGCGCGCCGGGGCATGCACCAGCAGCTGCACGGGCAAGGCATGGGGCGCCACAGCACGCAAGAGATTTATGCCATTGCCGCGCGCGACATCACTGCGTTATCCGATTTTTTGGCTGATAAACCTTACTTCATGGGTGATGAACCGTGCGCCTTAGACGCCAGCGCCTACGCGTTTTTGGCCAACATCGTCTGGGTGCCGATGGCGTCGGCGCTGCAGCAGCACGCCTTGCAATACCCGCGCCTAGAAGTCTATTGCCGGCGCATGCGCAGCCGCTATTACACATGACCCCAAAGCCTAACGACACCCCGGACTCTTATCTCGAGCGCCGCGCCCTGATGCTGCTGCTGGTGTGCGTATCGCTTGCGATGGGCTGGATTTTGTTGCCGTTTTATGGCGCCATTTTGTGGGGCTTCATCATTGCGCTGCTGTTTAGGCCCTGGTACGAATGGCTACTGCCGCGTCTGCGCTTTCGGCGCACCCCGGCGGCCTTGCTGACCATGCTTATCATTTTGGTGCTGGTGGTGTTGCCATTTGTCTTGATTGCGGTGTCCATCGTCCATGAAACGAACCTGCTGTACCAGCGCGTGCAGTCGGGTGAACTCAACCCTACTTTGTACTTACAGGAGTTGTTTAACGCCTTGCCAAGTTGGGTGACCGGTTTGCTCGATCGCTTTGGCCTAACCAACTTTGGCGCCTTGCAAGACCGCTTGGGCGCTTTGCTGGCGCAGGCGAGCAAGTTTTTGGCCACGCAGGCACTCAACGTGGGGCAGATTACCTTTCACTTTATTGTCAATGTGTTTATCACCTTGTACTTGGCGTTTTTCTTAATCCGTGACGGTGACAGCATCGTGCGCGCAATGCAACACGGTGTGCCGATGGCACCGGCGCACAAAAAGGCGCTGGGGGAAAAGTTCGCCACTGCGGTGCGGGCCACCGTCAAGGGGAATTTTTTGGTGGCGGCCTTGCAAGGGGCATTGGGCGGCCTGGCGTTTTGGGTGCTGGGTATTGGTGCGCCGGTTTTGTGGGCAGTGCTAATGGCATTTTTATCGTTGTTGCCTGCGGTGGGATCTGGCCTGGTGTGGGTGCCAGTGGCGGTGTACCTGCTGGTCAGTGGATCTTTGGGCGCCAGTTTGGCGCTGTGCGCCTGGGGCGTGTTGGTCATAGGCCTGGTGGACAACTTCTTGCGCCCCATGCTGGTCGGCAAAGACACCCGTATGCCGGACTACGTGGTGCTGATCACCACCCTGGGCGGTATGGCGGCGCTGGGTATTAACGGCTTTGTACTCGGCCCCACCTTGGCGGCCATGTTTGCCGCCGTTTGGCAACTGCATGTGTCGACCCGGCCCGGGGTCGCGAGTAGCCTCTAAGCTGGGGGCGGCTACCTTTAGGGGCCGTGGTGGGTGCAGGGCCACGGGCGACCGTGTTCAGTAGAACCTTGAGCATGGCGTTATTCAGGTCAGCGGTGCGATACTCGCGCACTAGCGGCTGGGTGTCCTATCCATCCGGACCTCATTGGGAGAGTTATCTTGCCAGTTGACGCCACCCGCGCTGCAATCAGCGCCCCTCCTCAAATGTTTTACCGCCACCGCTTACCCGTGCGTTTGATGCATTGGATCAACGTCATCAGTTTTTCGCTGATGCTGATGAGCGGTCTAGGGATTTTCAACGCCCATCCCAATTTGTATTGGGGCAAGGACTCGTATTCAGCATCCTCCGTGACGCTGCTATCTATCAGTGCCACCCAAGATGGCGCGGGAAATATCCATGGTGTGACGCGCACGATGGGGCGCGTCTTTGACACCGACGGCGTACTGGGTGCATCCAAGGTGCAAGATGATGTGATCCAGAGCCCACGGGCCTTCCCCTCGTGGGCCACGATACCCGGCCGGCAATCATTGGCCACTGCGCGGCACTGGCATCTCTTCTTCGCCTGGATATTTGTATTGAACGGCTTCGCCTACATCGCCTATGCCATGTTTAGCGGCCATTTGCGGCGCGACATGTTGCCGACCATGGCGGAGCTACGCAACATCCCGCAATCCATCAAAGAGCATCTCATGTTCAAGCACCCCACTGGCGAGGCCGCTAAACGCTATAACGTTTTGCAAAACATCGCCTATCTGGTAGTTATTTTTGGCCTGTTGCCGCTGGTGGTCCTCGGCGGATTCGGTCTCTCACCGAGCTTGAATGCGTTGTTTGACGGCGCTTGGATCGACCTCATGGGCGGCAGACAATCAGCGCGAACCTTGCATTTCTTGGCAGCATTCGGTCTGGTCATGTTTATCGTGGTGCATGTTTTTGAAGTCATCATCACCGGACTGTGGAACAACCTGCGCTCGATGATCACTGGCAACTACCGTGTGCCGCAAGACCCTGTCAAGAACAACGAGGGCAAACCATCGTGAACCACACCAAACCTGTTAAGCCGATTGCGCGTCGCGGTATTCTGCGTGTTGCTTTAGCCAGTGTGGGTACGGCGATGCTCAGTGCCTGTGACCGCCTGTCCAATAACGCGGCGTTTGTTGATGTGCTGAAAAGCGCGCAGCACTTGAATAGAGCCATCCACAAAATAGTGCCAGGCCGCAAAGCGATGGCGCAAGAATTTACCGAGGCCGACATTGCGCCGAGTTTTCGCGGCAATGGCACCACCATGCCGAGCAGTAAAAAATATGAAACGCTGTTAAAGGACGACTTCAACGCATGGAAGTTAGAAGTCTCGGGCCTCGTTGAAAACCCTATGGCATTTACATTGGCAGACCTTAAAGCGCTGCCATCGCGCACCCAAATCACCCGCCATGATTGTGTCGAAGGCTGGAGTTGCATCGGCAAATGGACGGGCGTGCCCTTGCACCAGATTTTGGCGATGGTTCAGCCGACTGCAGATGCGCAGTATGTGGTGTTCCGTTGTGCCGATCCGATGGACGAGGTTGAAGAGGACGAAGAGGGCGACGTCGACCCCAGCAAAGATTCCACCTACTACGAAAGCGTCGACATGGACGACGCCTTTCACGCGCAGACTATTCTGGCGTATGAGCTCAATGGCAAGCAATTGTCAGTCACCAATGGCGCGCCGCTACGCCTGCGCGTAGAGCGCCAACTGGGCTACAAACAAGCCAAGTACCTGATGAAAATTGAACTCGTCAGCAGTTTTGACAAGATTCGCGGTGGCAATGGCGGCTACTGGGAAGACAACGGCTACGAGTGGTACGCCGGGATCTAAATGATGCAGCGCCGCCGTGCGCTGCCTCCTTATTTTCCGGCTTGTGACACCAATACTGGCGTGTCGCGGTACAGGTCGGGCATCATGGTTTTAAGATTCGCGATTTTTGGCAAATCAAACCGCGCAATGTAGCCCTGAGTCGGGTGCAGGGTGGCGTAGTCCTGGTGGTAGGCTTCAGCGGGGTAAAAGGCCAGGGGCGCTGTCAATGGCGTGAGTTGCGTCACGATCTTGTCAGGGAAAACCTTGGCGGCATCGAGCTGTGCGATGTATTTCTCGGCCACCTGCTTTTGGCTGGCATCCGCATAGAAGATGGCTGAGCGGTACTGGGTGCCAGAGTCGGGTCCCTGGCGGTTTAACGTTGTGGGGTCGTGCGCGATCGAGAAATAAATCTGCAACAACTTGCCATAAGAGATTTGCTTTGGGTCATAGATGATTTGCACCGATTCAGCATGGCCCGTGCGGCCGCTGCCGATCTGGTCGTAGCTGGCAGTAGATTTGTCGCCGCCCGCGTAGCCCGACACGGCATTGAGCACGCCTTTGGTGTGTTGAAAGACGCCTTGCACGCCCCAGAAGCAGCCACCTGCAAATACAGCGGTCTCACGCGCGGCCTGTGTGGCGACGGGGGTGTCAACAGCAGGGGCGGGCAGCTTGACGGCTTTTTCTTCGGCGGCAAGGGCGCCCATGCCGCCACCCAGAAAACTCAATGCGGCCACTGTGGCAGCGCCTATGGCGAAAAGTGATTTGTTGATGTTCATATTTATGCTGCCTTGAAGTTCATGGCGATACCGTTCATGCAATAACGCAGTCCGGTGGGTTGGGGGCCGTCTTCAAACACGTGGCCCAAGTGTCCGCCGCAATTGCTGCAAAGTACTTCGGTGCGCTTCATGCCCAGTGTGGTGTCAGTGTCTTCAACCACGGCATTTTTAGCGATGGGCTGGTAGAAAGATGGCCAGCCAGTGCCACTGTCAAACTTGGTGGTGGATGCAAACAAGGCTTGAGCGCACCCCGCGCAGTTAAACGTACCGGTGCGCTTTTCTTTGTTCAAGGGGCTGGTGTAGGGTGCCTCGGTGCCGGCCTTACGCAGCACACGATGCTGGTCAGAGGTGAGCATCTCTTTCCATTGGGCGTCGGTTTTTGTATATGGAAAAACCTGAGCGGCATGCGCGGAGGTCGGTTCAAACAGGCCGCGCGCGCCCGCAATGGCTGCGGCGACGGCGCCAAGGCTGAACAGGGTGTTTCGACGGGTCATCATGGTTTACCTTTTAGCCGATAGACGGCTGGAGTGTTTAACTATGACTGTTTGTCGGCGCGATGGTTCATTTCTTACAGAATTTCGCAGGGAGCGAGCAAACCCGATGTATGCAACACCGCCAATCGCCGCCATCCACCGCCAATAAGGGCAGTTCGGCGCGTCAAAGCCCTAGGCGGTCGAACTGCTCGTAGGCGTGGTTCATCCAGACCTTGACGCGCTGTTGCTCAAGCGCGCCGAAACCGCCGGATTCCTTGCTTGTGTTCTGGGTTGCGGCCCAGAAACTGGTGCCGTGGGCGTCGATGCGGTTGACGATTGACTCGGGCAGCTTGCGTACCGTGACAAACTGCGCGTTCAGCGATGCTGCGCGCGCCTTTTGGCCCGAGCGTTCCAGGATGCGGAAGTCTTCGCCGCGAAGCTGGTTTAAGACCACAACGTAGTCCATCTTCGCGCCGAAGCGGTCCAGCAGTCGCCTCAGCAGGTCGGTCGAATCGTGGCCGGTGTCCATGACGTGCCAGTAGCGAAGTTTGAGGCCAAGCCCCGATTCTGGCTCAAGCAGTCCGCAGGCTTCGATCCAGCGCGACAGCGACTCTTGGGTCTGGGCTGCGAGGTCAACCAGAACCCGCTGGCCGGGATTTTCCATTGCGGCCTCTGCTACCAAGTCGAGGCTGTCGTCGCGCTCAATGACCACGGGCGAGGCGTAGCCCGCATAAAAGCGCAGCAGCGCACCGTGTGAGCGGTCCGAATCGAAGCCGATGAAGGGGATGGCACGGTCGATCAGGTACTGCGCGACAAGGCGTGAAACCATCGACTTGCCGACGCCGCCTTTTTCACCGCCGATCAGATGGATATTTGACATAGATACCTGCCCGTTGATAACGATTCAGTTTACTTGATCAGGGTGCGGCGGACGGGGCGCTGCATTGTTAAAAAGATCGAAAATGTGGCTACGGCGTTCTGCTGCCAAACATGGTGTGTGACGACGCTTAACGCTGGGGCGTAATCTGCGCACAAATGCCCATCCCGCAGGCAAAAAATACCCGGACTTGCAGCACACAATCGTCCGCTTTCACAAGGTAGGTGTTGTGTGCCGTTTGTTTGCGCGAATATTGAAACTTACCGCTGGCCAGCACTTCACAATTTTGCGGAACCATGGCGCGGGCAAGTCCAAGAACCTCAATATCGTCGTCCCCCACGATTTGCCCTTCAAAGGTGCAGTCGGGGAAGAACTTATCCACCGCAAGTTGAACATTCATGGTGTGCCTCTTTGCGTTGCAAAAATTAACGACACCTTTTGGTGCGTGAATGGGCTTGGCGTATGCACTGATGCAATTAATGGGCCAAGTGACCGAGACAAGCCACGGCGACCATGGGTCATAACGCCAACGTGCTCGCTTGAAACAGCGCTAATCACCTTAGGCAATTGCCTGACACGCAAGGCATTTGATGTGTTGAGGGACTGTCTCGGGCACTGATCCGGGCTTTTAACTATACTGTACGTTTAGACAGTATTTTATGGAGCCAGACAAGCCACCGCTGCCTTACGCCGAGCTGCACTGCCTGAGTAATTTCAGTTTCCAGCGCGGCGCCTCGCAGCCTGAAGAGCTGGTGGCGCGTGCGGCTGCACTGGGCTACAGCGCGCTGGCCATCACCGATGAATGTTCTGTGGCGGGTGTGGTGCGGGCGCACGGTGAGGCCAAGAAGCACCGTCTTCAATTGCTTCTGGGGGCTGAGTTTTGGGTGCGTCGGCCCGATACCCATCGGCCCGATTCCAGCGGGGCAGGGGGCTTTACCGCCGTGGTGCTGGCACACCACCTGCAGGGCTGGGGCAACCTGTGCCAGTTCATCACCGCTGCGCGCCGCGCCGCGCCCAAGGGTGAATACCAGCTGGCGTGGGACGGCGCCGCCGCACAGGCCCTATGGGCCACGCTGCAGGGCTGTGAGGTGCTGCTGGGCTTCTCGAGTGCTATCAATATGGAAGCTGCTTGCGCAATATCCACGAGGGCTAGAGGCCTATTTGGCACCCAGTTATGGTTGGCGGTGCCATTGCCATTGGGCGCGGACGATGCGTTGCAGCACCAGCGCTTGCAGCAGCTATCCAGCCTGACCGGCGTGCCGCTGGTGGCCGCAGGGGGTGTGTGTATGCATGTGCGCTCGCGCAAACCCTTGCACGACGTGCTCACCGCCGTGCGCCAAAGCCTGCCGGTGTCGCAGTGCGGCTTTGCCCTGCAGCCCAATGCCGAGTTGCACCTGCGCAGCCGCGCCCGCCTAGCGGCGCTGTACCCGCCAGCCCTGTTGGCCAACACGCTGACCATTGCCCAGCGCTGCACCTTTAGCCTGGACGAGCTGCGCTACCACTACCCGCTAGAAGCCGTGCTGCCAGGGCAGACGCCAGCCCAAACCATGCGCCACTACACCCAAGCGGGCGCAGCCCAGCGTTACCCGCTGGCGCGCTTTCCCGGCGGCACCCCCGCTAGTGTGCAGCAGCAGCTGGAGCACGAGCTGGCCCTGATTGCCGAGCTGCGCTACGAGATGTATTTCTTGACCGTGTTTGACATCGTGCGTTTTGCCCGCAGCCAAGGTATTTTGTGCCAGGGGCGCGGCTCGGCGGCCAACTCGGCGGTGTGTTACTGCCTGGGCGTGACCGAGGTCGACCCGGCCCGTTCAAGCGTGCTGTTTGAACGTTTTATCTCTAGAGAGCGCGACGAGCCGCCCGACATTGATGTCGACTTTGAGCACCAGCGCCGCGAAGAGGTCATCCAGTACAT
>JBBRNS010000088.1:0-14598 GCA_038230175.1 Burkholderiales bacterium
CACGACGTCTGCGACCATGTCGTGGGTCTGTGGCCGTCAGAGGCGGCGCAGAACTTTATTGAGCAATGCTTGGTGCGCTCGGATGACGGATTGGCGCAAGAGTTTGACTTAAACGCATTCGAGGACTTATTGACGCTGTACGGTATTTTGCGACGGCTGGTCATTGGCTCAGAATCGGGTTTTGTACCGTTCAGCACGTCCAAGTCGTCAGCCGAACCAGGTGCATACTCCGACGTGGGGGCCGCAGGGTCTGCCGACCAGGCTCGCACGGTGGCAGTTCAACCAGTGCAAGCCAGCGCCGCCGCAGTGGACTTGGATCTGTCGGCTGAAGCAGGCAACCCAAGCGGGTTTGACGAACCCAGCCTGTCATTGGCGCCCGTCAAGCCGAGCAACTAACGCCTGTCACCAAAAACGTCTTATCGGCGAACTTGTAGTGCGCCGGGGTTGATGATGTGGGTGGGGGTGCCTTTGATGAAATTGGTGACGTTGTCAAACGCCGCACCAAAATACGTTTCGTAATTGTCTTGCTCCACATAACCAATGTGGGGCGTGCAAATACAGTTTTCCAGGCGCAGCAGCGCGTGGCCCTGCAATATCGGCTCATTTTCAAACACGTCAACCGCAGCCAAGCCGGGGCGCCCGCGGTTGAGGGCCCCAATCAAGGCGTTGGCCTCGATCAGTTCGGCGTGTGAGGTGTTGACCAAAAGGGCTGTTGGCTTCATCTCTGCCAGGTCGTTTGCCTTGACGATTTCACGCGTCTCATCGGTGAGTTTGAGGTGGAGCGACAGAACGTCACTTTCCTGGAAGAACGACTCGCGGTTGGTGGCGGCACTGTGCCCATCTTGTAGGGCTTTCGCCATAGAAGGCACCCCACCCCAAACAACCACTTTCATGCCAAAGGCGCGGCCAAATCCGGCTACCAATTGACCAATTTTTCCGTAGCCCCAAATGCCAAGGATTTTACCATGCAGCACGTTGCCCAATCCGAAGTTAGGCGGCATGGAGCCGGTTTTTAATCCCGACTGCTGCCAGGCGCCGTGCTTGAGGTTGCCGATGTATTGGGGTAGCCGACGCATCGCTGCCAAAATGAGCGCCCAGGTGAGTTCCGCCGGTGCAATTGGCGAGCCCATGCCTTCGGCAACGGCAATGCCACGTTCGGTGCAGGCTTGGACGTCAATGTGGTTACCCACCCGCCCGGTTTGCGAAACCATTTTGAGCTTGGGTAATTTCTCGATTAACTGTCGGTTGATGTGGGTGCGAGCGCGAATCAACACAATCACGTCGGCGTCTTTGAGCCGCACAGACAGTTGGCCTAAGCCTTTCACCGTGTTGGTGTAAACCTTGGCGTGGTAGTTTTCTAGTTTGGATGCGCAGCTGAGTTTGCGCACGGCGTCTTGGTAGTCATCCAGAATCACGATATTCATAGGGGCAATTGTGCCTTGTTGAAGACGTGATTCCTTGACACGGGATATCCCCGCAACGAGAAAAGTGCTTGTTAGGCCTAGGAGGCTGCCGACTCCCGCGCTGCCAACCGGTCCAACTCGGCGCAAACATCGGCCATGCGCCCAGAAATCACCATGCGTCCGACGCTGAACTGGGGTTGCCCAGCCTCATGCACCGTCAGTATGCGCAGGGGTCTTTGTGCCACGCGCTCGGTAAGGGGCCACTGCGCCATGTTGCGGCGCAGCCGTGGTGCGTCGCATGCGCTGGTATGCGCCACGCGCGCGATCGGCAGAGTGTGCTGCAGTGTTTGAGACGCCCACCAGCGCTTGAGGCTCTGGATATGGCTAGGAAAAACCGAATGGAACAGTAAAGCAAGGTTCATGGTGCACTACCTGTGTGGATGGGCTTACATAAGGATGGTGTTACGAATCAGGCCTACGGCGAGGCCTTCAACTTCAAAGGACTCACCGGGCTCCACCACGATGGTTTGGTAGTCCGGATTCTCGGGGTGCAACTCAATCAAGTGTTTGTTGCGCTTAAAGCGTTTGACCGTGACTTCATCACCGATGCGGGCGACGATGATTTGTCCATTTTTGGCCTCTTTGGTGGCTTGAACGGCCAACAGGTCACCGTCCATGATGCCGGCGTCTCGCATGGACATGCCCCGCACCTTTAAGAGGTAATCGGGCTGGCGCTGAAATAGGCTGTTTTCCACATAATAGGTTTTGTCGACGTGCTCCTGCGCGAGAATGGGTGAGCCGGCTGCGACCCGGCCGATCAAGGGTAGGGCCAGTTGGGCTAAGCCCGGAATAGCCAGAGGGAGTTGTTTGAAACGAGACTCGTTAATGGCGCGCAGCATTTCGCCCGCAAGGCGGATTCCGCGCGAGGTGCCGCTGACCAGTTCAATCACCCCCTTGCGGGCCAAGGCCTGCAAGTGCTCTTCCGCCGCGTTGGCTGACTTGAACCCCAGCTCGGTGGCAATTTCTGCACGGGTAGGGGGCGCACCGGTGCTGGCGATGGCGCTTTTGATCAGATCGAGGATCTGTTGCTGGCGGGCGGTGAGTTTTGGGGTATCAAGCATGGGCTCTCCTGTGGGGGTGGGCTAGGCTGCAAAAAGTAAGTTAACTGTTTGTTTATCCAGTAACTGTATTTTTAATCAGTTTTAATTTGTCTGCAAGGGATATTTATCAAAATGCAAAAAAAGATCGTGGTATTGGGTACAGGGGGCACCATCGCCGGCACAGCCGCCAACGCCGCTGACAACCTGGCCTACCGCGCTGCGCAGTTGCCTATTGACGCACTTTTGAAGGCAATACCCACCCTGAGTAGTGCTCCGGGCGCGTTGGCATTGGAATCTGCGCAGATCATGCAGTTGGACAGCAAAGACATGGGGCCAAGCCACTGGCGAGAATTGGCCATGCAAGCCCAGGCTCACCTAGTGCGCGCAGACGTCGTAGGACTGGTCATTACCCACGGTACCGACACGCTGGAAGAAACGGCATTTTTCCTCGCCCATGTGTTGCCTGCGACGCTGCTCATCCATAAACCGGTTGTTATGACGGGGGCTATGCGTCCTGCCACCGCGTTGGCGCCTGATGGACCGCAAAACCTGCGGGACGCCGTTACTTTAGCCTGTGACAAAGGGGCTAGGGGCGTACTGGTGGCATTTGCGGGCGTGGTTCATGCTGCGCACCACGTGCAAAAAATCAACCCCTATCGTTTGGATGCTTTTGACTCCGGCGAGGCGGGCCCATTGGGCTTGGTTGAGGAGGGGGCTGTACGCTGGTTGCATCCTTGCCCTGTGCGGGATGCATGCGAGTCGCCGTTCCCGCTTGAGCGGCTTCAATTGCCGATTTGGCCCCGTGTCGACATTGTGATGAGCCACGCGTGCGGCAATGGCGGCTTCGTTAGGGCGCTGACCAGAGTGCCACTGCCAGGTGACGACTTGGTGCGCGGTATTGTCGTGGCCGGTACCGGCAATGGCACCATTCATCATGATCTGGCCGACGCACTGCTAGAGGCCCAGGCGCAGGGGATTCGTGTAGTGCGCAGTTCTCGGTGTGGTGGGGGCGCCATGGTGCACGGGTCTGCTCAAAACGACGGCATTGTGGCTGCAGCAGCGCCCACTCCAGTTAAGGCCCGCATTGCCTTGATGCTGGACCTGATGCGGCAATAAAGTGGGTTGTTGTTGACACAGTCGGTCGGTTGCCGGCCTGTGTTGGCGCTGATTGTTAGCTGGCCAAGGCTTCGAAAACGCGGGCGGTAATGGCGTTGACTTCGCCCATGCCGCTGATCGCCCGGTATTTGGGGGCCGCTGCGGGGTCTTTGAGAGCCCAGTCGGAGTAGTAGTCCACCAGTGGCCGGGTTTGTGCGCTGTATACGTCGAGGCGGTTCTTGACGGTTTCTTCTTTGTCGTCTTCGCGCTGAATCAGTGGTTCACCGGTTACATCATCGTGGCCTTCGACCTTGGGAGGGTTGAACTTGACATGATAGGTTCGGCCCGATGCGGGGTGGGAACGGCGACCGCCCATACGCTCAATAATCGCCTCAAATGGAACGTCGATCTCAATGACGTAATCCAGTGCAACGCCCGCGGCCTTCATGGCATCGGCTTGGGGAATGGTGCGGGGAAACCCGTCAAACAGAAAACCATTGGCGCAGTCGGCCTGGGTCAGGCGTTCCTTTACCAAATTGATGATGAGCGCGTCGCTAACCAAACCGCCAGAGGCCATGACGGCTTTTGCTTCCAGGCCTAAGGGTGAACCCGCCTTGACCGCTGCGCGCAGCATGTCACCGGTCGAAATCTGTGGAATTCCGTACTTTTGGCAAATGAAGGTGGCTTGCGTGCCCTTACCAGCGCCTGGTGCGCCCAACAGAATCAGTCTCATGGATACCCTCAATTAGAAGAAAAACCTTTGCGTCGGGGCACCATGTTTCTGGATATCTCCGCGACGAACGCTAAGCCCTGAGAATAGCATGAGCCGTGATTCAAGCGCCTTTGTGGCCGGTCGCTCCAGACGCAAAAAGTGCCCGCACGCGCTCTAGGTCTTCCGGTGTGTCCACACCGGGGCCGGGCGCATGCGCACTGACGTGCACTGCAATACGGTAACCATGCCACATGGCACGCAACTGTTCTAGTGCTTCGGTGGTTTCAATCGGTGCTTGTGCGAGTTGTGGGAACTGGCGCAGAAAACCCACTCGGTAGGCGTAAATGCCGATGTGGCGCAGCGGCGCGGGGTCCGGCAGGTTGTGAATCCCGTCAGTAAAGCCGTCGCGCCACCACGCAATAGGCGCGCGGCTGAAATACAGCGCTTGGTTGGCCGCGTTCAGCACCACTTTAACCACGTTGGGGTTGATAAAGTCCGCGACATGCGCAATGGCGTGGGCGGCAGTGCCCATGCTGGCGTCAAGTTGTTGCGCTAGCAGGTCGCCTACCGCTTGCACCAGTTCGGCGTCGATCAGCGGCTCGTCGCCTTGCACGTTGACGACAATCTCGTCGTCCGAAAGATTCAAGAGGGTGCTGGCTTCGGCCAAGCGGTCGGTGCCGGACGGATGGTCGTGGCGGGTTAGCACCGCTTCGACGCCGTGGGCTTTGCAGGCGGCAAGAATGGATGGGTCATCACACGCCACCACGATGCGGGTGCTTGCATCAACGCCGGTGCGAACCCGTTGGGCAACCCGCACCACCATGGGGGCACCACATACATCGGCCAGTGGCTTGTTGGGTAGGCGACTGGACGCCAAACGCGCCGGAATGAGGACGGTGTAGCCCATGGATTTACGGACTAAAGCCCCAGTTCGGTGTCGCTCAGGGTACGGGCTTCTGCCTCGAGAAGCACGGGTATACCGTCTCTGATGGGATACGCCAAGCGTGCGCTGCGCGACAGCAGCTCTTGCTTCTCGCGGTCATATTCAAGAGTGCCCTTGGTTACGGGGCAGACGAGGAGTTCAAGTAGTCGGGTGTCCATGGGTCGATGATAGCGGTGTAAGGTTGCGCTGCCCAATGCAGGCATCCAGGGCTGAAAAGAAGGCAGGGTCGACGTGTAATTGCAGCGGCACCGCCAGCGCACTTGGGTCCAGCTGCCACAGCTTGTGGGCGTCTTTTTCGGTGCAAATGAGCTGGTAGCCCTCGTATTCATTGCGCAAGCAGCTATCAAAAGCATAGTGATCTGGCAGAGCAAGTGTTTGGGCTAAGGGTATCCCCATGGCCCTGAGCATGGAAAAAAACGCCTCTGGCTGGGCAATGCCCGCCAGTGCCAGCAGTCTTGGCGCATTGTGCTCGGCAAGGGATGCCATTGAGACCGTACTGCCATCCGCCTTGATCGCATAACTTGCCAAGCTGCGGGCGGCGCGAAAACCGCCAAATTTCGCCGGGTCGCCGGTGTGTAGCACCAGCAATCGCTGGTCATTCTGCCCAGCTTGGGGCAGTGGTCTGCGTGGCCATGGCTCGCGCAATGGCCCGGCGGGCAACATCCAGTGGTTGCCACAACCCCGGGTGTCAAAGACGCACACCTCCACGTCGCGGTACAGCGCGTAGTGCTGAAGCCCATCGTCACAGACAATGACCTCGGTATGCGGGTACTGGGCCATCAAGGCACGCGCGGCCGCAATACGGCTCGTGGCCACAAATACCGGGACCTGGGTTGCACGCTGGATTAGCAGGGGTTCATCACCCACGTCGTTGGGGCGAGCGTTGGCGAGAACTTCTTGGCAGGTTTTGCTTGCGCGTCCATAGCCGCGCGAGACGACCCCAACTGAGCGCCCTTGCTGTACGAGGTGCTGAACGATAGCGATGACCGTGGGTGTCTTACCGGCACCACCAGCCACCACATTGCCGACCACCACTACCAATGCATCGACCCGGTCGATGCGCTTTAAACCCAAGCGGTAGAGCTGACGCCGCCCCTCAACCAAAGCCCGGTAGATCTGCGAAATGGGCCACAGAAAGGTGGCTAGGGGGCCGTGGCCGGCCCAGGCCGCGAGAAGCGCGGTTTGCCACGTGGGCCGCGCCATGCTGGCTGCCTTGTTACTTGGCACCTGCCTGGGCGCTGGATTGGGTGGCAAAGGTAATTTGGTTAAGGCCGGCGCGCCGCGCGGCTTCCATCACCGTAATGACTGACTGGTGCCGAGCACTGGCATCGGCGCTGATGATGATCACCGTGTCTTTGCCCGCCTTGGCTGCCTCAGTGAGAGCAGCGGCTACGTTTTCCATGGTTCGCCCGGCGACCACTTGGCGGTTGATGCTGTAACTGCCGTCCGCACCTACGGCCACGACCAACTCTTTGGCGTAGTCTCGTTGGACGTCGGCGTCTGCGACTGGCAGCTTGACCTGTAGCTCGGTAAATTTGCTGTAAGTGGTGGACAGCATCAAGAAAATCAGCACGACCAAAAGGACGTCAATGAACGGGATCAGGTTGATCTCGGGCTCTTCCTGGTGTTTGGGACGAAAGTTCATGGTCTTACTTACGCACAGACTTGAGGTGGCGGGCCATGCGGTCCGCAGACAGTTCCAGGGTCAACAAGTAAGAATCAACCCGCCCTCGGAAGTAGCGCCAGAAGATCAGCGCCGGGATGGCGATCATGAGACCAAAAGCCGTGTTGTAGAGCGCGATGGAAATGCCGTGGGCCAATTGGGCAGGGTTACCGCCGGTCGATCCGCCAGGCGCCTGTGATCCAAAAATCTCGATCATTCCGACAACGGTACCAAACAGGCCCATGAGGGGGGCGGCCGACGCAATGGTGGCTAAGGTGCTGAGGTGACTCTCTAGACGGTGGGCCACGATACGGCCGGCACCTTCCATGGTGGCGCGCAAGTCTTCTTCCGAGCAACGCGCGTCAATGTTGAGCGCCCGTAATCCACTGGCCAGCACTTCGCCCATGGCCGAATTTTTTTCAAGCTGGGTGACCACGTCCGGTGTAGGTACACCATTGCGGGTGACGCCAAGCACCTCGTCAAGCAGCCGTGGCGGGACAATTTTGTTGGATTTGAGGCTAACAAAACGCTCCAGCACGATGGCAAAGGCCAAAATAGAGCATGCAATGAGGGGCCAAATAGGCCAGCCGGCGGCTTGTATGATGGAAATCAAAAGTGTGGCTCCGTACAAATGAGAAAAGCACACTGATTATGGCGTAGCTGCAGCGGCCTTTACTCCACAAAATGTGGGGATAACTTTGTGCATAACCACACCGCTATTCCCCTGCAGGCCGCATAAACTGGGCCGATCAACAAAATGATGACAAATTCAGCAGTAAAAAATCCAATTGAATCAATGACTTACACCGTCAAGTGGTGCTTTGCGCTATGGTTCTAAGAGGCTGGCAACAAGCCCTTGGCTTGTGGATCGTTTGGCAGCCTCTTGGCAGTGCCGGTGGTGGTGTAAACCATGAATAACGGTTCACTTGGGCCCGTAGTGCCCCGCGTTTGGAAGGTTGGCGCGCTGTGCCATGCCATCGCCGACGCGCTCGATGCACGCTTTAACCCGGTGACGGTGGTCGGAGAAATGACGGGGTTCTCCCGGGCGGCCAGTGGCCATTGTTACTTTTCTCTCAAGGACGAAACGGGTCAAATTCGCTGCGCGATGTTTCGCCGTGCTGCCGCATCCCTGGGGTTTGCGGTGCGCGACGGCGACCGGGTCGAGGTGAGCGGCCGCCTTGGGGTGTACGAGCCGCGCGGTGAGCTGCAATTGGTGGTTGAGTCGATGCGTCCGGCCGGTCAAGGCACGTTGTTTGAAGATTTCCTCAAGCTTAAAGCCAAGCTCGAACAAGAGGGATTGTTTGACCCAGAGCGTAAGCGGGTTTTGCCGGCGATGCCTCGGGGTATCGGTGTTGTTACCTCGCTGGGTGCGGCCGCGTTGCATGACGTGGTCACCGCCCTGCAGCGGCGTGTGCCCCACATACCCGTGGTGCTGGCACCCGCATCGGTGCAAGGCGACAACGCGCCCCGCGAACTGGTGCAGGCTCTGCGGGCCCTGTACGCCTTGGCGGCCGACGGGCCTGAAAACAAAGGCGTTCACATTGATGTGATTGTGTTGGTGCGTGGCGGAGGCAGTATGGAAGACCTTTGGTCCTTCAATAACGAAGACCTGGCCCGCGCCATCGCGCAAAGCCCGGTGCCGGTCATTTGTGGCGTGGGCCATGAAACCGACTTCACCATCGCCGATTTTGTCGCCGACTTACGGGCGCCGACGCCCACTGCCGCGGCTGAGTTGGTCTGCGAGTCGCGCCAAGTGTGGCTGGGCGCTATAGACTTTCTAGAAGACCGTTTGACTTCGGCAGTGACACGTTTTGTAGACCGGCAAGACCAGCGTCTAGACCTGACCGCAACCCGCATGGGGCGCCCATCCGGCCTTGCCAACCGTCAGCGTGTTGCACTGCTGGATTGCGAGCAGCGTATGCGCAGTGCGCTGCGCGCGGCCATGCAGGGCCATTTGGCGCGCTGCACGCAAGCCCAGTCTGAGCTGGTAGCAGGTGTGCGCCAGTGTGCCCAGCTGGAGCGGGAGCGCTCAGAACGTGCCGCCTTGCGACTGGGTCTGCTAGATCCGTCTTTGGTGCTTCAAAGAGGCTACGCCTGGCTCACGGTGGGCGACGCTCAACCGGTTAGTAGCGTGGCGCAGGTTGGCATAGGCGCCCAAGTGCAGGCTACCCTTGTCGATGGCGTGGTTGCCTTGACGGTAGACGGCGTGCGCGTAAATTAGTTTCTACAATGATTGTTTTACCAAACCACTGAGAGGACTAAGAGACTTATGGAACATACTTTGCCCGCACTGCCTTACGCCATTGACGCTTTGGCTCCCGCTTACTCCAAAGAGACGCTGGAGTTTCACCATGGCAAACACCACAATGCGTATGTCGTGAACCTCAATAACCTTCAGAAGGGTACTGAGTTTGAAAGCATGTCGCTCGAAGAGATCATCAAAAAATCCAGCGGTGGCGTCTACAACAATGCAGCCCAAATCTGGAACCACACTTTTTTCTGGAACGGCATGAAGCCCGCAGGTGGCGGTGAGCCCACCGGTGCATTGGCGACAGCCATCACTGCCAAGTGGGGCAGCTACGCCGCATTCAAAGAGGCATTCGTCAAGTCGGCCGTTGGTAACTTTGGCTCGGGTTGGACCTGGTTGGTCAAGCGCCCTGATGGCTCGGTGGACATCGTCAACACCGGGGCAGCCGGCACACCGCTGACTAGCGCTGATAAAGCCCTGCTGACGGTGGACGTGTGGGAGCATGCCTACTACATCGACTACCGCAACCTGCGCCAAAAGTATGTCGAGACCTTCTTTGACAAATTGGTGAACTGGGGTTTTGCCGAGACCAACTTCGCCTAAGCCCTTTGCGCCCACAAAAAAGCCGACGTCGAGTCGGCTTTTTTATTAGGCGGCCAGTTTTTGAAATTGGCTATTTCGCGCCAGAAAAGGGTGCACCCGACAGGCGCATGCCAGGTTTGATGCCACGCTTGGCAAACCAACCTTTGTTCACCTCCAAGACGTAACGCACTGGTTTGATGGGGCAGTGCGAGTCTTCGGTCTGCGGCTTCATGTCGGCCAGGTTCAGGATCATGCCGTCGTCGGCCAAGAACGCCGCTGTCAGTGGGATCTGGGTGTTTTTCATCCAGAAGCACTGCATGCCCGCACTGGGGAAGACAAAGAGCATTCCCTCTTGCTGGTCCATCTCTTTGCGGTACATCAAACCGATCGCATGCTGCGAGGGTGTAATGGCCACTTGCGTGTCGAGTTGGTGGATGCCTGCCGTCAGCGTTGTGCGCTGAAGGTCAGTTTGCGGGGTTTCCTGGGCATGGGCGGTGGCGCCCAACAGCGTTAATGAGGCAAAAAGGGCGGCAAAAATTTTATTCATGGTGCGATAGTGGTCCCGACATGCAATGTTAAACGCGGATAAAACGCCTTCGCTGACAGGATCGGGTAATTATTTCAGACTAGAATTTGTCCCACTTCCGAAAGCACTACAAACTGCTTTTGTCAGGAAATTCAGATTCACAAAATCATTGGAGAGCCATTTCTATGTACCAACACATCAAAGTCCCGGCGGAAGGCCAAAAAATTACGGTAAATGCCGACATGTCCTTAAACGTGCCTGAGCAGCCGATCATCCCCTTTATCGAGGGTGACGGTACCGGGCAGGACATTACGCCGGTGATGTTGAAGGTCGTAGACGCTGCCGTGGCCAAAGCCTATGGCGGCAAACGCAAAATCCATTGGATGGAAGTGTATGCGGGTGAGAAGTCCACCAACGTATACGGCCCAGACGTTTGGCTGCCCGAAGAGACGCTGCATGCGCTGCGCGACTACGTGGTATCCATCAAAGGCCCGCTGACTACTCCGGTTGGCGGTGGTATTCGCTCACTCAATGTGGCGCTCCGTCAAGAATTAGACCTGTATGTGTGCCTGCGCCCCATCCAATATTTTGACGGCGTGCCCAGCCCGGTCAAAGAGCCGCACAAGACCAATATGGTGATCTTCCGTGAAAACTCGGAAGACATCTATGCCGGTATCGAGTTCGAGGCCGAAAGCGACAAAGCCAAGAAGCTAATCAAGTTCTTGCAAGACGAGATGGGTGTCAAGAAGATCCGTTTTCCCAATACCTCAGGCATTGGCATCAAGCCGGTTTCGCGCGAAGGCACGGAGCGTTTGGTGCGCAAGGCCATGCAGTACGCCATTGACAATGACAAGCCCAGCGTCACCATCGTGCACAAGGGCAACATCATGAAATACACCGAAGGTGGATTTCGTGACTGGGCCTATGGCTTGGCGCAAACCGAATTTGGTGCTGAACTGATCGACGGCGGCCCATGGTGCAAGTTCAAAAACCCCAAGACCGGCAAAGACATCATCGTCAAGGACAGCATTGCCGACGCGTTCTTGCAGCAGATTTTGCTGCGCCCCGCTGAATACAGCGTCATCGCCACGCTGAACCTTAATGGTGACTATGTGTCTGATGCGCTGGCAGCACAGGTTGGCGGTATTGGTATTGCGCCGGGTGCAAACTTGTCCGATTCGGTGGCGTGTTTCGAGGCCACCCACGGCACCGCGCCTAAATATGCGGGCAAAGACTATGTCAACCCCGGTTCTGAAATCTTGTCGGCCGAGATGATGCTGCGCCACATGGGTTGGCTTGAAGCGGCTGATTTGATCATCAGCTCCATGAAGAAATCGATCAACAGCAAGAAAGTTACCTATGATTTTGCCCGTTTGATGGAAGGCGCAACCCAAGTGAGCTGCTCCGGATTTGGCCAAGTCATGATTGACCACATGTAATCGCCACCCAAGTGGCAAAAACCACCCAATCCGCAAGGGTATGGGTGGTTTTTTTTATGCGAGATCGCTTGAATCTTGGCGAGGTAGCGCCAAGTCAGGACACAGTGCTAGAAATTTCGTGGTGACCGATAGAATCGGATTTATGGCAACAAACAAACCAACGAAACCTCCCGAACCCCTGGTTCGTCCGCCGATTCCGGACGAGGGTGGCGCCGTGCTGCTGGAGCGCCGTACGCTGCGCGTCACGCCACCGCCGATGCACCAAGTCGTTTTACTCAATGACGACTACACGCCCATGGAGTTTGTGGTTGTCGTCATTCAAGAGTATTTTGGCAAAGACCTTGAGGCGGCTACCCGCATCATGCTCAAAATTCACCTCGACGGGCGCGGTGTGTGTGGCGTGTTCACCAAAGACGTGGCTGCAACCAAGGTCGATCAGGTGTTGGAGGCGGCACTCAAAGCAGGGCATCCTCTGAAATGCATCAGTGAACCCGTTGATTTTTAGGTGATTGGCCCCAGTTGTGCTGGGTAAGATAAAAACGGTTTACAGTTGTTCATCGAAGCAAGGCAAAAAGGAATTCACATGATTGCCCAAGAATTGGAAGTTAGCCTGCACATGGCGTTCGTGGAAGCGCGTCAGCAACGCCACGAATTCATCACGGTGGAGCATTTGTTGCTTGCTTTACTCGACAACCCCAGCGCGGCAGAGGTTTTGCGTGCGTGCTCGGCCAACGTCGACGACCTGCGCAAATCGCTCTCCAACTTCATCAAAGACAACACGCCCCAGGTGTCGGGTGTTGACGATGTTGACACCCAGCCCACGCTGGGTTTTCAGCGCGTCATCCAGCGCGCCATCATGCACGTGCAGTCCACCGGCAGCGGCAAAAAAGAAGTCACCGGTGCCAATGTGCTGGTCGCTATTTTTGGCGAGAAAGACTCCCACGCCGTTTATTACCTGCACCAACAGGGTGTAACCCGTTTGGACGTGGTCAATTTCATCGCCCACGGCATCAAAAAGACCGACCCACCCGAGTCCACCAAGGCCAACGAAAGCGCGCCAGAGGGCGAGGAGGGCGGTGGGGAGAAGAACGAGAAATCGTCTCCGCTAGAGCAGTTCACCCAGAACCTCAACCAGTTGGCCAAAGAAGGCAAGATTGACCCCTTGATTGGACGCGAGTACGAGGTCGAGCGCGTCATCCATATCCTGTGCCGCCGCCGTAAAAACAACCCCCTGTTGGTGGGTGAGGCTGGCGTTGGAAAAACCGCTATTGCGGAGGGATTGGCATGGCGCATTACGCAAAACGAAGTGCCCGAAATTCTTTCGGAAGCCATTGTGTATTCGCTCGACATGGGCGCGTTGCTGGCCGGCACTAAATACCGGGGTGATTTCGAGCAGCGTCTAAAAGGTGTGCTGAAGGCCCTGAAAGACAAGCCCCATGCGGTGCTTTTTATTGATGAGATTCACACGCTCATCGGCGCTGGTGCAGCCTCTGGCGGTACGCTGGATGCGTCTAACTTGCTCAAGCCAGGCTTGAGCTCGGGCCAGCTCAAATGCATTGGCGCCACCACGTTCACCGAGTACCGCGGCATCTTTGAAAAAGATGCGGCCCTGTCGCGCCGCTTCCAAAAGGTCGATGTGGTCGAGCCAACCGTAGAGCAAACGGTAGAAATTCTCAAAGGCTTGAAGTCACGCTTTGAAGAACACCACAGCGTCAAATTTTCGCTGGCTGCATTGCAAGCAGCGGCTGAGCTGAGCGCCAAATACATCAACGACCGCCAATTGCCTGACAAGGCGATTGACGTGATCGACGAGGCCGGTGCCGCGCAGCGCATCTTGCCCGCTAGCAAGCGTAAAAAGACCATCAGCAAGGCTGAGGTTGAAGAGATCGTTGCCAAGATTGCCCGCATTCCGCCTGCCAACGTGTCTAACGACGACCGCGGCAAGCTCAAAACCCTGGAGCGCGACCTTAAGAGTGTGGTCTTTGGTCAAGACAAGGCGCTGGACGTGTTGTCGTCCGCGGTCAAGATGGCACGCTCGGGCATTGGCACGGGTGACAAACCTATTGGCTCGTTCCTGTTCAGCGGCCCCACGGGTGTGGGCAAGACCGAAGCGGCGAAGCAGCTGGCCTACATCATGGGCATTGAGCTAATCCGCTTTGACATGAGTGAGTACATGGAGCAGCACGCGGTCAGTCGTTTGATCGGCGCGCCACCGGGTTACGTGGGCTTTGACCAAGGTGGCCTGCTGACCGAGGCCATTACCAAGAAGCCGCACTGCGTGCTCTTGCTGGACGAAATTGAAAAAGCCCACCCTGCCATCTTCAATGTGTTGCTACAGGTGATGGACCACGGCACGCTGACGGACAACAACGGCCGCAAAGCCGATTTCCGCAATGTTATCATTGTCATGACCACCAATGCCGGTGCTGAGACCATGAACAAGGCCTCCATCGGCTTTACCAACCCGCGTGAGGCGGGTGATGAGGCAGCAGACATCAAGCGTCTTTTTACGCCTGAGTTCCGCAACCGGCTGGACGCCATTGTCAGCTTCAAGGCGTTGGACGAAAACGTCATCCTGCGGGTGGTCGACAAGTTCTTGCTGCGGCTGGAAACCCAGTTGGCCGAGAAGAAAGTGGACGTCACCTTCACCGACAAGCTGCGCAAGTATTTGGCCAAAAAAGGGTTTGATCCACTCATGGGTGCACGTCCCATGCAGCGGCTGATTCAAGACACCATTCGTCGCGCCTTGGCCGACGAACTGCTGTTTGGTCGCTTAACCGACGGTGGTCGCTTGACCGTTGACATGATCATTACCACCGATGAAAAAGGTGTTGAATCCGGTGAAGTCGAATTGGATATTCAACCGCTGCCTAAGAAAGAGGGCAAA
>JBBRNS010000089.1:0-14530 GCA_038230175.1 Burkholderiales bacterium
GAGCTGTGGGCTGTTTTTGGCGGCGGCAAAGCTGTCGGCGGTGATGTAGTAGATGGTCTCTTGACCTTCTTTCATACGGGCTTTGTAGTCGGCAAAACTGACGCTGACCGTGTCGGTGGTGCTGGAGGCAAAACGCAAGAGCTTGGCCAGGCGCTCTTTGTTGGCAAAGTCTTCGCCCAGACCTTCTTTAAGCACGGCACCAAATTCGGAATAAAACTTGCTGTATTTGCCCGCGTTTTTCTCGGCCTCTGCCTTGTCTTCGGCGCTCAGCACATCGGTGACACCATCGGCGGCCTTTTCAGCCCCTTCGGTAGCGGCGTCAGCCAATTTGTCGCTCTTGGCCAAATCCTCCAGCATGCCCAGTACGCGCTTGGTGCAGCCTTCACGGATGGCTTTGACGTCGCGGCTTTCTTGCAGAAGCTCGCGTGATACGTTCAATGGCAGGTCGGCAGAGTCGACCACGCCTTTGACAAAACGCAGGTAGGTGGGCAGCAGGGCTTCAGCGTCGTCCATGATGAACACGCGTTTGACGTACAGCTTGACCCCGGCCGACTTCTCGCGGTTGTACAGGTCCATGGGCGCTTTGCCGGGGATGTACAGCAACTGGGTGTATTCGGTGCTGCCTTCCACGCGGTTGTGCGTGTGGGCCAGGGGCGCTTCAAAGTCGTGGCTGATTTGTTTGTAGAAGTCGTCGTACTGTTCTTGGCTGATGTCCTTCTTGGCGCGGGCCCAAATGGCGTTGGCCTTGTTGACCGTTTCCCAATCGCCGGTTTTGACCATGCCGCCGGGCTGGCGGCCACCTTGCTCGTCTGCGGCGTTGATCAGCTCACCGTCTTTCCACTCTTCCTTTTCCATCTGGATGGGCAGGCTGATGTGGTCCGAGTATTTGTTGATGATGCCCTTAACCTTCCAGCTTTGGGCGTAGTCCAGAGAGTCGTCGCGCAGGTGCAAGATGACGCTGGTGCCACGTGCGGGGCGGGTGATGGCTTCGACCTCAAAGTCGCCAGCTCCGCCGCTGATCCAGCGTACAGCCTCGGTCTCTTTCATGCCGGCACGGCGGGACTCGACGGTGATCTTGTCGGCCACGATGAAGCCCGAATAAAAACCCACGCCAAACTGGCCGATCAGCTGCGAGTCTGCCTTCTGGTCACCACTGAGCTTGCTCACGAAGTCTTTGGTTCCGCTCTTGGCAATGGTGCCCAAGTGGTCGATGGCCTCTTGGGTACTCATGCCGATGCCGTTGTCGGTGATGGTCAGGGTCTTGGCGTCTTTGTCCAAGGTGACTTTGACCGTGAGTTCCGGGTCGCTCTCGTACAAGCCGCCGTCGTTGATGGCTTCAAAACGCAGCTTGTCGCAAGCGTCCGACGCGTTGGAGATCAGCTCGCGCAGTAAAATCTCTTTGTTGGAGTACAGCGAGTGGGTGACCAGGTGCAACAGTTGCGCCACTTCGGCTTGGAATGAATGGGTTTGCTTGCTCATGGGGGATGAATGCCTTACTAATTTGAATACGGCCTCCTACTACGGGGCCACGGGAAACCCACAATTATGGGCGAGGCCCTTGATTTCAAGGGGCACGGCCTGACGCCCGCGCGCAAACTGGCCTGCAGTGCGCGAAGCCGCTACCGCGCCCTAGCGCCTTAGCGCCATAGCGCTACAGCGCTACAGCGCTACAGCGCTTTGGCTGGGCCCAGCCACGCTAACAGTTGGCGGGTAACTTCGGCGCTGTCGAGCAGTTCCATGTGGTGGGTGTTGTACAGCACCGTTTGCGCCCGATCGGCAAAAAACAATTGGCGACGGGGGTCTTCGTGCTGGCCAAGGGCGCTGGCCAGGGGCACAAGCCCGTCACCAATCAGGCGGTCGGCCACGGGGCTGCGCTGGGCGGCGGCGGTTGCGGCCACCGCGAAGCAGGCAATGCCATGGGGCAATTGCAGGGGCTGGCGCAGATCATTGGAGCGCACAAACCGGTCACGGTCTTGCCAGTCGGCATCCAGTACATTGCCCCAGCGCAAGTCGGTGATGCCTGTACTGCGCAATTGGCCCAACTTGGCCAAGGGTTTACTGTAAGCGGTGCTGCCCAGCAGGGTGTCGACCCAGTTGCCCGCACGCTCTAAGGGTGCGCCATGGTGGGGTGTGCCCAAAAAGATGATGTTCTTGAGGGTTTCGGGCCATTGCATGGCACCCAAGCGTGCGTAGTAAACAGCGCTGCGAATGAGCAGGCCGCCCATGCTGTGTGCCACAACGCTGACCTCTTGCAGCGGGACGGGCCAATGGGCCACAAGCTGTTCCAACACATTGGCCAGTTCGTGGCCATTTTGCGAGGTATGCAAGCCGGTGTTGTAGCGCAGGTAAACGGGGGTGTAGCCCAGCTGGTCGGCCAGCGCGGCGGCGTGGTCGGACGGCGCTTGTGGTTCGCCATCGGCATTTTTGTCGGCCGCTTTCGGGTCGTGTGGTGGGGCCTGCCATTGCAGGTCATTCATACACAGGCCGTGGATCAGCACCGCCACCTTGCCCGTCGCTTTGGCAATGGGTAGGCGGGCGTCCAGTGGGAGTGCACGCCCCTGGTGGCGCAGGGTCATGGAGATGGCCAATGGGTTGTTGGTTTGTGCAAGGCGGTCACCCATGACACCATTGAGTGCGGCTAAAACTGCCTCGCGCGCAGGGGTCTCGGGTGGCTCGTCCACCAAAGATTCCAGCAGCGGCTCTAGTTGGGTGAATGCGGCCTCTAAGCCTTGCCCGACCAACTCGGTCACGCCATGCACTGCGCGGTAGATCAGGCCGATAAGCCCCTGCGTTTTGCCGTCACGCGCCCCGGGTAAGCCGATGGTGTCCAGCACCGCCTGGTGTACGCCTTCCGCGATGGCCGCCACGCCCATGGTCGCCTGGGTGGCCAGCTGGGCGACGGCCCACAGGTCGGAGGCGCGCAGATGGTCCAATGGCTGGATGGCCGGTTTGGAGGCCTCTGGCGTTTCAGATTCAGGTGGTGTGTCTGCCATAGGGGTCGTCAGAATTTTTCGTGGGGCGCCAAGTAACGCCACTGCCCCAGTGGCAGGTTGCCCAGCATGATGTGGCCCACCCGCACCCGCTTGAGGCCCACCACTTTTAGGCCCACCAGCTCGCACATGCGGCGGATTTGGCGCTTCTTGCCCTCGGTGAGCACAAAACGCAGCTGCTCCGGGTTTTGCCACTCCACCACGGCGGGCTTGAGGGCTTGGCCGTCTAGGCTGAGGCCGTGGCGCAGGCGCGCGAGCATGGCTGGCGGAAAGACCGATTGCACGTCACTGGTCACTGGGTCGTCATCGTCAATGCGGCTCAGTTGTTGGGGTGCTGCAGGTCGGCTGGGCGCGCGCAGTGGGGCGTGGGTGGCGGCTGCTGAGGTGGCCGCAGCGGCGTTGTGTATGCCGGTGAAGGCCACACGCACCAGGTATTCTTTCTCCATTTCGCTGCCTTCACCAATCAGCTGGCGCGCCACGCGGCCGTCTTGCGTCAACACCAACAGACCCGTGGAGTCGATGTCGAGCCGCCCGGCTGGCACCAGGCTTTTGAGCTGGCTGGGGTGGAAGAAAAAGCGGGCGTTGTCCTCACTCCAGCGGTTTTGCGGCTGTACCAGCGTGATGGCGGGCTCGTGACCGTCCTCGGCCTGCCCGCTGACCAAACCCAATGGTTTGTTGATCAGCACAGTGACCTGGTTGGCTTGCTCACCGGTGGCTTGTTTGGTGACCTCAATACGGGCGGTGGGCAGCACCTGCATGCCCATCTCGGCCACCTTGCCGTTGACTTTGACCCAGCCCTTGGCGATCCAGTCGTCGGCCTCGCGCCGCGACGCCAAGCCCAACTCGGCCATGCGTTTGTTAAGCCGCACCGTGCCATTGACCCCATGGGCGGCAGTGTTGTTTTGCCCCGCCGGAATGGGGGCACGGGTACCAGCAGCGCGGGTTGGCGACGGTGGCGCGCGGCGGAATGTAGGGGGTGTGTTGGAGTCGGACATTTGCTATATCTTTTGTAGCTGCTTGCGCACATTTTACGAGGGCTCGGGCCGAAAAACGCTTGAAATTTGGATGGGCGTGCCTATACGCCAGACGCACCGATTTGCCTGTGCCACCTAGCGTGCGCAGTCAGTCTATCTGTTGGGTATACGCCATCCTTTTGCACTGGTCAAGTTGGGCATTCAGTGATTAAATGAACTTGCAAGCGGTTTTTGTACCTAACCCCCGAGGGTGCCGCCACACCGCAGGCGGCCCGATTCGGAAGCAGGAGGCCCTATGGATGCAATTGGTAACTTTGTGGCGCGTTATGCGCGCAGCCGTGAAGAAGAACTGACCGTCGACGAATACTTGGCAGAGTGCAAGCGTGAGCCCATGGCTTACGCAACCGCTGCCGAACGCATGCTGGCAGCCATCGGCGAGCCCGAGTTGGTCGACACCCGCAACGACCCCCGGCTCTCGCGCTTGTTTGCCAACAAGGTCATCAAGCGTTACCCAGCATTTGCCGAGTTTTACGGCATGGAAGACGCCATCGAACAGGTGGTGAGCTATTTCCGCCACGCGGCGCAAGGCCTGGAAGAGCGCAAGCAGATCTTGTATTTGCTGGGGCCCGTTGGCGGCGGCAAAAGCTCCATTGCCGAGCGGCTCAAACACCTTATGCAAAAGGTGCCGTTCTATGCCCTCAAGGACTCGCCGGTGAACGAAACACCGCTGTCGTTGTTTGACGCGGCTGAGGACGGGCCAGTGTTGCTTGAAAACTATGGCATTCCCACCCGCTACCTGAACCGGGTTTTGTCACCCTGGGCGGTCAAACGGTTGGACGAATACGGTGGTGATATTCGCCGGTTTAAGGTGGTTAAACGCTACCCCAGCATCCTCAAACAGATGGGTATCGCCAAGACCGAGCCAGGCGACGAAAACAACCAAGACATCAGCGCGTTGGTCGGCAAGGTTGATATTCGCAAGTTGGAAAGTTTTGCGCAGGACGACACCGACGCCTACAGCTACTCCGGCGGTTTGTGCCTGGCCAATCAAGGTTTGCTGGAGTTTGTGGAGATGTTCAAAGCGCCTATCAAGGTGCTGCACCCCTTGCTAACCGCCACCCAAGAGGGCAACTACAAAGGCACCGAAGGTTTTGGTGCGATCCCGTTTGACGGCGTGGTGCTGGCCCACAGTAATGAGAGTGAGTGGAAGACCTTTCGCAACAACAAAAACAACGAAGCGTTCTTGGACCGCATCTACATCGTCAAAGTGCCCTACAGCTTGCGGGTCAGCGAAGAAGTCAAAATTTACGAAAAGCTGATACGCGACTCGTCACTGGGCCAAGCCAAGTGTGCGCCAGGCACCTTGAAGATGATGAGCCAGTTTGCGGTGCTCACCCGTTTGAAAGAGCCCGAAAACTCCAGCCTGTTTAGCAAGCTGCAGGTGTACGACGGCGAAAGCCTCAAGGACACCGACCCCCGCGCCAAGAGCTTCCAAGAGTACCGCGACTACGCCGGGGTGGATGAGGGCATGAGCGGTATCTCCACCCGTTTTGCGTTCAAGATTTTGTCCAAGGTGTTCAACTTTGACAGCGCCGAGGTGGCCGCCAACCCGGTGCACCTGATGTACGTGCTGGAGCAGCAGATTGAGCGCGAGCAGTTCCCAGCCGAACTAGAGGCCAAGTACACCGGATTTATCAAAGAGTACCTGGCGCCGCGGTATGCCGAATTCATCGGCAAAGAGATTCAAACCGCCTACCTCGAGAGCTACAGCGAATACGGCCAAAACATTTTTGACCGCTACGTGACCTACGCCGACTACTGGATTCAAGACAACGAGTACCGCGACACGGACACCGGTGAGGTGTTTGACCGCGTGGCGCTCAACGGTGAACTGGAAAAAATCGAAAAGCCCGCGGGCATTGCCAACCCCAAAGATTTCCGCAACGAGATCGTCAACTTTGTGCTGCGCGCCCGCGCCAATAACCAGGGCCATAACCCGAGTTGGACCAGCTACGAAAAGCTGCGCATGGTGATTGAGAAGAAGATGTTCTCCAACACCGAAGAGCTGCTGCCGGTGATCAGCTTCAATGCCAAAGCCAGTGCCGACGAGGCCCGCAAGCACGAAGACTTTGTCACCCGCATGGTTGAGAAAGGCTATACCCCCAAACAGGTCCGGTTGCTGTGTGAGTGGTACTTGCGGGTACGCAAGAGTTCATAAATATTGCGCCCCCACGCTTGTCACGGCGTTTATGAAGGATTGAGATGGCCATGCAGATCATTGACCGACGTCTCGCAGGCAAGAACAAGTCCATAGGCAACCGCGAGCGTTTTATTCGGCGCTACAAAGACCAAATCCAGGACGCGGTGCGCCGTGCCGTGTCGGGCCGCGACATTCGCAACATGGAGCAGGCCGAGAACATCACCATCCCCAAAAAGGACATCAGCGAACCCGTGTTTCACCACACCCAGGGTGGTGTGCGCGACACGGTGCACCCGGGTAACAAAGACCATGTGCGGGGCGACAAAATTGCGCGCCCCCAGGGCGGCGGCGGTCGCGGCTCCCAGGCCAGTGACTCGGGCGAAGGGGAGGACGACTTTGTCTTCACCCTGAGCAAAGAAGAGTTCATGCAAATCTTCTTTGAAGACTTGGCCTTGCCGCACTTGGTGCGCACCCAGATTGGCGAGAACCCGGAGTGGAAGTCGCACCGCGCGGGCTACAGCCACGACGGCACGCCCAACAACCTGTCTATCGTTCGCTCCATGCGCGGTGCGCTGGGGCGGCGCATTGCCTTAGGCACCGGCCCACGGCGCTTGTTGGCAGAGAAGAAGGCGCTTTTGGCGGGATTGCTGGGCGCGCAAGCCGACCCGAACGCTGAGCCCGATGCCGAAATTGTCGCGCTGCAAGCGGAAATCGCCGCGTTAGAAAAGCGCATTCGCGGCATCCCATTTTTAGACCCGATCGACCTGCGCTTTCGCCGCCGGGTGCGGGTGCCGGTGCCCAGCAGCAAGGCGGTGATGTTTTGCCTGATGGACGTCTCGGGCTCCATGGACCAGGAGCGCAAAGACTTGTCGAAGCGGTTTTTTGTACTGCTCTATATGTTTTTGACTCGGCACTACGAAAAAATCGACATCGTCTTTATTCGCCACCACACCCAAGCGCAAGAAGTAGACGAAGAGACCTTTTTTCACGCCACCGAAAGTGGTGGCACGGTGGTGAGCAGCGCCCTGGTGCTGATGCACCAGATCATCCAGGCGCGCTACCCCAGCGGCGAGTGGAATATATACGGTGCCCAGGCCAGCGACGGCGACAACTTCACCAACGACAGCGGCAATTGCCGGGAATTGTTGATTGAAAAAATCCTGCCCTTGGTGCGTTACTTTGCCTATGTGCAAGTTGCTGAAGAAGAGCAAAGCCTGTGGGCGGAGTACGAGCGTTTGCAAGAAGCGTGCGCGCACTTTGCCATGCGCAAAGTGTCGCAGGCCGACCAGATATACCCGGTCTTTCGTGACCTGTTTAAAAAAGAAGGCGCGGGCGCATGACGGAAGATTCCACACCCCACCCCGAGCGGCGCAACGCAGAAAACCTGCGGCGGGTGCCCAGCAGCGGTGACCGCAGGCCCCACACCCCACTGCAGGTGCCGCGCCCAGCACCACCTCGTGCCAGTGCACCCTTGCCAGACCCCAGCGACTGGACGTTTGAGCTGATTGACCGCTACCACGACGTGATCAGAGCTACGGCCGAACGGTTTGGGCTGGACACCTACCCCAACCAGTTGGAGATCATCACTGCCGAGCAGATGATGGACGCCTACGCGTCGGTCGGCATGCCGGTGAATTACCGCCACTGGAGTTACGGCAAAGAATTCATCGCCACTGAGCGCAAATACCGCCGTGGCCACATGGGGCTGGCGTATGAAATCGTCATCAACTCCAACCCGTGCATCAGCTACCTGATGGAGGAAAACACCACCGCCATGCAGGCGCTGGTGATCGCCCACGCGGCCTATGGGCACAACAGCTTCTTCAAAGGCAATTACCTGTTTCGCATGTGGACGGACGCGTCCAGCATCATCGACTACCTGGTCTATTCCCGGCGCTATGTTGCCGAGTGCGAGGAACGTTATGGCGTGCAGGCGGTGGAAACCATACTGGACTCCTGCCACGCCTTGGCCAACCACGGCGTCGACCGCTACCGCCGCCCCGCCAAGCGCCCGCTGGCGCAGGAGGTGAGCGAGCGCAAAGCACGTGAAGTGCATGCGCAGCAGCAGGTCAATGAACTGTGGCGCACCGTGCCGGTCAAGGGCGAGAAGGCCGACGGTCCTCAGGCCGCCGACCGGTTTCCGAAAGAGCCCCAAGAAAACCTGCTGTATTTCATTGAGAAAAATGCGCCCTTGCTGGAGCCGTGGCAGAGGGAAATTGTGCGCATCGTGCGCAAAATTGCACAGTATTTTTACCCCCAGCGCCAGTCTCAGGTCATGAACGAGGGCTGGGCCACCTTTTGGCACCATAAGCTGCTCAACACCCTGTACGACGATGGGCATTTGAGCAACGGGGTCATGCTGGAGTGGCTCACCTCCCACACCAACGTGGTCTACCAGCCGCCGGTAGGGCACCGGGCGTATAGCGGCATCAACCCCTACGCGCTTGGGTTTGCCATGTACACCGACATCAAACGCATTTGTGATGCGCCGACTGCCGAAGACCGTGCCTGGTTCCCCGACATTGCTGGCGCACCCTGGCTGCCCACGCTTGACCATGCCATGCGTAATTTCAAGGACGAAAGTTTTGTGGGCCAATTTTTGAGTCCGCACCTGATGCGCAATATGCGCCTGTTTGCCATCCACGACGACGAAACCAACAAAGAGCTGGAGGTCGCCGACATTCACGACGACGCCGGTTACCAGCGGGTGCGCCAGGCCTTGTCGCAGCAGTACGACTTAGGTACGCGTGAGCCCAATATTCAGGTATGGGATGTGAACCTGCGCGGCGACCGCACGCTCACCCTGCGCCACACCCAGTATCTGGGGCGACCTCTGGGGGACGCCACGCTGGAGGTGCTCAAACACGTCGCACGGCTGTGGGGATTTGGCGTGGAACTGGAAAGTGTAAACAGCGCAGGCGCGGTTACCAAACACTGGGGCGTCTCCAGTCCGTCGGAGTAGGGCGCCATCGACGCGAAAACGGTCAGACGCCCCAGACGATTTCTTTGTCAGCGCGATGGGCGCGTTGGAGCATGTCGATGAAAGGTGCCGCACGTTGGCGCAGGCTAATCCCCTCTGGCGCCGGCACCTCTTGGCCAGCTTTTTGGGCGTCCTCCTGGCGCTGCTGCATTGCGGCATCGTCTTGCGCTACGGCCGTTTCTAGTGCGCTTATGGCTGCGGGCATGTCCTGCGGCAGCAATATGCCCTTAAGAAAATTGGCGGGGTCGTCTTTGCCAATGATGTGCAAAATTTGGCGCCCATTGGGCTCCAGCATGATGATCGCAGCGGTCGCAGGGGATTTGAATTTGTAGAGCATGGTGTGGTTTGGGCGTATTGCCCCATTGGGCGTTTTATGATGGAGCCAGTATGAACCTATTCCATTTCTGCGTTTGCGCCAAGGAGAGCACCCGTGTCTAAGCTGCATATCGTGCGTGAACATGCATTGGGCCTGCCCAAGGCCCGAAAAATTGCCTTGTCATGGGCCGAGCATGTCGAAGATGAGTTCGATATGCGCTGCACCTACCAAGAAGGCGAGACCTTCGACGAGGTCGGCTTTGTGCGCTCCGGCGTGCAAGGCACCTTGCGGGTGACCGACGCCCATTTCGAGCTCAACGCCAAGCTGGGTTTTCTGTTGGGTGCCTTTAAGGGGCGCATTGAGGCCGAGATCGTCAAAAACCTCGATGACTTGCTTTACCCCAAAGCGGCGGTCAGGGGTTCAGGGAAAAAGCGCTAACAGCAACAAAAATAGCGCCCTAAGGCGCTATTGATTTGATAGCTGCTTGCGCAGGTTCTGCATGGGCTAGCGACTGATTTAGCTTAAAGATTCGATCAGATCAACGTATTGCTGCATGGCGTCGTCGT
This sequence comes from Burkholderiales bacterium, assembly GCA_038230175.1. Classification (GTDB taxonomy): domain Bacteria; phylum Pseudomonadota; class Gammaproteobacteria; order Burkholderiales; family Burkholderiaceae_C; genus Allorhodoferax. The sequence continues at coordinate 10,027 of JBBRNS010000089.1, forward strand.
TGGAGATGCCTTTGAAACCATTCCATGCGTCCCACTTGGCGCGGCCCACCATGTCGGTGAAACCGGGCTTTTTTTCTGCGTTGTCGCCGACGGTGGATTGTTTGTACAGCGCGTAAATCTTGAGCATGGTACTGTTGTCTGGGCGGTCGCTCAGGTTCTTGGAATTGGCGACAGCCGCTTCAAATTGCTTTTTCAGATTAGCCATGGGGTTCTCCAGTCGGTGTGAATCAAACGGTAGTCTAAGGGAATAAGCCACCCGGCACGGGTGTCAGCGGCGTATCTTACGCCGGGTTTTATTTCGCAAATCCTGCGCTAGCGCAAAGCGCGCCCCCCAGGTTTATGCCTAAGCTAGTCGCTTGGCGTCGATTTGCCGCCCAGTTGTTCACTTTAGGAGGAATCATGGTTATCCGAGTCAACGCAGGAAAAGCCGCCAAAGCGGCGCCTGCCCACCAGCAAGTCGGCGCCAAAAATGCCTCTATGGCCGAGACCGTGCAGCACGCGGTTGTGGGCATGGTGGAAAGTGCTTGGCACTGGCAGGGCGAACGCATGAGCAAAGTCGACACTGCATGGCTGCGCATGGATACAGATGCCAACCTGATGATGATTGTGGGGGTGTGGGTGCTCAAGCCAGGCATCCGCCTCGCGGTCTTGCGCGAGCGTTTGCAATCGCGCTTGCTCAAGTACCCCCGCTTTGGCCGGTGTGTGGTGGAAGATGCATCGGGCGCATCCTGGGTGCCTGACACCCATTTCGACATGGCCAACCACCTGGTCATTGAGAAGCTGGACAAAAAGCCCAAAGGTCGAGAGCAAGAAGCGCTGCAAGACCGCATTTCGGAGTTGACCATGCTGCCGCTGGACCGGGCGCACCCTTTGTGGCAGTTCCACTTGGTAGAGCATTACCAAGGTGGCAGTGCGCTGATTGCCCGAATTCACCACTGTATTGCCGACGGTGTTGCGTTGGTTTCTGTGACCCACGCGCTCATGGATGGCGGCGTGCAACCGCCGGAGCCTGAGCACCATGCGGCCCACCACACCGGATTGCAGGGCGCAGAAGAGTGGATTGCTGATACGGTTGTCCGGCCGCTCACCCACCTGACTGCGAAGGCTATTGGCGCCGTGGGTGAAGGCGCTGCGCGCTACTTGGATTGGATGAAGCACCCCCAAAAGGGGCTGGAAGACAGCCTGCACACGTCCGCCCACATGGCACAGCTGGTCTTTCATGCCACTGCGGACGCCGCCGCACTGGTGCTGATGGCCAATGATTCGCCCACCCGGCTTAAGGGGACTCCGGGGCCGAGCAAGCGGGTTGCGTGGTGCAAGCCTCTGCCTTTGGCTGACGTGAAGGCCGTAAGCAAGGCGCTGCACTGTTCCATCAACGATGTATTGCTCAGCTGTGTGGCGGGTGCCATTGGTGCCTACCTCAAGGGCCATGGCGACGGGGTGGAAGGCAAAGAAATCCGCACCATGATTCCCGTGAATCTGCGCCCGCTGGAAAAGGCCTACAAGTTGGGCAACCAGTTTGGCCTAGCCCCGATGGTTTTGCCAATCGGCATCGACAACCCCATAGAGCGGGTATACGAGGTACGCAGGCGGATGCAGGGGCTCAAGGGCAGCTTTCAGCCGGTATTTGCCTACGGTTTGCTGGCGGTAGCGGGGGTGATGCTCAAGCCAATGCAAGACGCGATGCTAAGTTTGTTTTCTAAAAAGACGACAGCGGTCATGACCAACGTGCCTGGCCCGCGTGAAAAGCTTTTACTGTGCGGGTGCACGGTTGAGGAGGACTTGGTGTGGGTGCCCCAAAGCGGCACGGTTGGTTTGGGCATTTCCATACTGAGCTATGGCGGAGGCGTGCAGTTCGGCGTGGTGAGCGACGCCAAACTGTGTCCCGATCCGCAGGCCATCATCGACCAGTTTGCCCCAGAGTTTGCCAAGCTCGCCACCGTCGCGCAGTTGATACCCCGCGGCAGTTAGAACGGCCCGGCGTTGCGGCTTCATGCGGCGCCGGGGGCCGCTTCAGGCTTCGAGCAATGTAAGGGCCAGTTCTTGGTCTAGTCGCTCCATGGCGTCGACGGGTTCCCGGTCAGCCGCCTGCTCATACAGCTGCGTTGCGCGCGCCATTGCCCCAGCGCCTTCGAGCATCATGAGTGCGTTGGCGTACTCCATCTTGACGATGGCAGAGTGGGGTGTGAGTTGTATCGCTTTTTGGAAGAGCTCCAGACTAGTCTCTTGTTTGGCACCATAAGTCAGTTTCGCAATGAGAGGGCCTACCTTGTCAATTACCTCGGCATGGAAAGCCCCCAGTGCAATATGGGCGGCGGCGTGTTTTGGCTTGAGCCTCAGAACGGTCTCCAACGCATCTTTGACCTTACCCCCTACGCCCTGCGCCAGCGCCTTGGCTACACTGATCGCCTGGCCATGGCGACCCAGTGCGTAGGCATGCCAGTAGTGGGCGCTGGCATCATTGGGATCATTTTTGGCCTGCCTGGCAGCGCGCTCTGCTACGTTGAGGAACAACTCCAAGCGGGGTCGCTCTTTGGGCTCCAGGTAGTTGGCGTAAATGCATGTGGCCTTGTTGGCAACGGCTAAGCCAGCTTCCCCTGCTTGCAGGCCAGCTTCGGCCGCTTCTTGAAATGCACCGCTGTGAAACAGTGCCCAAGCGGCCAGAACCCGGTCGTCCTGGGGTAGTGGCTCTTGGTCGCCCGCGTGCAGCCGTTCCCACATTGCGCGCGTATGGTTGGCATCAAAGGGGTATGCGCTGCGATGTGCGAATGCGGTCCAAGAAGCCATGTTTTTGTTGCGGTGGTCAGGTGGCAGACGGCGTGGTGTAGGCGTCGACCAGTTTGAGTAAATGGGCGCGCTGGCTGGCTTCAAGGTAGGGCACCAACAAGTTCAGTACATGGTGTGCGCCGCGTAACAAGGCAGCTTGTGCACTCGCCGGCTCCAGTGCGTTGCGCGGGTCTTTGACGTATTCAAAACTGAGCCAATAGGTCAAGACCACCACCATGCTGGTGGCGGTGGGTTCCATCTCGCGCGAATCCATGCGGATCGCGCCGGCGCGGCTCATGCTGTCTAGCAAGGCCTTGACCGAATGGGTTTTGTTTTTGAGCACCCACTGGAAGTGGGTCTCTAGGCGCCGATTTTTACTCAGCAGGTCATTAAGGTCGCGGTACAAAAAGCGGTACTGCCAGATCAGCTCAAAAAGGGTGTGCATGAAAAACCAGGCGTCTTCCACATCGCGCACGTTGTCGCTGGCATTGAGCAACTCGTTGAGCGCTTTCTCGTAGCGGTCAAACAGGGAGTTGATCAGCTCGTCTTTGGCCGGGTAGTGGTAATACAAATTACCCGGGCTGATGCTCATCTCCGCTGAGATCAAGGTCGTGGAAACATTGGGCTCACCAAAGCGGTTGAAGAGCTCCAGCGTGACTTCCAGGATGCGTTCTGCCGTGCGACGGGGTGCCTTTTTTACCATGGGGTGTACTCATGAAGCCCTGGACGGGTGGGCCTTGCTGTGTGGAAAACCATAAGCCAAAGTGTAGAGCGATAGGCTCTCACTTTGTGCTGCGCTGCAGCAAAAGAAAGGGCGCCGAAGCGCCCCATTACGTGGGTGACGAGACCCTGAGATCTGCGAAGTAGCGCCACGCCTATTTCGAAGCGCTTTTGGAGGCAGTTTTTGCCTTGGTTTTTGGCGAAGGTGCCTTCGTGGTGGCGGCCTTGCGAGCAGGTGCGTTGCCCGAAGCTTTTTGGACAGCTTTACTGAGTTCCTCAATGCGGGCGTGCAGGGCGTCGACTTCGCTGGAGGTGGGTACGCCGAGTTTTTTCAGCGCCTTGGCAACACGCTCTTCAAAAATGCTTTCCAGTTTGTCCCACTGGCCGGAGGCTTTGGAAGAAATGTCGGTGGCCATGCTGGACACCTTGTGAGTGGCTTCGGTTAGTTTGCCTTCCGCCGCGGCCTGGGTCTTGCGCTGGATACTGATGCTCTCCTTCATTAAGGACTCAACGGCCTTCGTGCCTTCGGCCTGTGCGCGGGTAATAGCGCCGATGCCAGCTTGCCAGATCTGCTGGGCTGAGCCTTTGACAGAACCCTTAAGCTGGGCGCCAACGGCTTTAGGGGATTTGATTTTGTTGAATTTCGTAACCATGGGGTCTCCTTACGGAATTTTGAGGATGCCAACGCTTCAGCTGAAGAAATTTTCCTGAGCTTACTTTAAATTCGGAGTGAAAAGGGTTGTAGGTAGGCGTGTCTAAATAGGCAATACGATGATAACCAAAGGAGAATGAATCCAGATTTTTTTGCTGGTACTGCGTGTTGACTGTGCTGGCACAAAAAGTCGATCGCGATATTGATCCATAATACAACATAGCTCAATTGAGCTAAAAACTCTCCAATGTGCCAAGTACGAGTTCAAACAGCAGCTAGTCTAGCAACCAGAGGCGGTGTTACGGCAGATTTGACAATGGGTGAGGGGGTAGGGTTCGAACGAAGTAAAGCGGTCTACGATACTAA
>JBBRNS010000090.1:0-14411 GCA_038230175.1 Burkholderiales bacterium
CCAAGAAGCCGGTGTTGATGAAGGCGACACGGCTGCTGGCAGCGGCAATGCAGGCCTTCAGGTTGACGCTGGTGCGGCGCTCTTCGTCCATGATGCCCAGCTTGACGGTGCTGTCCTTCAAGCCCAGCATCTTCTCGACGCGGCTGAACAGCTCGGCGGCAAAGGCCACCTCGGCCGGGCCGTGCATCTTGGGCTTGACGATGTAGACCGAGCCCTTGCGCGAGTTGCGGATGGCGTCCTTCTTCGTCTTCTTCAGGTCATGCATGGCAATCGTCGTGGTGATGACCGCGTCCATGATGCCCTCAGGGATTTCTTTCACACTGCCATCTTTGGCGCTGTACAGAATGGCCGGGTTGGTCATCAGATGGCCGACATTGCGCACAAACATCAGGCTGCGGCCGTGCAGGGTGACCTTTTTCTTGCCGTTTGGGGCGGTGTATTCGCGATCGGCGTTCAGGCCACGGGTGAGCGTTTTGCCGCCTTTTTCGAAATGCTCAACCAGGGTGCCTTGCAAAATGCCCAGCCAGTTGCCGTAGGCCAGCACTTTGTCGTCGGCATCCACCACCGCGACCGAGTCTTCCAGGTCCAAAATGGTGGAGAGGGCGGATTCGAGTACCAGGTCGCTCACGCCAGCGGCGTCGCTTTTGCCGATGGTGGTGGTGCGGTCTATGCGCACGTCCAAATGCAAGCCGTTGTGTTGCAACAGCACGCTGCTGGGGTCTTTGTGGTCGCCCTGGTAACCGATGAATTGGTCTTTGTCGGCCAGTTTGGAGGTGCTGCCGTCTTTCAGCGTAACGACCAGGTCGTCCCCTTTGACACGGTAGCCGGTAGAGCCCACATGCGAGCCTTTCTTCAACGGCGCGGTGCGGTCCAGCACATTGCGCGCGTATTCGATGACCTTCTTGCCGCGCTTGGGGTTGTAACCCTTGGGGCCGATCTTTTCGCAGCCACTTTCTTCAGAGATCACATCGGTGCCGTACAGGCTGTCGTACAGGCTTCCCCAGCGGGCGTTGGCCGCGTTCAGGGCGTAGCGGGCGTTGAGCACTGGCACGACCAACTGGGGGCCCGCTTGCTTAGCCAACTCGGCGTCTACGTTGGTGGTGGTGATCTTTACCTTGGCCGGGTTGGGCACCAGGTAGCCGATTTTTTCTAAAAAGGCTTTGTAGGAGGGCATGTCGCTGATGGGCCCGGGGTTGGCTTTGTGCCAGGTGTCCATCGCCGTTTGGATGCGGTCGCGCTCGGCTAGCAGTGCAATATTTTTGGGCGCCAAGTCGGCCACGATGGCGTCAAAGCCAGCCCAGAAAGCGGCAGGGGACACGCCAGTGCCGGGCAGCACTTTGTCCTCAATGAATGAATGCAAAACGGTGGCAACTTGCAGGCCGTGCGCCTGCGTGCGGGGGGTGGAAGCGATTGACATGCGGTGCCTTTTCAAAATGGTTTACTGTATTCCATACTCAATAAGAATACTATATGGATAAATATCAATCTATTCGTGACAAATTAGAAGGTAGTTGCACGCACCATGGCTGAACCCAAACTGCTTCCCCTGCACGGCGTGCGCGTCGTTGAATTCACCCACATGGTCATGGGCCCTACCTGCGGCATGGTCCTTGGCGATTTAGGGGCTGAGGTTATCAAAGTGGAGCCCCTGGCGGGCGACAGCACCCGCAAACTGCTGGGCGCTGGCGTTGGGTTTTATCCCTTGTTTAACCGCAACAAGAAAAGTCTGGCTGTCGACTTGCAAAGCGAGAAGGGCCGCGAGGTGGTGTTGCGACTGATTGCCACGGCCGACATTGTCAGCGAAAACTTCAAAACCGAGACCATGCAAAAGCTGGGGCTGGACTATGCGACCCTCAGCGAGCGCGATGAACGCCTGATCTATGTCAGCCACAAAGGCTTTCTGCCCGGCCCCTACGAGCACCGCACAGCCTTGGATGAAGTGGTGCAGATGATGGGCGGCCTGGCCTATATGACCGGGCGCCCCGGCGACCCGCTGCGTGCGGGCAGCAGCGTGAACGACATCATGGGCGGCATGTTTGGTGCCATTGGCGCCATGGCCGCTCTGACCCAGCGCGCACAAACTGGCAAGGGGCAAGAGGTGCAAAGTGCTCTGTTTGAGAACAACATCTTTTTGGTCGCGCAGCACATGATGCAGTTCGCCATCACCGGCAAAGCGGCTGCGCCCATGCCCGAGAAGATTTCGCCCTGGGGCATTTACGACGTGTTCAGCGTCAAAGATGGCGAGCAGATTTTTCTGGCCGTGGTCGGCGACACCCAGTGGGGTGTGTTTTGTCGGGCCTTTGACTGTGCCGACTGGGCCCAAGACGCGCGCCTGACCACCAATAACGACCGCGTGCGGGCACGGCCTTGGTTCATTCCCCAAATGCGCGAACGTATGGCGCAGTACACCGCGGCCGAGCTGGCCGCCACCTTTGAGCGGCACGGCCTGCCGTTTGCGCCCATTACTGACCCCCAGCATTTGTTTGAAGACCCCCACCTGCAGCAAACCGGCGGCCTCGCGACAATGACGCTGCCCGACGGCCGGGAAACGGTGGTGCCGTTGCTGCCGCTCAAATTGGGCGGCGAGCGCCTAGGCTTGCGGCTGGATCCGCCCAAGCTGGGTGAGCACACCGACGTGCTGCTGCAGGGCCTGGGCTACACGCCCGGCGAGGTGGCAGACATGCGCGCCGGCGGCGTGGTGCTATGAAAATAGTAGCTGCTTGCGCAATTAATACGAGGGCTACAGGCTGATTTGATGGACAAACTCAAGCAACTGGAGTCTTTTGTGTCCGTCGTCATGCGGGGCAGCCTGACCGCCGCCGCCCTGGCCGAGGGCGTGGCTCCGGCCATCATGGGGCGCAGGTTGGATGGGCTGGAAGAGCGGCTGGGCGTCAAGCTGCTGGTGCGTACCACCCGCCGCCTTACGCTTACCCATGAAGGCACCGCATTTTTGGAAGACTGCCAGCGCATCTTGGCCGACTTGACCAACGCCGAGGCCAGCGTGAGCGCGGGTGGCGTCAAAGCCAGCGGGCACCTGCGCATCACCGCGCCGGGTGGTTTTGGGCGCCGCCATGTGGCACCTTTGGTGCCCAAGTTTCGGGAACTGCACCCCGAGGTCAGCATCTCCCTCAATCTGAGTGACCGCATCGTGGACATTGCGGGCGAGGCCTATGACTGCGCCGTGCGGGTGGGCGACATGCCGGACTCGTCCTTGGTCAGCGTGCGCTTGGCAGACAACCGGCGCCTGTGTGTGGCAGCTCCCTCTTATTTGGTGCAGCACGGCAAGCCCAGCCACCCCAGCGAGCTAAGTCGGTTCCAGTGTCTCACTTTGTCCAGCGACGCCTCACAGACACGCGGTTGGGCGTTTCGGGCGGGTTCAAGCCCGCAAGTCAATGAGGTGGTTCACTTCAAGCCGGGCGGGCCGTTGGATTGCTCAGACGGGCAGGTATTACACGACTGGTGCTTGGCAGGCTACGGCATTGCTTGGCGCAGCCTGTGGGAGGTGGAGGCAGAAATCAATGCAGGCAGCTTGGTGCCCGTGCTGGAAGAATTCGCCGCGCCACCCAACGGGATTTATGCCGTATTCCCGCAGAGCAAGCACTTGCCACTGCGCGTGCGCTTGTGGCTGGATTACCTGAAGCAGCATTACGGCACGCCGGGTTTTTGGCAGTCACTATAAAAATAGTAGCGGCTTGCGCAGGTTTGGCGTGGGCTACAGGGTCTTTTGACATAAAAAATCAGGCGCCCGCCATGTTTGGCCCCGTTGGCGCCGATCTGGCGCTTAACTGGCACCGAACTCGTCGCCCATTGCCTTGGCGCGCTGGTGCGCGGCATGCAGCGCTTTGGTGAACAGGTCTTTCAGCCCGCCTTCGTCCATGGCGGTGATGGCCGCATAGGTGGTTCCGCCTTTGGAGGTGACCCGCTGGCGCAGCACTTCCGGTGGTTCGGGCGAGGCTTTGGCCAACTCGCCAGCACCAATAAAGGTGGCCACCGCCAACCGGTAGGCATCGCGGGGCTCTAGGCCCATTTCCGCACCGGCAGCGGTCATGGCCTCCATCAGGTAGAACATATAGGCCGGTCCTGAGCCTGACAGTGCGGTAACCGCGTCCAGCTGCGGTTCGTCGGCCACCCATAAAAATTCGCCGGTGCTGGCAATGATCTGCTCGACTTGGGCGCGGTCGCTGGCCGTCACTGCGGGGCGGGCAAACAGCGCCGTCATGCCCTTGCCAATGAGGGCTGGTGTATTGGGCATGGAGCGCACTACGCGCTCGTTGGACAGCCACTGCGCAATGCTGTCACTGCGGATGCCTGCTGCAACGCTTAAGTGCAATGCCGCATGGGTATGGGGCGCCACCGATACTGCGGCACCCCGAAACGACTGGGGTTTGACGGCCCACACCACCACGGCAGCTTGGTCCAGAAATGGGCCCGCTTGTGCATGGGCTTGTACGCCTAGTTCCGTACGCAGCCGCTCCCGGGTGTCGGCTAAGGGCTCCACCACATCCAGAAGCGTCGCCGGCACGCCATGGCGCACCATGCCCCCCATGATGGCGGTGGCCATGTTGCCGCCACCGATAAATGCAATACGTTTACTCATGTGCTTGTTCCGTTAATCAGGCTACGCGTGTCACGCGCAAGCAAAAGAAGGCATTGTCGCAGGCGCAAATGGTCCGTTCGGCCCCCGTCCCCTGCCAACTTTCACAACGGCAAGGGCTAATGTTTGTACGATTTGGCTCTTTTCCCTAAAAAAATATGGACAAAGCGCAAAAGCGGTGGCATACTAGCGGGCTTCGCTTGAAAAAGTATGAAGGTTCTGCCTAATTGAATACGACGTGAGTGGTTTGCGTCGTAAACAACGGGCCCAAGACTGACTAGGTGTGGTGTTTGTCGAAGTTTCGGCAGATGGTGCACCCGGTGCAAGTTGGGAATAATGAAATGATCCAGACTGAATCTCGATTAGAAGTTGCTGACAACACAGGCGCTAAGTCCGTCCTTTGCATTAAGGTGCTGGGTGGTTCTAAGCGTCGCTATGCCGGTGTTGGCGACATTATTAAAGTTAGCATCAAAGAAGCTGCGCCCCGTAGCCGCGTCAAAAAAGGCGAGGTTTACAGTGCTGTGGTGGTTCGTACCGCAAAAGGCATTCGCCGCAGCGACGGATCTTTGGTGAAATTTGACGGCAATGCAGCAGTTTTGCTCAACGCCAAATTGGAGCCAATCGGCACCCGTATCTTTGGACCAGTGACGCGCGAATTGCGCACTGAGAAGTTCATGAAGATCGTGTCTCTTGCTCCTGAAGTTTTGTAAGGACGCGCCATGAACAAGATTCGCAAAGGCGATCAAGTTATCGTTATCGCGGGCCGCGATAAAGGTAAGCGCGGGACTGTGTCCCTGCGCAAAGATGACTCCCATTTGGTAGTCGACGGTGTTAACTTGGTGAAAAAACACACCAAGCCAAACCCGATGAAAGGTGCGACCGGCGGTATTGTCGAAAAGACCATGCCCATTCACCAGTCCAACGTAGCTATTTTTAACGCTGCAACTGGTAAGGCGGATCGTGTTGGTATCAAGGTGCTGGCTGATGGAAAGCGCACACGCGTTTTCAAATCAAGCGGCGAAGAAATCAAGGTGGCATAAGCATGGCACGTCTGCAACAACACTACCGCGACAAAATCGCTCCTGAGTTGATGGCCAAGTTTGGCTACACCTCGGTGATGCAAGTTCCCCGTTTCACCAAGATCACCTTGAATATGGGTGTGAGCGAAGCGGTGGCTGACAAGAAGGTTATGGATCACGCTGTGAGCGACCTGACCAAAATTGCTGGACAAAAGCCAGTGGTTACGATGTCCAAGAAGGCGATTGCGGGTTTTAAAATCCGTGAAAATCAGGCGATTGGCTGCATGGTTACCCTGCGTGGCGTTCAAATGTTTGAATTCCTGGATCGTTTCGTCACCATCGCTTTGCCGCGTGTTCGTGACTTCCGCGGTATCTCGGGTCGTGCGTTTGATGGTCGTGGCAACTACAACATCGGCGTTAAAGAGCAGATCATTTTCCCTGAGATTGAGTATGACAAGGTCGATGCCTTGCGTGGTCTCAATATCAGCATCACCACAACGGCTAAGAACGACGAAGAGTGCAAGGCACTGCTCGCTGGCGTCCGTTTCCCGTTCAAGAACTGAGGTCACCGTGGCTAAAATGGCTTTAATCCAGCGCGAGCTGAAGCGTGATCAGTTGGCTGCCAAGTACGCAAAGAAATATGCGGAATTCAAGGCAATCGCCGGCGACGCGAAACGTACTGACGAAGAGCGTGCTGCGGCGCGCCTTGGTTTGCAAAAGTTACCCCGAAACGCTAATCCAACACGCCAACGTAACCGTTGCGCAATTACTGGACGCCCTCGTGGCACGTTCCAGCACTTTGGATTGGCTCGGGCGAAGATTCGTGAAATGGCCTTTGCTGGGGAAATCCCTGGCATCGTCAAGGCCAGCTGGTAAGCGACAGGAGAACCGAACATGAGCATGAGTGATCCCATCGCCGACTTGTTGACACGCATTCGCAATGCACAAATGGTTGCTAAAACAACTGTTTCTGTGCCTTCTTCCAAAGTGAAGATTGCGATTGCCCAAGTGTTGAAAGACGAAGGCTATATCGACAATTTCAAAGTTTCCACGACAGACGGCAAGTCTGAATTGGAAATTGCCCTGAAATACTACGCAGGTCGCCCCGTTATTGAGCGCATTGAGCGTGTTAGCCGTCCTGGCTTGCGCGTTTACCGCGGCAGTGATGCAATTCCTCAGGTCCAAAACGGTCTGGGTGTGGCAATCGTAACGACGCCAAAGGGCGTGATGACAGATCGCAAAGCGCGCGCAACCGGTGTCGGTGGCGAAGTTTTGTGCTACGTCGCTTAACTACATTGAGGAGTATTAAAAATGTCCCGTGTAGGTAAACTTCCCGTCGCCATCCCTGCTGGCGTAGATGTGTCCATCAAAGATGACCAAGTCAGCGTCAAAGGCGCCGGCGGTCAACTGCATCTCAAGCTCAATGCATTGGTTTCTATGACCAATGCGGCAGGCGTTCTGAACTTTGCCCCAGCGAACGATTCTCGCGAAGCGGATGCCATGAGTGGCACCATGCGCCAGTTGGTAAACAACATGGTTGTGGGTGTGACCAAGGGTTTTGAGAAGAAGCTTAGCCTGGTTGGTGTGGGTTACAAAGCCCAGGCCACGGGTGCTAAGTTGAACTTGGCGGTGGGTTACTCCCATCCCGTCAACTTCGACATGCCCGCAGGGATTGCAGTTGCAACCCCTACGCCTACTGAGATTTTGATCAAGGGTGCTGATCGCCAGCGCGTGGGTCAAATCGCTGCTGAGATTCGTGCTGTTCGTCCACCCGAGCCCTACAAAGGCAAAGGCATCCGTTATTCGGACGAGAAGATCACGATCAAAGAAACCAAGAAGAAATAAGGAGCTGCAACATGTTGACCAAAAAAGAGCAGCGTCTTCGCAGGGCCCGTCAAACCCGCATTCGCATTGCACAGCAAGGCGTTGCACGTTTGACCGTGAACCGTACCAACCTGCACATCTACGCCAGTGTTATTTCTGGCGACGGCGGCAAAGTGTTGGCTACTGCCTCCACGGCTGAGCAAGAAGTGCGTAAAGCATTGGGTGGGGCAGGTAAAGGCGGTAACGTCGCTGCAGCACAAATCATTGGCAAGCGTCTGGCTGAGAAGGCTAAGGCGGTTGGTGTCGAGAAAGTTGCATTTGACCGTGCGGGTTTTGCTTACCACGGCCGCGTCAAAGCGTTGGCTGATGCGGCACGCGAAGCTGGCTTGCAGTTCTAAGCAGATCGGAAATAAAGATGGCTAAAGTTCAAGCGAAAATGCAGGGTAAGGCTGAAGGGCCTGAAGACGGACTGCGTGAAAAGATGATCGCGATCAATCGCGTCACCAAAGTGGTCAAGGGTGGTCGAATCCTCGGATTTGCCGCGCTGACCGTAGTGGGTGACGGCGAAGGTCGCATTGGTATGGGTAAGGGTAAATCCAAAGAAGTGCCAGCTGCAGTGCAGAAGGCCATGGAAGAAGCCCGTCGTAACATGATCAAGGTCACTCTGAAAAATGGCACCATTCACCACCAGGTGAAAGGTCACCATGGAGCGGCCAATGTCATGATGGCGCCCGCTCCTAAGGGTACGGGCATCATTGCTGGCGGACCAATGCGCGCAGTGTTCGAAGTGGTTGGTATTACCGATATCGTGGCCAAGAGCCATGGTTCGTCCAACCCGTACAACATGGTGCGTGCAACTTTGGATGCGTTGTCGGTTTCGACCACACCTGCCAATGTTGCGGCCAAGCGCGGCAAGACTGTCGAAGAAATCTTCGTCTGAATACGGGATTCAAAATGACTACACAACAAACGGTAAAAATCCAATTGGTGCGCAGCCCAATCGGAACGAAGGAATCCCATCGCGCCACCGTGCGTGGCTTGGGTCTTCGGAAAATTCGCAGCACGAGCGAGCTGGTGGACACGCCAGAAGTTCGCGGCATGATTAATAAGATCAGTTACCTGGTCAAGGTGCTCTAAGAGGTTGATGATGGAACTCAATAGCATTAAGCCAGCTGATGGCGCCAAGCATTACAAGCGCCGCGTTGGCCGTGGCATCGGCTCTGGCTTGGGTAAAACCGCAGGCCGTGGCCACAAAGGTCAAAAGTCCCGTGCCGGTGGAGGTCCCGCAGTGGGCTTCGAGGGCGGTCAGATGCCTATGCATCGCCGTTTGCCTAAGCGGGGTTTTAAGTCCCATTTGCTGAAGTTCAATGCAGAAGTGACATTGACCGCGTTGGAGGCGCTAGGCGCTGCGGACGTAGATCTGTTGACTTTGAAGCAGGCCAAGTTGGTTGGAAATTTGGCTAAAGTGGTCAAAGTGGTGAATACCGGTGCGATTACCAAGGCTGTAAAGCTTAACGGTATCGGCGCCACTGCTGGCGCAAAAGCTGCCATTGAAGCCGCTGGCGGCAGCGTCGCGTAAGTTCAGTCCAAAGAGGTCATAGTGGCAACAAACGCAGCTCAAATAGCAAAGACAGACAAGTACGGCGATTTGCGTCGGCGGCTGCTGTTTTTGCTGCTGGCATTGGTGGTGTACCGAGTCGGTGCACACATCCCGGTGCCGGGCATTGATCCCCACCAACTCCAGCAGTTGTTTAAGGGTCAGCAGGGCGGCATTTTGAGTTTGTTCAATATGTTCTCGGGCGGTGCGTTGTCACGGTTTACGGTGTTTGCGCTGGGAATCATGCCGTATATTTCGGCATCGATCATCATGCAGCTCATGACATACGTAGTGCCTACGTTTGAGCAGCTGAAGAAAGAGGGCGAGGCGGGGCGCCGCAAGGTAACCCAGTACACCCGCTACGGCACTTTGGGTTTGGCGTTGTTCCAGTCTTTGGGTATTGCATTGGCGCTGGAGTCCTCCGCTGGTTTGGTGATCTCGCCAGGATTTGGTTTCCGGATGACATCGGTCGTGACTTTGACGGCAGGAACGATGTTCTTGATGTGGCTTGGTGAGCAGATTACCGAGCGTGGCTTGGGTAACGGCATTTCTATCCTGATTTTTGGTGGTATTGCGGCGGGCCTGCCCAGCGCAATTGGCGGTTTGTTGGAGCTGGTGCGTACTGGTTCGATGAGTGTGTTTGTGGCTTTGTTGGTTGTTGTACTGATTGCTTTGGTGACGTACTTTGTCGTGTTCGTAGAGCGCGGGCAGCGAAAGATTTTGGTGAACTACGCACGACGTCAAGTGGGTAATAAGGTGTATGGCGGACAATCGTCTCACCTACCTTTGAAGCTCAACATGGCAGGTGTGATCCCTCCGATTTTTGCATCGTCGATCATTTTGATGCCAGCTACGGTGGCGAATTGGTTTAGTACTGGCGACTCAATGCACTGGTTGAAAGATATTGCCAGTACTTTGGCGCCGGGGCAGCCTGTTTACGTCATGCTGTATGCTGCTGCGATTATTTTCTTCTGCTTTTTCTACACGGCATTGGTATTCAACAGCCGCGAAACTGCAGACAACCTGAAGAAGAGTGGTGCGTTCATTCCCGGTATTCGTCCAGGTGACCAAACCGCAAAGTACATCGACAAGATTTTGTTGCGACTAACTTTGGCTGGTGCTTTGTACATTACTGTGGTTTGTCTGTTACCTGAGTTTTTGATTCTGAAGTACAACGTTCCGTTCTACTTTGGTGGAACCTCACTGTTGATCATTGTGGTGGTCACCATGGATTTCATGGCCCAGGTTCAGAATTACCTGATGTCGCAACAGTACGAATCGCTGCTGAAAAAAGCGAATTTCAAGGCTTCTTAGTCGTTGGTTTGATTTGGCCGCAGCCCGTACTTAGCAAATTTTTAGTTAAAAGCGCATGTTCCGCGCGAATCAAAGTCGGAACGAAGCGAAGAGTTTTAGGAGAGAGTTATGAAAGTTTCAGCTTCGGTCAAGAAGATTTGCCGCAACTGTAAAATCATCCGCCGCAAGGGTGTTGTGCGTGTGATCTGTACCGACCCGCGCCACAAGCAGCGCCAAGGTTAATAGCAAGAGTTTTAGAGGACGAAAATGGCACGTATCGCTGGCATCAACATTCCGCCGCAACAGCATTCCGAAATTGGCCTGACCGCCATTTTTGGTATCGGTCGCACCCGCGCTCGCAAAATTTGCGAAGCATGTGGCATTGCTTATTCCAAGAAAGTCAAAGATTTGACCGATGGTGATCTGGAGAAAATCCGTGATCAAATCGCTCAGTTCACGATTGAGGGTGATTTGCGTCGTGAGACGACAATGAACATCAAGCGTTTGATGGACATTGGTTGTTACCGCGGTTTCCGCCATCGTCGTGGCCTGCCGATGCGTGGTCAACGCACGCGCACAAACGCCCGTACCCGCAAAGGCCCGCGTAAGGCTGCTGCTTCTTTGAAGAAATAAAGAACCACTATGGCAAAAGCTCCCGCCAATAACGCCGCACAGCGCGTTCGCAAAAAAGTTCGTAAAAATGTTGCCGACGGCATTGCACACGTGCACGCTTCGTTCAACAACACCATCATCACGATCACCGATCGCCAAGGCAACGCGTTGTCTTGGGCATCTTCTGGTGGCCAGGGTTTTAAAGGTTCGCGCAAATCGACACCTTTTGCAGCCCAGGTTGCTTCTGAAGTGGCCGGTCGTGCTGCTTTGGAACAAGGCATCAAGAATCTTGATGTCGAAATCAAAGGACCAGGCCCTGGTCGCGAGTCATCCGTGCGTGCCCTGGCCGCATTGGGTATTCGTATCAACATGATTGCTGATGTAACACCCGTTCCTCACAACGGATGCCGCCCTCAGAAACGTCGTCGCATCTAATTGCATTGCAATTGGGTTCCGTCGGAATAATTTTTAACAAGCCCACCGCCATCAACAACCGTTGATGGCTCCTGTGCGTAAGTGCAGCAGATGACATAAAGGAAGATCAAGTGGCACGCTACCTCGGCCCCAAGGCCAAACTCTCTCGCCGTGAAGGCACCGACCTGTTTCTGAAGAGCGCTCGCCGCGCGATCGGAGACAAGGCCAAATTCGACTCTAAGCCTGGTCAACACGGCCGCACTTCCGGTGCCCGCACGTCGGATTACGGCTTGCAACTGCGCGAAAAGCAAAAAGTCAAACGCATGTACGGCGTTTTGGAGCGTCAGTTCCGCCGTTATTTCGAAGAAGCTGATCGCCGCAAGGGCAACACTGGTGCAAACCTGCTCTCCTTGCTGGAGTCTCGTTTGGACAATGTGGTTTACCGCATGGGTTTTGGGTCCACTCGTGCTGAAGCGCGCCAGATGGTGTCACATAAAGCGATTACCGTGAATGGTGGCTCCGTGAATATTCCGTCTTACATGGTTAAGGCTGGAGATATTGTGGCCGTTCGCGAAAAGTCCAAAAAGCAGAACCGCGTTGTTGAGGCCTTGCAATTGGCCCAGCAAGTTGGTATGCCGGCTTGGGTTGAGGTAAGCCTTGATAAGGCCGAGGGCACCTTCAAATCGGTTCCTGACCGCGATCAGTTTGCAGCCGATGTTAACGAGTCGTTGATCGTCGAGTTGTATTCACGTTAATCCCTTTAGTCTTTGAAATTGTCCCTACACCGCAGCACGCTGCGGTGTAGGTGCTTCACCAGCCTTACTGACGTAACGAGTCGGGGGTATTGAGAGGAAGTCTGTATGCAAAATAGTCTGCTAAAACCAAAATCTATCAGTGTTGAGCAGTTGGGTCCCAACCGCGCAAAAGTAGCTCTTGAGCCGTTCGAGCGGGGCTATGGCCACACGCTGGGTAACGCCTTGCGTCGCGTATTGCTGTCGTCGATGCCTGGTTTCGCTGCTACCGAAGTAACCATCGCAGGTGTTCTGCACGAGTACTCTTCGATTGATGGCGTCCAAGAAGACGTCGTCAATATTTTGTTGAATTTGAAGGGTGTCGTCTTTAAGTTGCACAACCGTGACGAAGTCACGCTGAGCTTGCGTAAAGACACCGAGGGCGTAGTCACCGCCGCTGACATCCAAACTCCGCACGACGTTGAAATCATTAATCCTGGACACGTCATTGCCAATTTGTCCCATGGTGGCAAGCTGGACATGCAGATCAAGGTTGAAAAAGGCCGTGGTTATGTTCCCGGTACGATGCGCCGTTATGGCGATGAGCCAAACAAGTCGATCGGCCGTATTGTGTTGGACGCCTCTTTCTCTCCGGTAAAGCGTGTTAGCTATACCGTTGAGAGCGCACGCGTCGAGCAGCGTACCGATTTGGATAAATTGGTCGTTGAAATTGAAACCAATGGCGCTGTGTCGGCTGAAGACGCAGTGCGTGCGTCCGCCAAGATCTTGGTTGAGCAGTTGGCAGTATTTGCGCAGCTGGAAGGCAGTGAGTTGGCTGCGTTTGACGCTCCCGCCCCGCGTGGAAATGCGCAGTTTGATCCGATTTTGTTGCGCCCAGTCGACGAGTTGGAGTTGACAGTGCGCTCAGCGAACTGTCTTAAGGCCGAGAACATTTATTACATCGGTGACTTGATCCAGCGCACCGAGAACGAATTGCTCAAAACACCTAATTTGGGTCGTAAATCGCTCAATGAGATCAAGGAAGTGTTGGCTTCTCGTGGACTGACATTGGGCATGAAGCTCGAAAGCTGGCCACCAGCAGCACTCGAAAAGCGTTAATTTTTTGAACCCTTAGGGGTTCCGTGCCAAGGGCAGTACCTGATACGGCTGCTTTTTAATAACTAAAGGAAATCTACCATGCGCCACGGACACGGTCTACGTAAACTCAATCGCACCAGCTCGCACCGTTTGGCGATGCTGCGCAACATGATGAATTCGCTCATTGAGCATGAAGTCATCAAAACCACGCTCCCAAAGGCTAAAGAACTTCGCCGCGTCGTCGAGCCAATGATTACTTTGGCTAAAGAAGCTACTTTGGCTAACCGTCGCTTGGCATTTGACCGTCTGCGCGATCGCGACAGCGTCACCAAATTGTTCAACGATCTGGGACCACGTTTTGCAGCGCGTCCAGGTGGCTACACCCGTATTTTGAAGATGGGTTTCCGTGTTGGCGACAACGCACCCATGGCATTGGTTGAATTAGTTGACCGTCCAGCAGCAATTGAAGGTGCAGAAGACGCGCCAGCCGCGTAAATAGGTTACAATTACAGACTTGACGCGGAGTGGAGCAGCCTGGTAGCTCGTTGGGCTCATAACCCAAAGGTCGTTAGTTCAAATCTAGCCTCCGCAACCAATAGATACGTGGTGTTCCACGACAAAAAGGCTCACTTCGGTGGGCCTTTTTTGTTTTGTGTCGAGGTTTGTGACGTTACAAAGCGTCGTTTACGGGCCTTAAGTTGGCGGCCTATAATTCCCGACGCCTTTGGCCTCGACGATGTGGTCAATATCTCATTGATGACACCTGTATTTTTTACAGGGATCGCGCCCAAGACCTAATGTCCTCCGTGCCCCCGGCAAATATCCCCCGCAAACGCAAACCTACCAAGCGCCAGGAAGTGGAGCCAGCGCCACGTGGGCGCCGCGTGTCCAATAGCGGCCAGCCGATTGTGGCTGACAAAGTTGGGTCGGCGGGGCCGGGCGTCCTGCATCAGTTGGTGGCCACCCACGATGGTGATTCCGGCTCGACGCTTGGTGCTGTGCGTGCGACAGGGCTGCGTTTGTTGCGCGGTGCAAAAGACTTGGCAATTCAGACTGCACAGTTGCCGCGTTCCACAGCAAAGGTCGCAAAAGCCTTTGTGCCACTCACCACGATGATTGGTGGCGAAGGGCACATCACTGACGCGCAGTTCAGCCAAGAATTGGACCGCATTTTTCATGCGCTTTATGCCCATCCGCTGACCGAGCAGACCCGCCGGATCACGACTTAC
>JBBRNS010000091.1:0-14381 GCA_038230175.1 Burkholderiales bacterium
CGGAAGTATTGCTACCGGCTCGGGCGGCGGAGCGGTCGGCTATGGCAACCAGACCATTGATCCGGTGACCGGATTGGTGCAGGTGCAAAGCGGGGGCCTTTTGGCCGCTTCAACGACCAACCGCACCTTGGGTTTGCGCAGCGACACAGCGCGCGTTGGCCTGGGCT
Organism: Burkholderiales bacterium; assembly: GCA_038230175.1. GTDB lineage: Bacteria > Pseudomonadota > Gammaproteobacteria > Burkholderiales > Burkholderiaceae_C > Allorhodoferax. The sequence continues at coordinate 168 of JBBRNS010000091.1, forward strand.
TTAAAGCCACAGACCGACTGACCTTGGGTGGCGAGGTAGAGGGCGACATCAATGGCGAACCGCGCCACCGTTACGCATTGGGCGGCGACTACTTGGTGGCCGAGCGCACACGTTTGTACGCGCGGGCAGAAACCCAGACGGGCTTGTCGGCCCCCAGCGCCGTCACCACGGCCGACCGCGACAGCAATGCGCTGGTGTTTGGCGCCGATACATCGTATTGGCGCGACACCCAGTTGTTTAGTGAATACCGGCTGCGCGACGCACTGAGCGGGCAAGATACCCAACTTGCATCCGGCGTGCGCAACGGTTGGGACCTGCAGCCCGGCGTACGGGCCAACACAGCGTATGAGTGGACCCAAGTGGTGTCGGGCGCTGCGCCCACAACACAGGCCGTGTCGGCCGGTTTGGACTACACCGCCCATCCGCTGTGGCGCGGCTCCACCAAGCTGGAGTACCGCGTTAGCGGTGACATCAGCACAACGCCTGCACAGAACGAGGCCTTCAACACCACGCTGTGGCAGGTGATGGCGGCGCGCAAGATCAACCGGGACTGGACATTTTTGGCTCGAAACTACCTGCTAAAAACCGATTACGAGGACCGGGGCGGGGTATTGCAAGACCGGGTGCAAATGGGTGTGGCGTACCGCGACACCGACACTAATCGCATCAACGCATTGGCGAAGTACGAGTACAAAACCGAGCAAGACGACAGCAATTTGGTTACCGGCAGTGTGAGTAGCCGGGCGCACATTGTTTCCGCCCATGCCGACTACCACCCGTCACGGCCTTGGTGGGTGAATGGCCGTTTTGCCGCCAAGTGGCAGCAAGACCAATTTGAAGGCGGCGTGTCTGACAGTTTTCAGGCGCAGCTGTATTCGGGGCGCTTGGTGTATGACCTGACTGAGCATTGGGATGTGGGGCTGATGGCTGCAATCCAGGTGGGCCAGTTTGGTGCGCGCCAGCAAGCCACGGGTGTTGAAGTGGGCTACCTGTTGCAGCAAAATTTGTGGCTCTCTGCGGGATACAACCAAACCGGTTTTGCCGCCGACACTGATCTGGCGGGTTACGACTACACCCGCGAAGGCGCTTATCTGCGACTTCGCTTCAAGTTCGACCAGAATTTATTCTCGGGCGGCAACAAAAATATCAATCGCGCGCTTGACCGCTGAAATTTATACGGGGCCACTCCATGACCAAAACGACATTTCTCCCCTTGGCGGCAGCGCTGCTGCTCAGCGCCACGGCACACGCGCAAACGGCACTCACACCGGCCGACGCGCGCATCTCTGACCAGGCAATTCATGCTGATAACGAGGCCTATACGGTCTTGCAAAATCGCATTCACCAGCTCAACGAACGCGGTGTTCCGGTGCGTGATTACTACCTCAGCAAAGCGCAGTGCTGGCTCGACGTGTCGCTGCATGAGTACACCCGCAACGACCGAAGCGCCTTCCCACAAGAAGCCATGACCGAGTCAGAGAAACTGATCGTGGGGTTGGAGCAAAAAACCCAGAACCTGTCGATGGAAACGCCCTTGGTCAATAGCGCCGAGCACTTGCGGCCTGATTTGTGGTTGCAATTGGACGCACTGAAGCAGCATGCTGGATTCAAATGCGCCTGGCAGCAGGTGGCTTGTGCCGAGGTGGAATTGGTCCACTCGGGCAACGAGTTCAACCAGCAACAGTGGCGCCACGCCAAGCCCTATGTGCAGATTGCTGAAGAGTTGACATCGGAGGCCACGAGTTTGGTCGAGCAATGTATTCCTGCTCCCAAAGTCATGGCGGTAACGGTGCCGGCTGTCCCAGTGGCGGCACCTGTGGTTGTGACGGAACGGGTGAACCTTACCGCGCGGGTGCTGTTCGACTTTGACGAATTTACGCCAGAGCATATTCGCACCACCAGTCGCGGTGAGCTTGACGCGCTGATTGCGCGGGTCAAGCTGGAGGGCATCCATATTGATACCTTGGCGCTTACCGGCCATGCTGACCGCCTCAATGGGACAGGCAATAAGAATTACAACCAAGCGTTGTCGCAAAAACGGGTGAACACGGTCCGTGACCTGCTTGCTGCCCAAGGTTTAACGGTCTCCAGCGTGGCGATCGATGCCAAGGGCGACACTGACCAGGTGAAAGCTTGCCAAGCCCAATTCAAGAAGACGTCGGAGCTAGAAGAGTGTCTGCTGCCCAACCGGCGCGTGCAGGTTGAACTGACTGGCGTGAAAAAGACGACGACGCCATAGCACACCGCCCTCCGAATACGTTGATGCCCTTGTCAACACGCGTGATGATCACGGGCGAGGCGCAGCATGGTTACAGTTGGACGCATGAATCGATTCAGTGAATACCTCAGCCAACACATTGGCATTGAGTCTTGGGAGGCCGCCCTGTTAGTCATCGCTTTGCTGACCTTGCTGGTCAACCAGCTGGCCCAATTGTTCTTGCGCAAAGCCGCCAAGCTGAGCCAACGCACCCGCACTGTGTGGGATGACGCACTCGTCAAGACGGCCAGTAGACCGATTTTGGTGGCCCTGTGGGTCATTGGGGCCGGCTACATGGCGCGTGTGGTTCAGCGCCAGGTGAATGAGCCCTTTATGGACGAGCTTCTGCCACTGCGTAACGTGTCCCTCATCGTCTGTGTGGTCTGGTTTCTGCTGCGTTTTATCGGCGAGCTCAGCCGCGAAGTGGTTATTTCGCGCAATTCACGCGGCGAGTACGTTGACCCCACCACGGTGGATGCGCTGGGTAAAGTGGCGCGGCTGATTGCGGTGATTGTTGGTGTTTTGGTTGCGGTGCAAACCCTGGGTTTCCAGGTCACTGGCTTGTTGGCATTGGGCGGCGTGGGCGGTATTGCTGTGGGCTTCGCTGCGAAAGATTTGCTGGCCAATTTTTTCGGCGGCTTGACCATTTATATGGACCGACCTTTCGGGGTCGGTGATTGGATTCGCTCGCCTGACAAAAGTATCGAGGGTACGGTGGAGCACATCAGTTGGCGCCACACCCGCATTCGCGCCTTCAACAAGAACCCACTGTATGTGCCCAACGCCGTGTTTACTAGCATCGTAGTTGAAAACCCCTCACGCATGACCCACCGGCGTATCAGGGAGGTGATTGGCCTGCGGTATGACGATTTTGACCAAGTTGCTACCATCGTCACGGACATCAAGCACATGCTGCAATCGCATGCGCATATCGATGCGACGCAAACCCTGATCGTTAATTTCAACGCGTTTGGGCCTTCGTCGCTGGATTTGCTGGTCTATGCCTTTACCCGTACAGTGGTCTGGGTGGAGTACCACGCAGTCAAGCAGGATATCTTGCTGCAAATTGGCGCGATCATCGCCCGCCATGGTGCCGAGATTGCCTTCCCCACACAAACACTGCATGTGCAGAACCCGCTACAGGAAATGCCCGATCCGCTACCAACACCAGACGCTGGGGCATGACCAGCGCGCTACGCCCAAGCGGTGGCCCAAGCGCACTAGCGCATTAACGCAGGTTGCCGGTGTGCCCCAGCGAGTAACGGCCAGGCAGTGGCCACACCGTCAACCCGTGCGGCTCCGGCCCGACCTTGATCTGCACCACGTCACCGGTGGTGGTGTCAAAGCGGTACGCCATGTCGTCAAAGCGGCCTGACAGCCACAACCATTTGCCGTCCGCGCTGACGTTGCCCATGTCCGGGCTGCCGCCGCCGGGCACATACCACTGGGTGATGGTGTTTCCGTTGGCAAAATCCAGCACGGTGACGCTGCCCGGGCCTTTGGTCTTGCCGTGGATGCTGTGGGAGCCCCGGTTGGCCACAAACAGGCGCTTGCCGTCGCGGCTGGGGTACAGGCCGTGGGCAGCGACACCGGTGGTGATAAAGCCAATCTGCGTAAACGATTCAGCGTCAATGATGTGCACGCCGTCGGCATGCATGTCGGCCACGTAAAAGCGCTTGCCGTCGGGTGATATGCGTATGTCTTGCGGCATGCCTTTGGTCAGGGTGCAAATCTCGGTTTCAGGCGGCTCGTTGGTGTAGTCACCCTTGCGCGGCGTATCCTTTAACCGGGTGCGCGGCATGCTGAGTTTGAGATAACCCGCTACCTTGCGCTCCACCAAGTCGACTTTGGCCAACGTGCCGTCGAACTCGCAGGTAAAGATCGCGAAACGCCCATCAATGGAGAAGTCCGCATGGTTGATGCCGCCACATTGGGGTGTGCTGATGGAGTACTGCAGCGCCATGGTCACCGGGTCGCGAAAGTCCAGGCGCTTGCGGGCCTCAGCCACCACGATGGCAGACTTGCCGTCCGGGCTGAAATACAGGTTGTAGGGGTTGTCGACCTTGACGTTGGGCCCGGGTTTGCCAGTGCGTGGGTTGATGGGGGTTAGGCTGCCGTCGCTGCCACGTTCGGCATTGTTGGCCACCCAGATGGTGCGCAGGTCCCACGATGGCACCACATGTTGTGGGCTGCGCCCGACTTTGAACTGGTCCACCACTTTGAGGGTTTGTGGGTCAATCACAGTTACGCTGTTTCCGCGCAAGTTGGGCACATAAATGCGCACCAGGTCGTCTTTGACAACCGGGCTAAGTTGGTTGGCGGCCGTGTCGCTGTACAAATTCAGCGGGTTGCTCACTTTGGGCATGCCGGCAATGGTGTCAATTGCCGCGGGTGGGGCTACCCTAAAAACGTTGCCAGTTGGCGCGGCGGGCCCCGTCTGAACGGGTGCGACCGAGCGGACATTGTGCGTGGGGGAAAACGCAAAAAAGGCGGCCAGAATGGTGAAAGCAAAACCGGTGGCAATGCGTTGCGAAAGATCAGTCATAGATTCATGGTTCCAAATAATTCTGCGGGCTACCGGCTGCCAATGGCGGTGTGAATGGCGGCGACCGATGTGTCCACAATGTGCTGCAGCCCACTTTGACCCAACTCAGCGCTGGCGCGCCGTGGGTCACCGTAAACGCCGTTGGCAGGCGCCTGGTTGTGCGCCTGGGTCAGTTGGTCGGTACGCACCAAGCGTGGGTCTACCGCCATGGCCAGTGCGGTATCGGCCAAGCCAGCATGGGTGCCAATCTCGGCCACGCTATAACCCTTGGCCTGTAGGCCTTGGTTGAACGGGGCGGTTGCCGCTGCGTAGTATTCGGGCAGCGGGTGCACCCGCGCGCTGGCGTCTTTCGCCCATTCGCGGTTCAGGCGCTGTGCCACCCGCGCCTCGCTTTTTTGGTAACCGCCGTGGTCGCCCAAAAACACGATGTCACGAAAGCCATGTTGTTTGAAGCTGCGTGCAGCGCCTTCCAGAACCGCCTCAAACGCTGATTCTGGAATAGAAATGGTGCCCGTAAAACGCATGTGCGCCGCCGGCGGTTTGATACTGCCTTCGGGCACATAGCCCAGCACCGGCGCTACCACGGCGTTGCCCAATTGCTGGGCAATACGCCCGGCCAAGGCATGCACCCGCACGTTGTGTTTGCCCAGCACCATGTGGGGGCCGTTTTGCTCGGTTCCGCCAATCGGAATCAGAATTGTGGTGCTGCCCTTGGCCACCATGGTCTGCAGTTCGGGCCAGGTCAGCTCTTCAATAAAGAGGCTTGGCGTGGCGGCGCGGGCCAAGCCAGCCGCGCTCGACAGCAGGGACAAAAGCAGCACGCTGCGGGAAGCAAAGGTGAGAAGACGCATGCAGGTATTCTGGCAGGAGTTACCCTGCGCGCCAGCACGGCAATGGGGTCTGCTGGACTATTGGCCAGCGTGTCGGGTGCTTGATGCTATAAAAAATATAGCTGCTTGCGCAGTTTCTGCGTGGGCTAGAGGCCAACTTGGCATAAAAAAAGACGGCGCTTCACTTTAGGGTCATTACCCTGTCTTGTGGCGCTTTATTCACTTCACGCCGCTGCCTGACCATGTGTCTAGGCAGCTAGCAACGCTTCAATATCTTTGGCCATACTTTTGGGCGTGTCGGTGGGCGCGTAGCGTTTGATGACTTTGCCGTCGCGGCCCACCAAAAACTTGGTGAAGTTCCACTTGATGGCCTTGGTGCCCAACAGGCCGGGCGCCTCTTTGCTGAGCCATTGGTACAGCGGGTGGGCATCACTGCCGTTGACGTCAATCTTGGCCATCATCGGAAAACTCACCCCGTAATTGAGTTGGCAAAACTCGGCAATCTCGCCGTTGCTGCCTTTGTCTTGCGAGCCAAACTGGTTACACGGGAAGCCCAGCACCACCAGTCCCTTGTCGCCGTAGGTTTTATGCAGCTCTTCGAGGCCCGCAAACTGTGGCGTAAAACCGCAGGCGCTGGCGGTGTTGACGATCAGCATGGGCTTACCCTCGTACTGCTTGAGCGGAACCGTCTTGCCGTTGATGGTGAGCGCTTCAAAATCAGAAATGGTAGTCATTGTGGGGAAATTGTTGTGAAGTAGACCGCCACGATAGCAGTACTGTTAAATCTGTTGTGCCTGTGCGTGAATTGGATGATGATCAGGCAGCCATGCGGGTCGCGTTCGTATTGGCGCGGTTTTGCCCACGGAGAATAAGAATGTCGAATGTCGTGAATGTCGTAAACGCCGGGGCCACAGACGCCGCCGCCGATGGCGCTGCTGAAGCCGAAACAAAATCTGGCCTGCTGGTTCGATTCAGAAAGTTGGTCCAGGAATACGCACAGATTCAAGGCGAAGGCACGATGGACACCTTGCGCCGACTTCGAATGTTGGTGATGGTTGCGGTGCCCTTGCACTTTGGATTGGGCGTATTTTTTGGGCAGCTAAAAGCCCCGCAGGGACGGCCGGATATTCAGGCCTGGGCCGATGCCCTGACCTATTGGCAGTTGGGCCTGGCCACAGCGCTACTTATTCTGGGTGTGTGTACCCACATTTATCTGGCCCGTAGAACTGTTGCCAACTGGCTGGGTATGGCATTGCAGGTTGGGTTTTGTATCGCTTACCTCTCGTTTGGTTCTGCAGGCTCCTATTTGGACTTGCGCATTGGCAATGGCATCGGCACGTTCCTCATCATCTGTCTGGGCGCAAGCACTTTATCTCTGATGCGCCCCATGTGGTCGGTGGCCATTTTTGGCAGCACCGCAGTGGTGTTTGGTATGGTTTTGCACTACAGCACCATTGATCCAACATTGTTGGCCAGCATTGAGGTGCAAGTGGTTGCCATGTCGATCATGGCCATGTGCATGTCGATGGTGTTGTGGCACCAATACACGCGCACCGTGCTGCTGCGCCGCCAGCTCAGCGACAGCAATGCCATTTTGAAAGCCCAGCAAGAAGAACTGGTGACGCTGGCCGAGCGTGATTCATTGACTGGGCTTTACAACCGGCGCCAGTTCATGCGCATGGCCGAGATGGAGCTGGTGCGGGCCGACCGTATGCCCCGGGGCACCAGTTTGTTGATGGTCGATCTGGATTTCTTCAAAAAGGTCAACGACCAGCACGGCCACCCTGCAGGCGACGGGGTACTGCAGCAGGTGGCCGCCATTTTGATGGGGAGCGTGCGCGCCAGCGATTTGGTAGGCCGGATGGGCGGTGAAGAATTTATCGTGCTGTTGCCGTACACCACGCCGGACCAAGCGATGGTGGTGGCAGAAAAACTGCGACTGGCGCTGAGCGCCCATCCGCTCAAGATCGAGCGACTGGAGTTGCCCGTGACCGCCAGTTTTGGCGTGACCGGCCTTACCGAGACCCAAAAAGCCCCGCTGCAGGCCCTGTATACGGCGGCTGATTTGGCGCTTTACACCGCAAAGCATGGTGGGCGCGACCGGGTGGAACTCAATCCACCGGAGCACACCCCACGGCCTACGTTTTCTTGAAAGAAACGGTCGAGAGTACGGCTGCCAAAACTATCAATGATCCGCCCATGATCGCGCGGGTGGTGAGTTGGCCGGCGCCCAAGAACAGCGCGGAACCGCTGGCAAACACCACCTCTGACAGCATGATGATGGACGTGGTGCTGGCACTGAGGCGAGCCGCACCGTACTGCAAGCCCCAGTTACCCGCCAAAAACATGGCACTCAAGGCTACTACCCAGGCCATCCAGGTCATCGAGGTCGCGGCCAGTGTGGGTAGTGGCGCCACCAGGCCGGTGTGCAGCATTGCCCAGGCCGTGGCGCTGGCCATCAGCGTGCCCCCAGCAAACATGGCCAGCATGTTGGCGCTGGTCGGCGCCTCGTGCAGCCGGCGCAGCGTCACATTGGTTAAGGCAAAACAAAAGCCGCCCATCAGCGCCAAGCCATCGGCCAGAGTACTGGGCCAAGGCCAGGGTGATTCGGGGGTCTTCAGGACGATCACCACGCCTGTCAGTGCGATCACCAGGCGCAACAGCGAGCCGGCAGTCGGCTTTTCGCCCAGCAGCGGCCAGGCCAGTATCACCACCCAAGCAGGCATCAGGTAAAACAACAGCACCACCCGCACCACGTCGCCCACCGTGACCGCCCAGTTGAAGCCCACGTTGGTCAAGCCCGCAGCGACCAGCAGCATCCACAAACCCGGGTGGCGTCCAAAGGCCCGCCACGCGTTGGGCCGAACTGCCAGCAGCACCGCCACCGCTATCGCGTAAATCAGCGCTGTAGCCCACAGTGGGTGCACACCCAATGCTTCGAGCTGGCGAAAGGGCCACCATGAGATACCCCAGGTAAACGCGTTGGCCAGCAAGGCCAATGCCGCCCATCCACTAGCCATGTGGGTTGTCGTGGCGTGCAAGTTCCAGCAGGTGGGCGATCTCTTCGCTGTGGTTGCGGCAATTGGCAGCGTGCCAGCGCTTGATAACCCACATGAACCCGGCCACTACCAAACCGAACACGGTAATGGCGCCAAACGCCGACAAGCCCAAGCCGGTGGACAGGCTATAGAACCCACCCAATCCCAAAATGCAGGCCTGCTCATTGAAGTTTTGCACCGCAATCGAGCGCCCCGCCCCCATCAGGTTGTGGCCCCGGTGCTGCAGCAGCGCGTTCATGGGTACGACCAAAAACCCACCGAGCCCACCCAGCAGCACCAAAAACGGTGCCGCCACCCAGACGTTGGTAATGAAGTTAAGCAGAATAACGAGCACGCCCATAGCAATACCCAGTGGCAAAACCAGTGTGGCCTGGTCTAGGCGCATGCGCATCGACGCCGCCACTGCCCCTACTGCAGTACCAATGGCCACCACGCCAACCAATGCCGACGCTTGGGTCACCGTGTAGCCCAAGGCCGCCGCTGCCCAGGCCAAAACGATGTAGCGCAGGTTTCCGCTGACGCCCCAAAACAGGGTTGTTGTGGCAAGCGAAATTTGGCCAAGGCGGTCACGCCACAGGCGCAGGTTGCAGTGCCAAAAATCAGGCAGCAAGGTAATCCACTTGCTTGGCAGTGCACGCATGGGAACGCCGGTGAGCGGAATGCGGGTGTTAAACCAGGCCGCCAGCGCGTAGACAAAAATCAACACACTAATGGCGGCTTCGGCCGGTGTGTTGATGCCGGTGTCAATGTAGGGGATGTCGATGGACAGTAGGTTCACCGATACCGCGTGGCCCACTAGCTGCCCCCCCAGCAAAACGCCCAAGATGATGGAGGAAATGGTGAGCCCCTCAATCCAGCCGTTGGCCTTGACCAGTTGGGATGCTGGTAGCAGCTCGGTCAGGATGCCGTATTTTGCGGGCGAATACGCCGCTGCGCCCAGACCCACGATGGCGTAGGACATCAAGGGGTGGGTGCCAAACAGCATCATCAGGCAGCCGATGATCTTGATGCCGTTGCTATAAAGCATCACGCTACCCTTGGGCAGCGCGTCTGCCACTGCACCGACAAACGGCGCCAACACAACGTAAAACAATGCAAACATTGGCACCAATGCCGCTTGCTGCCATTCGGGCGCGCCGCTGGTTCGCAAAAGCTGAACCGCCCCGACAAACAGGGCGTTGTCTGCCAGCGAGCTGAAAAACTGCGCCGACATGATGGTGTAAAAACCGCGTTTCATTCGTGGGGTCGATACGCGCTGACCAGGCCGGCGCGTCAAATTGAGGGTAGGGGTGTCCGAACGACTTGCGGTTATAGCATGCCGGGCGGTGTCAGAATCCACACAACCCTACTCGCCGCCACCGTTTCAAATTTGCGCCATGCCCCGTCCTATCCAAGCCACCATCCACACCGCTGCGCTGCGCAGCAACCTGGCCCGCGCGCACCGCGCCGCGCCCGACGCGCGGGTCTGGGCGGTGGTCAAAGCCAATGCGTATGGGCACGGCATCGAGCGGGTTTTTGAAGGCTTGCGGGCCGCAGACGGCTTTGCCCTGCTGGACTTGGACGAGGCAAAGCGCCTGCGTCAATTGGGCTGGCGGGGGCCTATATTTTTGCTCGAAGGGGTTTTCGAACTACGCGACCTTGAGTTGTGTTCGCGCCTAGACCTGTGGCACACGGTGCACTGCAGTGAGCAAATTGACATGTTGGCCGCACACAAAACCAATGTGCCGCAGCGGGTGTTTCTGAAAATGAACACGGGCATGAACCGGCTGGGCTTTGCGCCCGAGCGTTTCCGTGCTGCATGGACCCGGCTGAACGCACTGCCGCAGGTCGACGAGATTTCCCTGATGACCCATTTTAGTAATGCCGACGGCCCCAAAGGTGTCGCAGAGCAAATGGCGCGTTTTGCCGCCGCCACGCAAGATCTGCCGGGCGAGCGCACTTTAAGCAATAGCGCGGCTTTGCTGCGCCACAGCGTGGAGCCTGGGCAGGCCAGTGCCCACCCCGACACTCTGGTGGTTTCCGACTGGGTGCGTCCGGGCATCGCCCTTTACGGCAGCGCACCCGACCACCCGCAGCACACGGCCGCACATTGGGAGCTTCAGCCAAGCATGACGCTTGCTGCAAAAATAATAGCGGTTCAGGCAATAGATGCGGGGGCTAGCGTCGGATATGGCTCCAATTTTGTAGCGACGGAGTCGATGCGGATTGGGGTGGTCGCCTGCGGCTATGCCGATGGATACCCCCGTGTGTGTGGCACCGGAACGCCAGTTATCGTAGACGGGGTGCGTACCCGCACGCTGGGCCGGGTCAGCATGGATATGATCACCGTCGACCTGACCGATCTGCCACACGCGGGCGTTGGCAGTACAGCAACCCTGTGGGGTCGGGCGGCCAATGGGTCGGTGTTGTGCATCGACGAAGTGGCCGCTTGCGCGGGTACGGTCGGGTATGAATTGATGTGTGCATTGGCGCCTCGGGTGCCGGTTGAGGTAAGCGACCTATGAAATACGTTCCTATTCCGGTAGCCATGCTCGAGGTAGGTAAACCACTGCCCGTGGATGTGTGGAGCGCATCTGGTCAGCTCTTGTTGCGCAAGGGCCAGCCCGTCACCTCGGAAGACCACCGCCAAAAGCTGCATGCCCACGATGCGTCGTCTACCCCCGCTGACGCGCAGGCCTGGCAACGCAGCTACGAGCGTATGGTGCACACCATGCTTCGCGACGGGGTGGATGTGCAGGCCATCGCCCGCGCGCCCATGCCCAGCGTGATACTGGAAAGCGACTACGTGGTCGGCGCCTATGTCAACGGTGGCTGGCTTGACCTGCAGGAAATGCTGCGTGGCATCCTGTACCAGGGGGGGCTGGCGATTAACCCGCTCAATCGCCTAGCGGGTATCCGCGACCATGCGCTGGGCCTTTTGCATACCGACCCCGAGGACAGCCTGTTTTGTCTTTTCCAAGCCTTGGCCGATGACTCTCTGGGCTACAGCGCCACCCACGCCTTGCTTTGCCTTGTGGCCTGCGAGCTGACCGCGCAAAAGCTCACGCTAGACGCCGGTTTGCGCCGCGTGCTGGTGAATGCCGCATTGACCATGAACATTGGTATGGCGCGCGACCAAGACAGTCTGTCGCGTCAGCAGTCGCAGCCCAACGCTTGGCAGCGCACCTTGATCCAGGACCACCCTGGCATCAGCGTCGACATCCTCAAAGCCTTTGGTGTGGACGATGCCGATTGGCTCGATGTGGTGCGCTGGCACCACAATCCACTGGCGCCGGATGCGCAGCCTAAAACGGTTTTGTTGCGGCGCATCCTCCAACTGGCCGACAGTTTTGTGGCCAAGGCGGCCGCCCGCAAGACCCGCGCGGCGCAGGCACCTGTTACGGCGGTGAAATCAATGGTTTTGGGCGCCGAGAACGATGGCCTGGGCATCGCGTCGGCCATGGCGCAGGCGGTGGGTTTTTACCCGCCGGGCAGCTACGTGCGATTGCTCAACGGCGAAACGGCCGTGTCGGTGCAGCGCGGGGAGCGCGCCAACACGCCCTGGGTGATGAGTATTTTGGACAAAGAGGGAATTGCCTTGGGCAACTATGTTACGCGGGACACCCGGCAGTTGGCCAATTCGATTCAAAGCCCGGTGGGATTTGAAACCATCAAAGTGCGGGTGAGCCTGGACAAGGTGCGCAAGGTGCGCTCGGTTTTGCCCACCTAAACCGATCTTTCAGGAAGCCACGCTTGTGATCGCACCATGGTTTCAACGCGCGCTTGCATCGTGGCGCAAGCGCTCGCGCGACTACAGTGCTGTGGTGGCCGACGCCACGCTGGAGTCCTTGCAGCGGTTCCGGTGGTTCTGGTTGATCGCAGTTCCCCTGCACGCTGTTTTCTATTGGCAATTTAGCCACTACCAAGTGCCCCAAGGGCGGCCGGACCTGGCGCTGTGGGCACAGTCTATTGCGACGCCCCACGGCGTTATGTTGGGTGTTGCTCTGGTGGTGGGGGTCCTCACGCAATGGCATTTGCGACAGGCGCACGCGTCGCGGGCCTTGGGTGTGAGCCTGCAAATTGGGGTCGTGGTGGCTTATTTGGCTCTGGGCGCGGCGCTGACCTTGGCTGATCTCAAAGTGGGTGCGCCTGCGGGGGTTGGTAGCTATCTGCTGGTATCAATTGTTTTGAGCGCGATGGTGTTGCTGCGCCCTGGTGTGTCGGTGCCTGTTTTTTTTGTGGTTTATGGGTTTTTTAACGCGGCATTAGTGCACTTGGGTCTGGGTTCGGCGCAATACGCTTCGCTGCAGTTAATCACCTTGACTGTGCCGGTCCTGTCGTCGGTCGTATCCACCATGATTTGGCGCCAGTACGTCAAGGCCACCTTGCTGAAGCGCCAACTCAGTGCCAGCAATGCCGAATTGCTGTATCTGGCGCAGCACGATACGCTGACGGGTTTGTACAACCGGCGCTATTTCACCCCCGAGGCTACGGCTGAGTTGGCCCGCGCCGCCCGCGCAAAAACGCCCACCAGCATGCTGATTGCAGACATTGACTGGTTCAAAAAGATCAACGACAGCTACGGCCATCCCCTCGGTGATGCGGTGCTGCAGCAGGTGGCCCAGCGGCTCGTCGCCGGTGTGCGGGCCACGGATGTTGTTGCGCGTTTGGGGGGCGAAGAATTTGTTGTGTTGATGCCCAACACCGCCCGGGCCGGTGCGATGGCACTGGCCGAGAAGCTGCGCGCCAGTGTGGACCAGCAGATGCTGCACCTGCACCACCACGCCATCCCAGTGAGCTTGAGTGTGGGCGTGAGCGAATTCCCAGCTGGAGATACCGGGGCCTTTGAAGAGCTTTACGGCGCGGCCGACAAGGCCCTGTATGTTGCCAAACGCAATGGCCGCAACCGGGTGGAGTTTGGCCAGGCCGCAACCCACGCACCACCCAATAGCCGCCCCCCTTTGCCGGTGTAGTGGTTTCGTTAAAACTGTACCTTTGTACAGTATCATTCGCGGCATGGCCAAAGACAAAACCATCTACACCTGCAACGAATGCGGCGGCATCAGCCCCAAATGGTTGGGCAAGTGCCCCCATTGCAATGCCTGGAACACCCTGATCGAATCGATTGCCCATAGCGAGTCGGGCGTCAAAAACCGCTATTCCACGCAGTTCCAGTCGCTGGCCAAAACCAGCGAAATCATGGTGCTGTCCGACATCGAAGCCACCGACGTGGACCGCACACCCACTGGCCACGAGGAGTTGGACCGGGTGCTGGGTGGCGGCATCGTGCAAGGCGGTGTCGTGCTGATGGGCGGTGACCCCGGCATTGGCAAATCGACGCTGTTGTTGCAGGCGCTTGACGCACTGCAGCGCGCTGGAAAAAACACCCTGTATGTCACCGGCGAAGAAAGTGGTGCCCAAGTTGCGCTTCGTTCGCGCCGCCTGGGGCTGGATCGCTCTCAAGTTAAGGTAATGGCCGAGATTCAGCTTGAAAAAATTTTGGCCACCTTGGAGGCGAATCAACCCGACGTGGCGGTGATTGAC
>JBBRNS010000092.1:0-14214 GCA_038230175.1 Burkholderiales bacterium
CATTGCGGTAAAAAAGGTCATCCACCGCGATGATCGCCACATTGGACAGGTTGCTGCCCAGCAGATTGCCAATCGCCATGTCCAGCGCACCGATGCGCAAAGCCGACAAGGTGACGGCCAACTCCGGCAAGGACGTCGCCAACGACACAAACAAAGTACCCACAAAACTACGGCTCCAGCCCATGCTTTCAGCCAGCTGCACTGCTGCAAATGGCAGCCACAGGCCCGCCAAGCCCACCACCAAGGCTGCAAGACCAAAACGAACCATCGCGAAATGCAACGTGGGTAGTTCCTGGCCCAATGCATCCACCGCCGTCGACGACGCAGCTTGGGCCTTTTCATAGGCAAAAACTGTGCGCATTGCCACCAGATACAGCATCAAAATAAGTGGCGTCGCCGTACTAAAACCCATCCGGGAAAACGGAAGAGCCACACCACCACTGCCGGCAGCGGCCAGATGGGTCATTAACATGCTCATCAAAACAAATCCTAGCATCACCACACCAAACGCAGCAGCCAGCACATGGCCTTGACCGGCGCGGTGCCAAATGGGCTCTTTGCGAAACAAGAAATCAATCACCACCAGAAACACCAGATTCACCACGCAACTTCCCAGCGCATCACCCACGGCTAGGTTAGGGGCATTGGCAATGGTCACGCTGGTAATGCCGGTGACTAACTCGGGCAAGGAAGTCACCGTCGCCAGCAAGGCTAAGCCAACCCAACTGCCCGACAGGCCGGTGCGCTGCGCAATGATGTCGCCATAGCGGGACAGCTGAAAACCCGCCGCGCCAATCAGCACCGCACAAACAAAAAACTGTGTCCAAACCATCGCCAAACTATTCATGACTCAACCCTTATCCCATTCAGGCCAATGTAGCGCAGTCTTCTATGACTCGAGCCGCTGCTACCTGACATACATCAAGGCAGGGATAAAATCAAGGAAGCACGCATGGCATGCCACTGCCGGTGGTGCCTCATAACCTGCAGTGCATTCCAAAGGCTCATTTCGGCACACGCCGCTGCCTGCCTTCTTTAATTTAGACACCGCATTTCTCATGCGTGTCGCCGATAGTTTTTACGATGACCCTTTCAACCATTCGCCAAGACTGGCTCTCCAACATCCGCGGTGACATTCTCGCCGGCTTGGTGGTGGCGCTGGCCCTGATACCCGAGGCCATCGCGTTTTCGATCATCGCGGGGGTGGACCCCAAAGTGGGCTTGTACGCGTCGTTCAGCATGGCGGTGGTCATCGCTTTCGCCGGTGGGCGTCCCGGCATGATCTCTGCGGCCACCGGCGCCATGGCTTTGGTGATGGTGACCCTGATCAAAGACCACGGCCTGCAGTATTTGCTGGCCGCCACGCTGTTGACGGGTGTGTTGCAAATGGGTGTTGGGTTTCTCAAGCTTGGTAGGCTGATGCGTTTTGTTTCGCGCTCGGTGGTCACCGGCTTTGTCAATGCCCTGGCCATTTTGATTTTTATGGCGCAGTTACCCGAACTCACCAATGTGAGCTGGGTGGTGTACGGCATGACGGCAGCTGGTTTGTGCATCATTTACGGCTTGCCCTACATCACCAAGGCCGTGCCCTCGCCACTGGTATGTATTGTGGTGCTCACCGGCGTGGCCGTGGCCCTAGGGCTGGATATTCGCACCGTGGGTGACATGGGACAACTGCCCGACAGCCTGCCCGTCTTTTTGCTGCCCGACGTACCGTTGACTTTTGAAACCCTCTCCATCGTCTTCCCCTACGCCGCCACGCTGGCAGTGGTGGGCTTGCTAGAGTCGATGATGACGGCCTCCCTCGTCGACGAACTGACCGACACCAACAGCAACAAAAGCCGGGAATGTGTGGGCCAGGGGGTGGCCAACATCGCCACCGGCTTCATCGGTGGCATGGCGGGCTGCGCCATGATTGGCCAGTCCATGATCAACGTCAAATCCGGTGGCCGCGGGCGCTTATCGACCTTTATTGCGGGCGTTTTTTTGTTGATCCTGGTTGTCTTTTTAGGCCCTTGGGTCAAGCAAATTCCCATGGCGGCTCTGGTCGCGGTGATGGTCATGGTCAGTATTGGAACTTTTAGCTGGAACTCTATCCTCAAGCTGCGCGAATACCCACCCAGCTCGTCGGTGGTGATGCTGGCCACGGTGGTGGTCACGGTGTTCACCCACGACCTGGCCAAAGGTGTCTTGGTGGGCGTGCTGCTATCGGCACTATTTTTCGCCAACAAAATCGGCAAGGTGCTGCGCGTGGACCGCAGCAGCGACGCGCAAGGTCGGGTACGCACCTATACCGTGGTGGGTCAGGTGTTTTTTGCCTCCGCCGAAACCTTCATGGCGTCTTTTGACTACAAAGAAGTGGTTGAACGCATCTGCATTGACGTAGGACGCGCGCACTTCTGGGACGTGACCGCGATCAACGCGCTGGACAAAGTGGTTCTCAAATTCAAGCGCGAAGGTACACCGGTCGAGGTGATCGGGCTGAACGCCGCCAGCGCCACACTGGTCGACCAGTTCGCAGTTCACGACAAACCCGGTGCGGTAGAACAACTCACCCACTGAACGCACAATGAGCACCACCATGAACACGGTTTACGCCTGCCTCGATGGCCTGAGCACCCACAACGCCACCATCGACTGGGCGGCTTGGTCTGCCATGCGGCTGCAAGCCCCCCTAGAACTGCTGCACGTGCTGGAGCGTTCCGCGCAGAGCGCACCGATGCAAGACCTCAGCGGCACCATTGGCTTGGGCGCGCACGAGTCGCTGCTCCACGAATTGAGTGCGCTCGATGCGCGGCGCGGCGCCTTGCTGCAAGAAGCCGGTCGGCGTCTGCTGGCGGCGGCCCGCGCACGCGCAGCTGCAGCCGGTGTCACTCAGCTCGACACCCGCCTGCGGCACGGCGAACTGGTGGACAGCGTGCTTGAACTGGAGCCACAAACCCGTTTGCTGGTGCTGGGCCAGCATGTCCACGCCCACCCCACGGGAAAAGTCCACCTAGACCACCATGTGGAGCGGGTCATTCGCGCCACCCACCGCCCGGTACTGTTGGCCACCGACGCACCCTTTGAAGCACCCCGGCAGGTCGTCATCGCCTTCGACGGCAGCCCCACGGCCTGCAAAATGGTGGACACCGTTGCTGCTAGCCCCCTGTTCCAAGGCTTGCCCATGGTGCTGGTTACCGCCGGTGCTGGGTCTGCCAGCGGTAACCACCAACGTGCACTGGCGCAACACGCACTCACGGCTGCGGGCTTTGCCGCCACCGAGGAAACGCTCTCGGGCGAACCCGAAGAGGCCATAGCCGCTTACCTCAAGGATTGCGGCTCCGCGCTGCTGGTAATCGGCGCGTATGGCCACTCGCGGATTCGCCAGTTGATTGTGGGCAGCACCACCAGCACCTTGCTTCGGGTGAGTCCTGTGCCGGTATTGGTGGTGCGTTAGCCACGCCCCCTCAGCACGGTCGGAATCCCCATAAAAAAGGCCCCGCATTGCGGGGCCTTTTCATTGCAGAAAACCGGGCGCTTCTTACAGCTTTTGCGCCTGCATAAAACTGTCAAACCGTGCTTCGGTAAAGCGGAACCACAGGTTTTCGTCCTTGCGGAATTCAGAGTAGTCGGCATACACCTTTTTCCAATTTTCATTTTTGGCACCCACTTCTGCATACAGGGCCATTGACTCTTTGAACGCCAAGTCCAGCACGTCTTTGGGGAAAGGCAGAACCTTGGTCTTGGCACCGACCAACTGTTTCAAAGCAGCGGGATTGCGAGCATCGTACTTCGCCTGCATGTCGGTGTGGGCAAACGCAGCCGCACACTCGATGATGGTCTTGTTCTCAGCGGACAAACCGGCATAGGCCTTGTCATTCACAAACAGATCCAGCTGTGGACCACCTTCCCACCAGCCGGGGTAATAGTAAAACGGTGCCACTTTGTTCAGCCCCAGCTTTTGGTCGTCGTAAGGCCCCACCCACTCGGCGGCGTCGATAGTGCCTTTTTCTAACGCCGTGTAAATCTCACCACCGGGAATATTTTGCGGCACGCCGCCCATGCGTTCAAACACGCGTCCAGCAAAACCGCCCACGCGGAACTTCATGCCTTTGATGTCTTTAACTGACTTGATTTCTTTGCGGTAAAAGCCACCCATTTGAGCACCCGTATTGCCCATGGGGAAGTTCACGATGTTGTACTTCGCGTAAAACTCACGCATCAGTTTTCCGCCATTGCCCTGGTACATCCAGGCCGTCATTTGGCGGCTGTTCAGACCAAAGGGAATCGCGCAACCCAGGGCAAAGGTCTCGTCCTTGCCATGGAAATAGTACGGAGCGGTGTGTGCCATCTCAACGGTACCGTTTTGCACGCCATCGACCACGCCAAACGCGGGCATCAACTCACCGCCCGCATGGGTGGTAATCACAAACTTTCCACCGGACATTTCACCCACTTTTTTGGCAAACACATCCGCGCCGCCAAAGATGGTGTCGAGTGCTTTCGGAAAGCTGGACGCCAAACGCCAGCGAATTCCCGCTGTCTCGGCGTGCACTGCGGGTGCAACACCTGCAGCTAAAACACCTGCGATGCCGGCGTTTTTAATGATTGATCGACGATCCATTCGGGGTACTCCAGTTAGGGTTCAAATAGTAGATGCCCACAAGCGTAGGCAAGTAGTCGACTGCTAAGAGTCGTATTTGATTGTATGAACCACCCACGGCACTAACCGTGGGGGTTTTCCCTTGAAAAGAGCCTCCAACCCGGCCAAGGAGGCCGCGGGCATACCCTTATTAGGCTGCGTAGGCCAAGGGCTTGTTCAATGCGGTAAACCGCTGGCGTATGGAGGCCTGAATACCCGCCGCATCCAGCCCCTGCAGGGCCATCAGCCGAACCGGGTCACCGTGCTCAACAAAGTGGTCTGGCAAGCCCAACTGCAACAGGGGCCGCTCCAACCCAGCAGCAAGCAGGGCCTCAGCCACTGCACTGCCCGCACCACCCATGATGCAACCGTCTTCAACGGTCACCAAGGACTGGTGGGTACGCGCCACCTGCATCAACAAATCGGTATCCAGCGGCTTGGCCCAGCGCATGTTGACCACGGTCGCTCCCAGTGCTTGAGCCGCTTCCAGCGCAGGATGCAAAAGGGTTCCAAACGCCAGGATGGCAATCTCTTTGCCCTGGCGGCGGATCTCACCTTTGCCAAATGGCAGTGGCGTCAAATCGGCTTGTACCGCCACGCCCACCCCAGCGCCGCGTGGATAACGCACGGCGACCGAATGGTCTTGTGCAAACGCGGTACTGAGCAACTGGCGGCATTCGTTTTCATCTGACGGGCAGGCCACGCTGATGTTGGGGATGCAGCGTAAAAACGCAATGTCATACGCACCGGCATGGGTCGCGCCATCGGCCCCAACCAAGCCTGCGCGGTCCAAAGCAAACACCACGGGAAGGTTCTGAATCGCCACATCGTGAATCAGTTGGTCATAGGCGCGCTGCAAAAAGGTGGAGTAAATTGCCAGCACTGGCTTTAGTCCTTCTGCGGCCAGCCCTGCGGCAAAGGTCACCGCGTGCTGCTCTGCAATACCCACATCAAAGTAGCGCTCAGGAAAGCGCTGCTCAAACTCCACCATGCCAGAGCCCTCGCGCATAGCCGGAGTGATGCCCACCAAGCGTTTGTCATGGGCAGCCATATCACACAGCCACTGCCCAAATACCTGGGTGAAGGTCGTCTTGGGCGCCACCGTTGGCTTTTGTAAGCCAATGCTAGGGTCAAACTTACCTGGCCCGTGGTAGCCCACAGGGTCAGCCTCCGCCAACTTATAACCCTGGCCTTTTTTGGTCACCACATGCAGAAACTGCGGGCCCTTGAGCTGCTTGATGTTTTCTAGCGTGGGGATGAGCGATTCAAGGTCATGCCCATCAATGGGGCCAATGTAATTGAAACCGAATTTCTCGAATAAAGTGGCTGGCACCACCATGCCTTTGGCGTGTTCTTCAAAACGTTTGGCCAACTCAAACAAAGGCGGCGCGCCTTTGAGCACGGTTTTACCGGCATTCTTGGCCTTGGCGTAAAACTTGCCGCTCATGAGTTGCGCCAGATAGCGATTGAGCGCCCCCACCGGCGGGCTAATGCTCATGTCGTTGTCGTTCAAAATGACCAACAGATTGCAATCGGCCACACCGGCATTGTTGAGCGCTTCAAACGCCATGCCTGCAGTCAGGGCACCGTCTCCAATAATGGCCACTGCGTGGCGCTCCACACCCTGAATTTTGGCCGCCAACGCCATGCCCAAGGCGGCCGATATGGACGTGCTGGAGTGGGCAGTGCCGAAGGTGTCGTACTCGCTCTCCGCACGCTGCGGAAAGCCAGACAGGCCGCCCAACTGGCGCAAGGTGGTCATACGGTCACGCCGACCGGTCAGAATTTTGTGCGGGTAGGTCTGATGGCCCACGTCCCACACCAAGCGGTCCTCAGGCGTATTGAAAACGTAGTGCAGGGCCACGGTGAGCTCCACCGTACCCAGATTGGAGCTGAGGTGTCCACCGGTTTTGGCGACGCTTTCTAGCAAGAAGCCACGCAACTCATCGGTCAACTGGCGCAGGTCTTCGCGTGGCACCAAACGCAGATCCAGCGGATCGTTGATGGTGTGCAGCAAGGGGTACTTAAATTTTGGCATTTGCTATATTTTTAGTAGCTGCTTGCGCATAGTATTCGAGGGCTAACAGTCATTTCAGCTTATAAAACGCCGCATCAATGGGCGCGGTTTACCACCATATCGGCCAGCGCCCGCAGCGCCTGGGTGTGGGTCAGCCCACTGGCATCCAATGCCGCCAGCGCCTGCGTCAGCAGTTGCTGGGCATACGCCTGGCTGGCCTGCAAACCCATAAGAGACACATAGGTGGGTTTGTTCTGATCGGCATCTTTGCCGGCTGTTTTACCCAGCGTGGCGGAGTCGGCAGTCACGTCCAGTATGTCATCGACCACCTGAAAAGCCAAGCCAATCGCCGCACCATAGTGGGTCAACCCCGCCAAGGCCTGGGAGTTGGGTGCGCCACAATGCGCGCCCATGAGCACACTGCCTTGCAGCAGCGCACCGGTTTTGAGCTCGTGCATTTCACGCAATTGGTTCTCAGAAAGGGGATGTCCGACGCTGGCCAAGTCAATCGCTTGGCCACCTGCCATGCCAGCGCTGCCCGCCGCGCGGGCCAACAACCCGCACAGTTTGGCTTGGGTCGCAGGTGGCACTGGGCCGTCCACGGGGGTCAACAACTCAAACGCCAAGGCCTGCAAGGCGTCCCCGGCGAGCAAAGCACTGGCCTCTCCAAACTGCACGTGCACCGTGGGTTTGCCCCGGCGCAACACGTCGTTGTCCATACACGGCATGTCGTCGTGCACCAGCGAATAGGCATGGATCAACTCCACCGCACAGGCTGCGCGCAGGGCTGCTTGCGCTGCGCCAAGGTCGGCTGCATCACACACCGCCTCTTGCGCGGCCAAAACGAGCAAAGGCCGCAGGCGTTTACCACCGTCGAGCACGGCGTATCGCATTGCAGCCACCAAAGCCGCCGGTGCGCCGTGGTCCAAGCCGTCGGGCACGTCCACTGTCACCCAATGGTCCAGCGCCTGCTCCACCTGCGCCAAGCGGGTGTTGCTCCAGGGCTCTAGGTCGAAGGACACCATCATTGCGGCTTCCAGCCCTTGAGCATGCCGTTGTCAAGCACCTTGATCTGGTCTTCAACCGACTGCAGTTTGTCGCGGCAAAACTGCAGCAGCTGCGCACCACGCTGGTAGCCAGTCAGCAGTTGCTCCAGCGGCATTTCACCCGACTCCAGGCGCGCCACCAGGCGCTCAAGCTCTTGCATGGCGGACTCGTAGGTGGCGGGCAGCGCCAATTCGGCAGCGCTTAGAAGGTCAGTGGGGGAAGATGCTTTAGCCTTGGGCATGAATATGGGGGCAATAGGATGCAAACCGGTGATTTTAGGCCTTCTGAGCTCTGAGGGGCAGCAGGTACAATGGCCCCCCGCCTCCGGTAGGTCCTTTATGGGTCCACCGGCTCTCTTTTTACTGCGCCTTGGGGCGTATCTCCCTGTGGGGAGTCTTTAGGTCAGGACACCAATGTCTGATTTAAGTCTTCAACTGCAGCAGGCTTTGAGCCAACTACCAGTTTCGAGCTACTTTGACCAGGCTTTGTACCAGCGCGAGCTGCAAAGCATCTTTCAGCGAGGACCACGCTACGTGGGGCACGCCCTGAGCGTGCCTAACGTGGGCGACTACTACGCCCTGCCCCAAGAGAAAGAGGGCCGCGCGCTGGTGCACAACGCCAGCGGGATAGAGCTGATCTCTAACGTCTGCCGCCACCGCCAAGCGGTCATGCTGCAAGGGCGCGGTAGTCTGGCGGGCAACCACAGCGGCAACATCGTGTGCCCGATCCACCGCTGGACTTACAGCGCCAGTCCCACCGCCAGCAGCCCCACCGGTACCCTGCTGGGCGCGCCGCATTTTGCGCACGACCCCTGCTTAAATCTCAACAACTACCCGCTGCGCGAGTGGAACGGCTTGCTGTTTGAAGACAACGGCCGCGACATCGCAGCCGATCTGGCCGGCATGGGCCCGCGCCAGGCGCTGAGTTTTGACGGCTTTGTGCTCGACCATGTGGAGCTGCACGAGTGCAACTACAACTGGAAAACCTTCATTGAGGTCTACCTAGAGGACTACCACGTAGGCCCTTTCCACCCGGGCTTGGGCGAATTTGTCACCTGCGAGGACCTGCGCTGGGAGTTCAAGGACAATTACTCGGTCCAAACCGTGGGCGTGGCCAAGGGCTTAGCGGCGGCGAAGGCCGGCGGCGGCTCTGAGGTCTACAAGCGCTGGCACAGAGAGCTGCTGGCCTACCGGGGCGGCAAGGCGCCCGACTTTGGCGCCATCTGGCTCACCTACTACCCGCACATCATGGTCGAGGCCTACCCGCATGTGCTCACAGTGTCTACCCTGCACCCCATCGGGCCGAACAAAACCATGAACATGGTGGAGTTTTACTACCCCGAGGAAATCGCCGCCTTTGAGCGCGAATTTGTAGAGACCCAGCGCGCGGCCTACATGGAGACCTGCATCGAAGACGATGAGATTGGTGAGCGCATGGACGCAGGGCGCGCCGCCCTCTATGCCCGGGGCGACAACGAAGTAGGTCCTTACCAAAGCCCCATGGAAGACGGTATGCAGCACTTCCATGAGTGGTACCGCCGCCAAGTCAACCTGGACCAATAAGCGTACACGGCGCTGCCTAGTTTGGAGTGGCGAGGTATGGCACCGCACGCCGATAAATGCTACGTTTTTTATAGCTGCTTGCGCAATATCGGCGAGGGCTAGCGGTCGTGTCTATAGTTAATTTGGAGCGTAAAAGCGGTATGCAAGCCCTGTGGATGATTCTGGCCTCGTTCTTCTTTGCCACCATGGCGCTGGGCATCAAGTTTGCGTCCAGCAGCTTTGGCACCATGGAGCTGGTGTTTTACCGCGGCGTGGTCAGCATCGTCTTCATGGCTTTGGTGGTGCGCGCACGCGGCATCCCCTTGCGCTCCCCGGTGCCGATGATGCACCTGTGGCGCAGCATCATTGGTGTACTTTCCCTGGGTGGCTGGTTTTACGCCATTGCCCACCTGCCACTGGCCACCGCCATGACGCTGAACTACATGAGCGGTGTGTGGGTGGCCGCCTTTATCGTGGGCGGCGCCCTACTCTACGGCGGCCTGCCCAACCA
Organism: Burkholderiales bacterium; assembly: GCA_038230175.1. Taxonomy (GTDB): domain Bacteria; phylum Pseudomonadota; class Gammaproteobacteria; order Burkholderiales; family Burkholderiaceae_C; genus Allorhodoferax. The sequence continues at coordinate 9,741 of JBBRNS010000092.1, forward strand.
AGGGCGGCTTTTGGGCACGGTACTGATGGGGTTTGCCGGTGTTGTGCTGACCCTGCGCCCCACCATCGACCATGACCAGTTGTTTGCCGGCGTCGTGGGCCTGCTCTCGGGCATGGGGGCTGCGCTGGCCTATTTGCAGGTAACGGCCCTGGGCAAAGTGGGCGAGCCCGAAGAGCGCACCGTTTTCTACTTCTCAATCGGTGCAGCGGTGGTGGGTGTCGTGGGCGCGCTGTTTACCGGCCTCACGCCCTGGACCGAGGTGCGCTGGCAGGCTGCGGCTTGGCTCATACCCATTGGCATTTTGGCGTCGCTGGGCCAATGGTGTATGACCCGCGCCTACAGCCAGGGCGCAACCCTGGTGGTGGCCAGCATGCAGTACAGCGGCATTGTGTTTGCGTCTATCTACAGCGTGCTGCTGTTTGACGATAAGCTGCCGCTTATGGGCTGGGCCGGCATTGCAGTGATATTGGGCAGTGGCGTGTTGGCCACCATTTTGCGAAGCCGTGTACTGCCCGACACACCGGCCGAGCGGAACTAAAGCAGGGGCTAGAAGCTGATAGACCCCACCGCCTGGTCCACACCACTCTCCAGCGCGTTTTTCATGGTCTGATTGACTTTCTCCTGGGTGGCGGTGTCCAGGTTTTCAGCCAATACGTAGGTCCATTTCTGGTCTTCGGGACGTTCTATTGCGTAGGATGTCGTCACTTCCTGCAGGCCCAATCGTTTGAGGTTTTTGTCAACGGCGATCACGGCGATGTGGGGCATGACCTCTACCTTGGTGATATAGCCCATACCCGCCCGCACCAACACCCGCACGCCGTTGACACCTTTGTCCCGGTCAAAGGTTTCAACCACAACCACCACTGCATCGAGTTTGTCTTTGGCGATCATGGCTTGCAGGTCTTCGCTGATCTGGTCGAATTTATTGTCCAGGGTGCCCGGGTAGTTTTGCATAGAGCGGGCCAGCGCGGGTGCATCCACGCTTACTTGGACAACCGTGCGGTCCCCAATCTTGATTGCACTTTCAGCCCCGGCGCGGGCCGCAATGTTGAGGGCCTCACCCACCGGGCGCGTGGTTTTCTCGTTGTTAAAAACGGTAATACCCACTTTTTGGTACGACAGTTCTGTGGGCAGCAGCGAGACCACTCCGACAATTTTGATGGGGTCACGCGGCGGTGCTTTGGGCGCATGCTTGCAGCCGGCTAATTGCAAGGCCAGCAACGACAACAAAATGGTACTGATAACGCGCATGGTGAGTCTTTCGCAGTAAAGTGCTTATGAATAGTTGCTTCGTCCTGAGGCCAAGCGCAGTGCCCAAACCCACGACGAAAATATGCTGATCATAAACATCCCCGAAACCGCACCTGCCAAATCGACCATGCCTACCCCAGAATTTCACACCCTGATCTCTGCTCCCCAACTGCAAACCCTGCTTGCCAGCGGCCAGCCGTGCATGGTGTTTGACTGCAGCTTTGACCTGGCCCAGCCCGCAGCGGGTGCGGCCATGTTTGAACAGACCCACATACCCGGCGCGGTGTACGCGCACTTGGACACGGCGCTCAGCGCCCAGGGCGACCCGGCCTTGACCGGCGCCGCATCGGGCGGGCGCCACCCTTTGCCCAGCCGCGAAGCCTTTGCCGCCTGGCTGGGTTCAGTCGGGTTTGACAACACCATGCAGGCAGTGGTCTACGACCGCCAGGGTTCCCTCTACTGCGGGCGCCTGTGGTGGATGCTCAAATGGGTAGGCCATGAGAACGTGGCCGTACTCGACGGCGGCCTGCCAGCCTGGCAAGCGGCCGGTGGCGCAGTAGAAGCGGGTGTTCAAGGCCCCGTTTCCGTATCAAAATACGCTCTAGCCCCCGCCCTTACTGCGCTGGCCACTATCGAAACCGTAGCAGCGCAACTGGGCCGCAGCAAGCAAACGCTGCTGGATGCACGCGGTGCACCCCGTTTTAGGGGTGAGGTTGAACCGCTGGACCCTGCCGCTGGCCATATCCCCGGCGCGCTGAACCGGCCTTTTACCGAGAACATGACGCCAGACGGCCGCTTCAAACCCGCAGCCGCCCTGCGCGCCGAGTTTGACGCACTGCTGGGCCAGCGTGACCCGGCTACCGTGGTGCACCACTGCGGCAGCGGGGTCAGCGCGGTGCCCAACATCTTGGCCATGGAGATTGCCGGCCTGGGGCGCACCGCGCTTTTTGCGGGCAGTTGGAGCGAATGGTGCAGCGACCTGCAGCGCCCGGTGGCCAAAGGGTAGCGGCAAGCCGTACGTTAAGACACGGTGATGCGCCGGCTTGGCGTGTCACCGGTCAGCGTAAATTCTGAAACGATCTGCACCAGGTCTTGCGCCTGCACGCTCAGGCTGCTGGCAGCAGCGGCAATCTCTTCGACGAGTGCCGCATTTTGTTGGGTGACCTGGTCCATCTGGTTCACGGCTTCCCCCACTTGTGACACGCCCAAAGCCTGCTCGCTGCTGGCGGCGCTGATCTCGCCCATGATGTCGGTCACCCGCTTGATGCTGTCAACCACCTCCGTCATCGTGGTTCCGGCTTGGTCCACCAAAGCGGAGCCGTGCGCCACCCGATCCACGCTGGCGCCAATGAGGCTCTTGATTTCTTTAGCTGCTTGGGCAGAGCGTCCGGCAAGAGATCGCACCTCTGACGCAACCACCGCAAAGCCCCGACCCTGCTCCCCTGCCCGCGCAGCCTCCACAGCGGCATTGAGCGCCAAGATATTGGTCTGAAAGGCAATGCCGTCGATGACGCTGATGATGTCCGATATCTTGCGGCTGGATTCGTTGATGTCTTTCATGGTCTCCACGACCTGATTGACCACCACGCCGCCCTGCACCGCAACCGATGACGCGCTCATGGCCAATTGGTTAGCCTGGCGTGCCGAGTCGGCGTTTTGCTTCACGGTAGCGTTCAGCTCTGCCATGGAAGCGGCGGTCTCTTCGAGTGCGCTTGCCTGGTGCTCGGTACGCGCCGACAGGTCATTGTTGCCACTGGCCACTTCGCTAATCGATGTGGATATTTCTTCCGACCCGACGCGAACCTGGCCCACGATGCGCGCCAGGTTGGCGTTCATCTCGTTGAGCGCTGCATACAGTTGGCCAAATTCGTCCTGCGCCTTCGGCGTGATGTGGCCGCTGAGGTCGCCACCAGCAATGCGCTGGGCGAATTGCAGCGCATCATCGATAGGGCCCAAGGACCCGTTTCGCAGCATGAAGAAGACAAAGGCCAGTGCCGCCGAGCAAACCAGCATGATGATTGTCGCTATGACCTTGATCACACCAACCGCTTCGGCCAATACGGGGCCAAACCGGTCGGATTTTTCGCGCACCACTGCCATCTCGTCGCGCATGGCCAACGCCAACTCTGCCGTCATGCCGGAGCCCGGTTGGCCCTCTACAATTTTGCGCAACCGCGCCGAACTCTCACCTGCTTCACGCGCCAGATCCAGCACGCCACCGTAGCCGATCACCCGAAAAGCAAATTCTTCCACGGCGAACAGATCGGTGTCAGCGTGCTTGGTGATTTCAATGGCGCTGTCCATATATTTGATCAGCTCAGCCCGGTTGACCTTGGCCGCGACTGCCGGGTTGAGGTCCGCCAGATCACGCATGGCTTCAATCTTCATGACCAAGGCCAGGTGATTGCGCTCCAGATAATGAAAATTAGCGCCGATCCCCAGCAGCCGGTTGCCCCACATCACCAAGAGGGGAACGATGACGATCACTACCAAACCGAACCGAAATTTTTGTCGCAAAGTAACCGTGTTCATTGGGCATTCCTTCTTGTTGCGCCAAGCGCTTTTTTGTTCAGAGATGATAGATTGAATTCCGCTTGGCACCCAAGCACGAATACAGCCCTGTGCAAAAAAGCATCGACCAAAACGCTGTCCTGCACAATGGTGCATTGCCCCAAAGCCCACACCCGACCCATGACCGTTTTACCCGACAGCGCCCCCCTTCCCCCACTCACCCTGGCCCCGCTCAACGCCAACGTCTACACCGTGCACACCCCATCTGGCGAACACGTTGGCAACCTTAAGCGTGTGGGTGCCATTTGGAAGCTCAAAGCCATTGGTTATGAAGCGGGCGGTGGCGTGCTGCCCGGCGGCGGGCCGCTGACCGACCACCACAACACCGTGCTGCAAACACCCGACGCGACGGCCTTGAATGCGGCGCTGGCCGCTACCCCATAAGACCCCACAGCTGTGATGCGGGCGGTCGACGCACCTGCCACGCACCCGTCCTGAGGCACCCAATTGCTACTAAAATAATAGCTGTTTGCGCACATTCCACGAGGGCTAGCGACCTATTTGGCCGCTTTTTTGTAACTACTCAGCTCACCAAGCCAACTGAGGCTGGGTAGGCTGACCGTTAAAAGTACTGATCAGGCACTCAAACAGGCAAGCTCCCTGCTTGCGCATGGTCGCCAGATAGGAGCGGATAGTAAAGAAGGTCGTGGCG
>JBBRNS010000093.1:0-14075 GCA_038230175.1 Burkholderiales bacterium
ATGGCGTGGGGCAAGCCCAAAGCAACACCGAGCTCACGCACCTCGTCTTTGAACAACTCGCGCAGGGGCTCTAATAGCTTCAGCCCCAACTGCTCTGGTAGGCCACCCACGTTGTGGTGGCTCTTGATGGTGACCGCCTTTTTGTTGCCCGCACCGCCGGATTCAATAACGTCTGGGTAGATGGTGCCCTGCGCCAAAAAGGTGGCACCTTTGACGACCTGCGCACTATTAGCTCCTGACTGGATAGCACCCTGCGCAACCAGTTCGCGGGCTGCAGCCTTGAACACCTCTACAAACTCGCGCCCGATGATCTTGCGCTTGGCCTCCGGCTCGCTGACGCCCTTGAGGTGACCGAGGAACTGGTCGGCCGCATCCACCCGCACCACCTTGGCGTGCAGTTTGCCCACAAACATGTCCATGACCATGTCACCTTCATTCAGGCGCAGCAGTCCATGGTCCACAAAGACACAGGTCAATTGGTCCCCAATGGCACGGTGGATCAGCGCAGCGGCCACCGACGAATCGACGCCACCCGAAAGACCCAAAATCACTTCTTCCGTACCCACCTGAGCGCGAATTTTTTGTACCGCCTCTTCGATGTAGTCGCCCATGATCCAGTCGGGGCGGGTGTCACAAATGTCAAGCACAAAGCGGTTCAGGATGGAGGTACCTTGCAGGGTGTGGGTCACCTCAGGGTGAAACTGCACCGCGTAAAAATTGCGCTTCTCGTCGGCCATGCCGGCAATCGGACATGCATCGTTCGAGGCCATCACCGAAAAGCCTGGTGGCAGTTCGGTCACTTTATCGCCGTGGCTCATCCACACATCCAGCAAATCGTGGCCTTCGGGTGTGGTGCTGTCCTGTATACCCTCCAGAAGGCGGGTATGGCCCCGCGCCCGGATTTGCGCTGAACCAAACTCGCGTGTGTGGCCCGCTTCGACCTTGCCGCCGAGCTGCTGGGCCATGGTTTGCATGCCGTAGCAAATGCCCAGCACCGGCAAACCCAACTCGAACACGGCTTGTGGGGCCTTGTCGGTCGCTTCCTCATAAACACTGGCGTGACTACCTGAAAGGATGACGCCTTTGAGACTGCCGTCTTTGGCGTACGCACGCACCCATTCGTCACTCACGTCACAGGGGTGAACTTCGCAAAAAACGTGGGCTTCGCGCACCCGCCGAGCAATGAGCTGCGTGACCTGTGAGCCGAAATCCAGAATCAGAATACGTTGGTGTGTCATGGTGCTAGTTTAAAGAAGGGGCAAGCGGCTTGTGGCGCTGCCGTTGAAAGTGCCTGATTGCGAGAACCATGGCCATGAATGAAATGAACGCGCCCACAAAAAATGGCAGGCCCAGGCGGATATCACCGCGCGGCGCGTCGGACACAAGCATGAGCAAGCCTGCCCCGGCCAGCGGCGCCAACACAGCCATCAAACTATTGAGCGACGCGATAGCGCCTAGTATGCGGCCCTGAATGTTGGCACTGGCGGCCCCCGAGACAATGCTTTGCAGCGCGGCCCCGGTTGCAGCGGAAGGCAGGTTGAGAATAATGATGACAAACAGCACCCATCCCTGGGGCGCGAGTCCGTAGGCGATGTAAGCGATGGTCGAACTCAACAAGCCGATCACCGCCAATCGCTGGGCAGACACACGCTTGAGCACGTGTTTTAACAAAAACCCTTGCATCAAAACATTGACAACGCCGACGGTCATCAAAGACCACCCCACTTCATGCGGGCCCCAACCAAACTTAAAGTTGGTGTACAGCACCCAACTGGAGTGCAGCATGAATTGGGATAGATAGCTCAGCGCAATCACCACCACCAGGGGGCCCACGCCACCCAGCCCGATCAATCCGTTAAAAGCCGATACAGGGTTTGCCTTCGCCCAAGAAAACGGCGTACGGCGTGCAACGGGGAGACTCTCGGGCAACACAAAGTAGCCGTAAATCCAGTTCAGAACCGCCAACACGCCAGAGGCAACAAACGGGAGCCGAAGGTCAATATCGCCCAGAAGGCCCCCCAGTGCAGGTCCCAAGATGAAGCCCAAGCCCATCATCGCGCCGAGCAAACCAAACCGGCGCGCCCGGTCGGGTGCCGGCGTGATGTCAGCCACGTACGCGTTGGCCACGGAAATATTGGCTTGCATGCCACCGCCGACAACACGCACAAAAACCAACATCCACAGGCTGGTAGCGGCGGCGGTCATGAAAAAATTGAATGCCAAGCCACAAAATCCAATGAGCAGCACCGGGCGACGCCCAAACCGGTCGGACAGCGCACCCAATACCGGTGAACCACAGAATGTGGCAATGCCAAATGCAAAGGAAACGGCGCCGAACCAAAACGCCTGATCGGCCTGGGATTGCGTAAATTTCCCCACCAAGTGGGGTAAAACCGGAATCATCAAGCCGATCGACACCATGTCAATCAGCACCGCCACCATGATGAAACGCATTGCCGCCGAACGGACTCCGTCCGGCGCAACGGGTTTATCAGTCTGCACGGTAATTAGGCGCCTCTTTGGTGATCTGCACGTCGTGCACGTGGCTCTCGCGGATGCCAGCGGTCGTGATTTCTACAAACTCCGCCTTATTCTGCATCTCGTCAATCGTGGCGCAGCCGCAATACCCCATGCTGGCACGAATGCCGCCTGACATCTGGAACACGATGGAGACCATGGAGCCTTTGTAAGGCACGCGCCCTTCAATGCCTTCGGGGACCAGCTTGTCGGCATTGGGGTTGCCAGTGCTGGACTCTTGAAAGTAACGGTCCGCACTGCCCTGCTGCATGGCACCAATGGAGCCCATGCCACGGTAGCTCTTATAGCTGCGGCCTTGGAACAAAATCACCTCACCCGGCGCCTCTTCGGTGCCAGCGAACATGCCGCCCATCATGACCGTGCCGGCACCCGCCGCAATGGCTTTGGCGATGTCACCGCTGTAGCGAATGCCGCCATCGGCAATCAAAGGCACACCAGTGCCGCGCAAGGCGGTTGCCACGCTGTCAATGGCCATGATTTGGGGCACACCCACACCGGCCACAATCCGAGTGGTGCAAATGGAGCCGGGGCCAATGCCAACTTTGACCGCATCAGCACCAGCTTCAACCAGGGCCAATGCCGCGGCACCGGTAGCGATGTTGCCACCCACCACATCGATGTGGGGATAGTTCTTTTTGACCCAGCGAACCCGCTCAATCACACCATGGCTGTGGCCGTGCGCCGTGTCCACCACGATGGCGTCCACACCGGCGCGCACCAGGGCTTCGACCCGTTCCTCGGTACCAGCACCCACACCCACTGCCGCACCGACACGCAGCTTGCCATGGGCGTCACGGGCTGCGTTGGGGAAACTGGTTTGTTTGGTGATGTCTTTTACGGTGATCAGGCCCTTGAGCTCGAATGCGTCGTTGACCACCAGCAGCCGCTCAATCTTGTACTGATTGAGCAGCACCTTGGCTTCGCTGATGGTGGTGCCATCTGGCACCGTAATCAGCTTGTCTTGGGGCGTCATGATCTTGCTCACCGGCAAGTCATAACGGGTTTCAAACCGGAGATCGCGTCCCGTCACGATACCCACCACTTTGCCGCCATCACACACCGGAAAGCCCGAAACGCCCAGCTGGCTGGACAAATCCATGACCTGGCGCACGGTGTGGTGTGGGGTGATGACCACTGGGTCACGCAGCACGCCCGACTCGTAACGCTTGACCTTGGAAACCTGCGCCGCCTGCTCAGCGGGCGTGAGGTTTTTGTGCACGATGCCCATACCGCCTTCTTGCGCAATGGCAATTGCCAAGCGTGCTTCGGTCACCGTGTCCATGGCGGCAGACACCAGGGGCAGGTTCAACGCAATATTGCGGGAAAAGCGGGTGGCGAGAGAAGTGTCCTTGGGTAGGACCTGGGAGTACGCTGGCACCAACAAGACGTCGTCGAAGGTGAGCGCTTTGCCGAGGAGGCGCATGTCAAAGCTCCAAATGGCGAATTGTACCCGTGGCGCCAGTTGCCAAAACGCGTCGGTGCACAATTTGTCACGTAAAAAACCGACACTGGCGGTGAGATTGCGTGCCATTTTTACGCCCAAACGCTACACTGATCAGCATGAAAATCCTCCCTACCCTTTTGTTCAGCTTGCTCGCCGGGCTCAGTGCCACGGCGTTCGCCCAATGGCAATGGATTGACAAAGACGGGCACAAAGTGTTTAGCGACCGCGCGCCACCGCTGGACGTAGTCGATAAAAACATCCTTAAACGCCCCAACAGCCGCGCCGTCTTGCCAGTCACAGAGGCCGACGCAGAACAACCTGCCGCCGCCACACCGGTTTTGGTGCCGGGGGCCGCGAAGGGCGCAGGTGTTGACAAAGAGCTGGAAGCGCGCAAGAAACAGGCCGCCGACGCCGAAGCGGCCAAACGCAAGGCCGATGAAGACCGCATTACCAAAGCCAAGGTTGAAAACTGCGCCCGCGCCAAACAGGCCAAGGCCAGCATGGAGTCAGGCGTACGCATTTCCCGCACCAATGCGGCGGGCGAGCGGGAGTTTATGGACGACGGCGCAAAGGCCAATGAACTCAAGCGTATTCAGGGCATCATCGCTAGCGACTGCAAGTAGGGCCCAGGCCCACTGTCGCTGCCGTTAAGGGGCGTCGGTCAGTACCCGGCCTTGGCGCCAACGCGGCGTTTGACAAACAAGCCCGCGGTCTTTGCCCCTTGACCTACAAAACGCGTGCGTCGGGCCACTTTGGGGTCTACCAACAAGGCGCGGTATAACTCAACCCGGTCGCCATCGCGCAATACGTGGCTGTGCGCCACTTTTCGGCCCCAGACTCCACACGCCAGCCCATCAACCTGTGCAGCGTTAAGGGGCGCCAATACAGCGCTGAGGCGTACGGCATCGGCCAGGGTCGCGCCGACCTCTAGCGCCAATTCCCACTGCTGCACCACCCGTGCCTTTGGCGAATAGACTAAGTTGACCGTAATGCCCACGTCAGTCCCCGTAGACCTGTTGGGCCCGTTTAACAAAGGCATCGACCAGGCTGGCTGCAACGGTATCAAACACCGGCCCCACCAGTTTGCCCAAGGTGGCGTTGCCAAACCCATAGTTCAGGGTTAATTCAACACGGCAGGCGCGTTGCGAGCCGTCGCCCAGCATATGAAAGTGCCAATGCCCATCCAATTGCGAAAAAGGACCATTGACCAGGGATACATCGACCTGGCTGCTTGGGGTGTGGATGTTGCGGGTAGTAAAGGTTTGGCGAATGCCGCCAAAGGTCAGGCCAATTTCAGCCGTCATACCGTCCGCGTGGTGCTCCAATATCTCGGTATGGTCGCACCACGGCAAGAACTGCGGGTATTGGCTCACATCCGAGACCAAGGCGTACATTTCCACCGGGCTGTACCAGATTAAAACGGACTTGTGGATGGTTTTCATAGAATGGGGGCCTGCGCGGGATTGTAAGCAAGCCCAACAGCCCACCTTATTTTCCTGCCTGCCACCCCCATCTGAGATCCATGGCCAAAAAACCCGCTATCAACACCCGCATTGCTGACAACAAAAAAGCGGCCTACAACTATTTTTTCGAAGAACGTTTTGAGGCCGGTTTGGTCCTCGAAGGATGGGAGGTCAAATCGCTGCGCGAAGGCAAGGTGCAGCTGACCGATGGCTACGTGGTTATTCGCGGTGGCGAGTTGTTCATCATCGGGCTGCAGATCAACCCGCTACACACGGCGTCCAGTCACGTCAATCCGGACAACGTGCGCACCAAGAAGCTGCTCTTGCACAAAGAGCAGATTCAGCGCCTGATTGGGAAAATCGAGCAAAAGGGTTACACCCTGGTGCCCCTCAATTTGCACTGGAAAGACGGCAAAGTGAAATGTGAAGTTGCGCTGGCCAAGGGCAAGGCAGAGCACGACAAGCGCGACACCATCAAGGACCGCGAAGGCAAGCGCGAGGTAGAACGCGCCATGAAGAGCCGTACCCGCTAAGGGGGCCACACACCCTGCCCTAGCGCTGCCGCCTTCAACCCACGGCGCGCCAACCGCCGGCAGGCTGCTAAGCCAGGTTTTTGAGGGGGTGCCGGTCGGCCGCCCACGGGCTCACAAAAAACGGCTCAACCATGGCGGGCGTCACTGCATCAATACGGGGTGGATTCCATTTCGGCAGGTAGTCCTTGTCGATTGCCAGAGCCCGGATGCCCTCCACCGTCTCGCTAGCGACGCCGCTTCGGCCCAGATGGGCGGTTTCAAAGCAATGTTGCACCATATCGCGCTCCATGCGCAGCTCGTCAGCGAAATCCATGCTACGCGCACGGCGCACTTGCGCCAGTACCACATGCAGCATGAGCGGGCTACGATGGCGCAAGGTGGCGGCGACGGCACGTGCCGACTTGGTGCCTTGGGCCTCCAGGGCCGCAACGATGGCAGCAACCGTGTCCAAACCAAAAGCAGCCAGAATATCGCCATCAAATGCCGTGCTAGCCCTCGTGGAATCTGCGTGAGCAGCTATTACATTGGTAGCAACCCACTGCTGCAGCGCCTGCGGGGAGCCCAATGCCTGCAGTTCGGCCCACAGCACGGGCATGGCCGTTGATGGCACACGGGCATCCGCCAAGCCCCAGGCTACGGCTTGGTCACCACCAATGGTATCGCCGGTAAGGGCCAGGTATTCGCCCGCATGGCCGGGGCAGCGGCTCAAAAAGTAGCCCCCGCCCACATCGGGGAACAGGCCAATTCCCGTCTCCGGCATGGCCATCTTGGTTTTATCGGTCACGATGCGCAGCCGCGCCCCATGGGCCGGAGCATCACCCTGGCACAGGCCCATGCCTCCGCCCATGACCACACCGTCCATAAAGGCGATGTACGGCTTTGGGTAGGTATGCACCAAGTGGTTGAGGGTGTATTCCTCGGTAAAAAAATCACCCAAAACAGCGTCACCCGCCAGCGCCGCTTGGTGAAAGAAGCGGATGTCACCGCCCGCACAAAAGCCACCAAAAAGGGCCTCGGGTGTGCCCGGGCGCCCCACTTTGTTGCTACCCCGAATCGCCACCGCCCACACCGCACTGTCGTCACGCCACGCCTGCAGAGTGGCATAGAGCGCACGCACCATCGGCAAAGACAAGGCGTTGAGCGCCTTGGGGCGGTTGAGGGTGATCATGCCGACGCCCCCCACGACAGTGGTCTGGACTTCGTTTAATGCGCTGTTTGTCACTTCTTTTTCCTTTGTTGGAATGCCAATAATTCGTTTGCGACTAAAGCCCCTATCACCAGGGTGCCACCCACCATAACGGCAGTACGGGGCGCTTCCCCCGCCCCAACCCAGGCCAGCGCGATGCCGAAAAGCACTTCCAATAGCGCCAAAAGCGACATTTCCGGCGCCATCAATACCCGCGCACACAAGACGCAGAGCACGCAAGGACTCGCCAACTGGGTGACACCCAAAAATGCCAGCAGAGCCAAGTCATGTGTATTGGCCTGAAACGGCAATGACAAAGGCAAGGTATACAGGCAGCTTAAAACGGCACCGACCATGACCGCAGGGACCATATCGACATCGTGGCCCTGTGCGTGGGCATGTTGGGTCAGGGTCCAATTGGTGGCACCCGCAATCGGCACACACAGGGCAACGACGGTTCCCAGCATATGCACGACAGAAACCTGGGTTCCGTACATGATGGCCACACCACAGCCTGCAACCGCAATAGCAGCCCAGGTACGAACCGGAATGCGGTGCCCAATGAACACCCGAGCAATCAAGGCGGTGAGCAACGGCCCAGTAGCCATGGTGACCAAAACATTGGCCACGCTGGTCAAGGTGAGCGCCACCATAAAGGCGGTGAACATCACGCTCCAGCATAGGCTAGACGCCCAAAACGCAGCCCCGGCACTGCGCATGTTGGCCCATACACCCCGGCCCCGCAAAAGCGGAACCAGCACAATGAGGGTCAGCGCGGTAAACAGGGAGCGCCAAAAAGTGACCTCAAAACTGCGGGCACTCTCCAAGTGGCGTGTTACTACCCCCGCAGTGGACCACATCAGCGTCACCAGCACCATGACACCGACGGCGCGGTTATGGGTAAGTTGCATGCTGAAGCGGGCCACTAACCGCAATTCAGCGGCAAGCGGCCCAGCGGCTACTTAACGACCGGCGCGTTTGCGCTCGCTCTCGGTGAGGTGGCGCTTGCGAAGGCGGATCGACTTGGGCGTGATTTCGACCAACTCGTCGTCCTCGATGAATTCGACGCCGTATTCGAGCGTGCATTCGATCGGCGGCGTGATCTTGATCGCGTCTTCCTTGCCGCTAACGCGGAAGTTCGTCAGCTGTTTGGTACGGGTCGCGTTGACCACCAAGTCGTTGTCACGGCTGTGGATACCCACAATCATGCCTTCGTAGACGGGATCGTTGGCGCGCACAAACATACGGCCGCGGTCGTCGAGCTTGCCCAGTGCGTAGGTAAAGATTTCACCGGCATCCATAGAAATCAGCACGCCGTTTTTACGACCACCGATATCACCCTTGTGGGCCTCATAGCTGTCGAAGATATTGGAGATCAAACCAGAACCACGCGTCAAGTTCAAGAACTCATTGGTAAAGCCAATCAGGCCCCGCGCAGGAATACGGTATTCCAAACGCACGCGGCCACGGCCGTCCGGCTCCATATTGACCAGTTCGCCCTTGCGCTCGCCCAGTGCCTGCATCACGCCGCCCTGGTGCTGCTCTTCGATGTCGGCGGTTACCAGCTCGATTGGTTCATGCTTTTCGCCATTGACCTCTTTCATGACCACGCGGGGTTTCGAGACCGCCATCTCGAAGCCCTCGCGGCGCATGTTTTCCAGCAAAATGGTCAGGTGCAATTCGCCGCGGCCCATGACTTCGAAGATACCCTCTTCGTCGGTTTCACTGACGCGCAACGCCACGTTGTGTTGCAGCTCTTTTTGCAGGCGGTCCCAGATCTGGCGGCTGGTGACGTATTTGCCTTCGCGGCCCGCCAAGGGGCTGGTGTTAACGCAGAAGTTCGTGGTCAAGGTTGGTTCGTCCACCTTCAGCATGGGCAACGGCGCCGGATTGGCCGGGTCGGTAATCGTTACGCCGATACCAATGTCCGTCAGGCCATTGATCAGCACAATTTCACCAGGACCGGCTTCTGTCGCCTGCACACGCTCCAAGCCTTGGAAAGTCAACACCTGGTTAATCCGGCCTTTAACTGCCTTACCGTCCGGGCCTTCCATGACCACCACATCCATCATGGGTTTGATAGTGCCTTGGCTGATACGACCCACGCCGATACGACCCACAAAGGTCGAGAAGTCGAGTGCCGAGATTTGCAATTGCAGAGGAGCCTTAGGGTCACCCTTTTGGGCGGGCACGTGCTTCAAAATAGTATTAAATAGGGCTGACATGTCAGGACCCCACTGCTCACCCTGTGCGCCTTCTTCCATCGACGACCAGCCGTTAATGCCCGAGGCATACACCACTGGAAAATCTAATTGCTCGTCGCTGGCGCCAAGCTTGTCGAACAAATCAAACGCTGCGTTGACCACGAAGTCGGGCCGCGCACCGGGTTTGTCCACTTTGTTAACGACCAAAATAGGACGCAGACCCAACGCCAACGCCCTCTTGGTCACAAAGCGGGTCTGGGGCATGGGGCCTTCTTGGGCGTCGATCAGCAGCACCACGCCGTCGACCATGCTCAAGGCACGCTCAACCTCGCCACCAAAGTCCGCGTGTCCGGGTGTGTCAACGATGTTGATGTGGGTGCCTTCCCAGGTCACGGCACAGTTCTTGGCCAGAATGGTGATGCCCCGCTCTTTTTCAATGGCGTTGTTGTCCATCACCGTGTCGACCACTTTTTCGTGTTCGGCGAAGGTGCCGGATTGGCGCAGCAACTGGTCGACCATGGTGGTTTTACCGTGGTCAACGTGGGCGATGATGGCGATATTGCGGATCTGTTTAATGCTCATGGTTCACTTTCTCTTGAATCGATTCTTCACGGCTTTTCTATGCCGCATGCTGTTCATCTGTCTTACCAATTGCCTGCTGGGCTTGCATTTGTGCAATCTCCAGCGGGCTTAGTAAGCGCCTTGGTATCAGTTCGCCGCCTTTGGTGTGGCCGGCTCCCAGCAGCGTACGGGGATGCATCCCATACACCGCAACTTGTTCGTCATCGGGCCAGCTTCCGCGTCGGCGCATTCCACTCAAAAATCGCCCTGCATCTGCATCGTCTAGCGCCACCTCCGTGTGGGACACCAGCAGTGACTCCACAGGCATCAGACAAGCCAAGCGGTCTTCATCATCCATAGCCTCTAGCTGCGCCAGCGTCACACACTGGGCGATGGTAAAACCGCCCGTCCCCGTTCGGCGCAAGGCGGTCAAGTGGGCACCGCAGAGCAGCGCCTCACCAACATCCTCACCCAAGGTCCTTATGTAGGTTCCTTTGCTGCATTTCACTACCATTTTGATAGCGGTTTGCGTACCATTTACCTGGGCTAGAGCCATATTGAGTGCATAAATGGTCACCCTGCGGCTCTCCCGCTCCACCACAATCCCAGCCCGCGCGTATTCGTACAGGGCCTTGCCATCCTTCTTCAAGGCACTGTGCATGGGTGGCATCTGGTCGATACCACCCGTGAACTGCGCCGTCACCCGGTCGACATCGGCCTGCGTTACCGCAACCGGCCGGGTCTCTATCACCTCACCTTCGGCGTCGCCAGTGCTGGTTTTAATACCCAGCAGGGCCACGGCCTCGTATTCTTTGTCGGCATCCAGCTGCAACTGGCTGAACTTGGTCGCCGCACCAAAACACAGGGGCAGCACACCAGTTGCCAATGGGTCCAGGGTACCTGTGTGACCCGCCTTCTCGGCGCGCAGCAGCCATTTCACCTTTTGCAAAGCATCGTTACTGGACCAACCCAAGGGTTTATCCAGTAACAACACACCGTGTACGGGTCTACGAACCACACGCACTCGGGGCGACGACGGCTTCGCCTGCGACCCAGCCGTGACCATCGTCAGTCCTCGTTCTTTGAACGCGACGCCACCGCTTGCGCAATCAGCACGTTCATACCCGCGGCTTTTTCGGTGGTCTGGTCAAACTGAAAGTGCAGAGTCGGCACAGTGTGAATGTGCAAACGCTTGAACAAACCCGAGCGCAGGAAACCTGCGGCTTGGTTGAGCCCTTCTTGGCACGCAACCGGATCACCCACCAACAAACTGAAAAACACCTTGGCATGGGCGTAATCTGGCGTGACTTCCACCGCCTGAATGGTCACCATGCCCACCCGCGGGTCTTTCAACTCGCGGGCGATCAGCTCGGTCAGATCCCGCTGGATCTGATCGGCCACGCGGAAACCGCGGTGGGGGGTGGATGACTTTCTACGCGCCATGATTGACTGCCACTTACAAGGTACGGGCGATTTCGCGGACTTCGAAGAACTCCAGCGCGTCACCCTCTTGGATGTCGTTGTAGTTCTTGATGGTCAAGCCGCACTCGAAGCTTTCCTTGACTTCTTTCGCATCGTCCTTGAAACGCTTGAGGGAGTCGAGTTCGCCGGTGTAGATCACCACGTTGCTGCGCAACAGGCGCAATTTCGCTGTGCGGCGTACGACACCCGAGGTAACCATACAACCCGCGATCGAACCAATCTTGCTGACCTTGAGCACTTGGCGAATCTCGGCGGTACCAATGACCTCTTCCTTTTTGTCGGGGGTCAACATGCCAGACATCGCCAGTTTCAATTCGTCCACGGCATCGTAAATGATGTCGTAGTAACGGATGTCCACACCGTTGTTCTCGGCCAACTTACGAGCCCCTGCATCGGCACGGATGTTGAAGCCAATGATGACGGCCTTGGACGCAATGGCCAAGTTCACATCCGACTCGCTCACTGCACCCACTGCGGCGTACACCATTTGTACTTTGACCTCGCCGGTGGAGAGCTTGAGCAGCGACTGCGCCAACGCTTCCTGAGAACCCTGCACGTCCGCTTTAACAATGATGGGCAGCATCTTGACCTCACCGGCAGAGATGTCGCTAAACATGTTCTCCAGCTTGGAGGCCTGTTGTTTGGCTAACTTGGTATTGCGGAACTTGCCCGCCCGGTAGGTGGCAATTTCACGGGCACGGCGCTCATCGGCCATAACAATAAATTCGTCACCCGCTCTAGGCACTTCGGTCAAGCCCTGGATTTCGACCGGAATCGACGGACCGGCGGTTTTGATGGTCTTGCCGTTTTCGTCCAACATGGCGCGTACGCGGCCAAAGGTCTGACCGGCAAGCACCACGTCGCCGGTCTTAAGCGTGCCGGACTGGACCAAAATGGTCGCCACAGGGCCACGCCCTTTGTCCAAACGCGCTTCAATGACCAGACCCTTGGCGATTGCGTCCACAGGCGCACGCAGCTCCAAGACTTCGGCCTGCAGCAACA
The DNA here is from genome assembly GCA_038230175.1 of Burkholderiales bacterium. Taxonomy (GTDB): domain Bacteria; phylum Pseudomonadota; class Gammaproteobacteria; order Burkholderiales; family Burkholderiaceae_C; genus Allorhodoferax. The sequence continues at coordinate 12,414 of JBBRNS010000093.1, forward strand.
CCTGCTCTAGCAGCTCGTCAATACCCTGACCGGTCTTGGCAGACACGGACACAAAGGGCGAGCTACCGCCAAATTCTTCCGGAATCACTTCTTCGACCACCAACTCGTTCTTCACGCGCTCGGGGTTAGAGTCCGGCTTATCAATCTTGTTGATCGCAACGACGATGGGTACACCAGCCGCTTTAGCGTGTTTGATCGCCTCTCGGGTTTGCGGCATGACGCCATCGTCTGCCGCCACCACCAAAATCACGATATCGGTTGCATTGGCACCCCTCGCCCGCATGGCTGAGAAGGCCTCGTGGCCCGGTGTATCCAGAAAGGACACCATGCCACGGGGTGTTTCCACATGGTAAGCGCCAATGTGCTGGGTAATACCACCGGCTTCACCGGACGCGACCTTTGCGCGACGGATGTAGTCAAGTAAAGAGGTCTTACCGTGGTCAACGTGACCCATGACTGTGACCACCGGAGCGCGTGGCAAGGTCTCGGCATTTTGTTGTTGCACCTCGTCTTCGGTAAATGCCTCGGCATCGTCCAACGCAGCAACGACAGCGGTGTGGCCCATTTCCTCAACCACAATCATGGCTGTATCTTGGTCCAACGGCTGGTTGATAGTGACCATCTGGCCCAGCTTCATCAAGTGTTTGATCACCTCTGACGCTTTGATCGCCATCTTGTGGGCCAATTCGGACACCGTAATGGTCTCAGGAACATGGACTTCCAACACACGCGCTTCAACCGGTGCCGCCATAGTTTGGTGACCGTGGTCACCCCGGTCGTGCCCACCACCGCGTCGACCCCGTGGGCCCGTACGCCAATTGGTTGCACGGCCAGCTCCAGCGCCGGTGTCGCCACGGGTTGGAATGGCTTTCTTTTTGGCCGGATCACCCGCCCAGCTTGAAGACAACTTCGCTGATTTAACTTCTTTGCCAGCACCGGCAGTGCCGGTGTTGGCTGCGCCAGCAGCACCGGCGGGTTTGGCCACCGTTGAGCCTGCAGCCGGCTTGTGCAAGGTGCCCTTAATGACACCCTTTGCATCGACAGCAGCCTTGGCGACCTCCGGCTTGTGGGGCACCAAAACACGTTTTGGCGCAGACATCATCGATCGAATGGCAGCAGCCTCGGCCTCGGCCTTTCGGCGGCGGTCACCGAGGTCTGCAGCCCGGGCTACTTCGTCCGCAGCAGCGGCCTTGGAAGCGGCCGCGGCTTTTTCGCGCGCCTTTTCGGCTTCAATCGCAGCAGCTTGTTTCGCCTCAGCCGCGTCAGCCGGTTCAGGCACTGCGGGAGCAGCGCCCGCAACGACCTTACTCGCGCTGGCCTTTTTCTTTTGAACCTGCAACGCCTCAGCCGCTGCTTTGTCGGCCTGCTCACGGGCACGCAACTCTTGCTCTTCACGCTCACGTCGGCGCTGTGCCAGGTCTTCTTCCTGACGACGAATCAGTTCGGCTTGTTGGCGGGCATCTTCTTCACGGCGTGCCAACTCGGCAACGTCAATGGCTGGCGGCGTAGGTTCGGCGTCAAAGCTTGGCGCCACATCCACAACCGGTTCAACTTCGTCATCCCGGCGCACAAATGTGCGCATCTTCTTTGTGGTGACCGAAATAGCGCGGGCCTTGCCGCTGGCATCAGCCTGCTTGATCTCCGTGGTCGATTTTTTGACCA
>JBBRNS010000094.1:0-14062 GCA_038230175.1 Burkholderiales bacterium
GCGTTAAGTAAAGTGATAAGTGCCATGTGGGCTGGATTATCCCCTGCCGGTTGCGCCGCCGTCGCATTGGATTAGTCCATTCGGCCTATTGCCCATTTCTAGGCTAGGGGCGACATTAGCGACTTCCAAGGGCGCTGGGAGGACAAGGGGCCGTCGGCCCTAGCCGGTTTCTACCGCTGCAGCGCTCTGCACCGCCGGAACGCGTCTTCCCATTTCCACCCACGTTTGCCACAGACTTCACTGGTTGCGGCTTTGCACAGGGTTTTTAAAAGAGTTTAATTGTGAAGGTTGCACTATGACGAAGCCCTACGGCGCCATGCCAACACTGCGCCGCTGGGCGCTGGTGCCGCTTGCCACACTGGCCCTGGCTGCCTGTGGTGGTGGAGACCCCGATGTGCCACAAGCAGCGCCAGGGCCTGGCCCTGCAAGCGTTGCCGTGAGCGCACCACCACAAACGTCTGTAACGGCCGGTGACAGCGCAGGGGCCACCCATGCCAACCAGACAGGGCCGTTGCATTACATGGTGTTCAGTGCGTCCAATGTGACAGCGGGCATGCCGGTGGTGGATGTTGCCGCCATCAACCACGGCGGCAGTACACATGACATCGTATTCTCAGCAACGGGGGCGTTCGCACCAAGCGGTGGGCTGACAATCAGCAAGGATTTGACATCCGCTTCGATCGAGACGTGGAACGGAGTTTCTGGCAACGGCGGCATCCAAAATTTGGGCGCGACCTTTAATGGCAATGAATCAGGCTTGCTGAGCGATGGCAATATTTTGGTGTATTGCTCGGCAGGTATGTCCTATCAGACGCTGGGAGGATCTAATCCTGGTTTAGAGCCAACCGCCCGCGCAGGTGCCCAGGTGGCGGTCTCAGGCAACTTTGTGGCCATGTCCGATATCGCGCCGCTGTATGGCAAGACATTCAAACGGTTTGACTGTACCAACTCCGCGCCGGACACCAAATTTGGCGACAGCAATGGCAATCTCACCATGGCGTTTGGCGGTATCACCCTGAGCCCAGCCGACGTGGTTGCCGCGTTCTCTAGCGCGGGTTTAACCAGCTCGGGCGCCACCTACAAGCGCAGTGCTTACCAGATCACCATCCGGGGCGTAACCCGGTATGTCATTGTGGCGCTGGATCAGGATGCTGCGGGCCACAAGACTGCATCGGTTCTGTACCAGTTCATCTGAGTAACGACGCCCCACAACTTTTGACGTTGTGGGGGTCGGCTAGCCCCTCTTTCAGTGGCTGATCATCCAAGGTCGTTTCGTCGGAAACGTCTTGGCACCGTTGGGCGCGGTGACGGTAGAAGAGCGCCGCGTGCTGGTGCTACAACACCCGCACCCTGACGGGTGGCGCAGCCGCCCGTAACTGCCCTCCCCATCGCGGGAGGACCTGGGCACGTTTTGCGCGCGCTCGTTCGTCTCATGCGCCCGGCGCTGCTCGGGCGAGGTGCAAGCCAAGCCCGGCATGCTGACAAACACGCGCTGCGCGGCACCACCACAGGCCGGGCAGGCGCAAGGTTCATTGCGTTGGGCCAGTGGGCGAAAAGCGTCAAACCCCCCGCAGTCTCCACAGGCATAGTCATAGGTAGGCATGGCGAGTCCCTTATGAATGTTTGGGGCTATTTGTCTTGCGACAATGGCATGTCGATGCTGCCATCGAGCATCTTGATCGGACCGGCGGCGGTCGGGTTGATGTCGAAATCAAAGATCTCGGTCGGCAACCACAAGGTGGCACACGCGTTAGGCACATCCACCACACCACTGATGTGGCCTTGCACCGGCGCTGTACCCAAAATGGAGTAGGCCTGCGCACCGCTGTAGCCAAACTTCTTCAGGTACTCAATCGCGTTCAAACACGCCTGGCGGTAGGCCACGGTGACATCCAAAAAGTGCTGCTTGCCAGCTTCGTCCACCGAAATGCCTTCAAAGATCAGATAGTCCTTGTAGTTGGGCGTGATGGGGCTGGGTTTGAAGATCGGGTTCTTGATGCCGTACTTGGCCATGCCGCCCTTAATCAAGCTGACCTTCATGTGCACCCACCCGGCCATCTCGATGGCGCCGCAAAAGGTGATCTCGCCATCGCCTTGGCTGAAGTGCAAGTCACCCACCGACAGGCCTGCGCCGTCCACATAAACGGGGAAATAGACCTTGGAGCCACGCGACAAGTCTTTGATGTCGCAGTTGCCGCCGTGCTCACGGGGTGGCACGGTGCGCGCGCCTTCGGCTGCGGCCTTGTCACGCGCCTCACCGCTGAGCTTGCCCATGTGTGCGGTACCGGCCGAAGGTGGAATGGCCAAGGGCGGCACGCGTTCGGGGTCGGTGGCGATCAGTTCAGCTTCGCGGGCGTTCCAAGCGTCGAGCATCTTCTGGTCTGGCAAACAACCGATCAAGCCGGGGTGGATCAGTCCAGCAAAATTGACGCCCGGAATGTGGCGGCTGTTCGTGAACATGCCGTGAAAGTCCCAAATCGACTTTTGCGCCAGTGGAAAGTGTTCATCCAAAAATCCGCCGCCATTTTTCTTGGAGAAGAAGCCGTTGAATCCCCACAGGCTGTCGTCGCGCGCGCCAATATCGAGTAAGTCAACCACCAACAAGTCACCTGGCTCTGCGCCTTTGACGCCAATGGGGCCCGACAAGAAGTGCACGGTGGACAGGTCTACGTCACGCACGTCGTCGGCGCTGTCATTGTTCTTGATGGCACCACCGGTCCAGTCATAGGTTTCTAACTTGAACTCGGCTCCGGGCTCCACCCACACGGCCATGGGGATATCAGGGTGCCAGCGGTTGTGGATGAGCGGGTTGTCGTAGGGGGATTGGTTCAGATCAACTTTGATCAAAGTATCAGCCATGGTGTGCTCCTTATTGCAGTGGTGGGGGTAAAAAAGGGTTAAACCGACAGGTAAGACTTGATGCGCTGTTGGTCGGTGTCGGCACGCGCCGTTTCATGCACCAAGCGCCCGCCCTCAATCACAAACAGGCGGTCTGCAACATCCATGGCAAACGAGAGAACCTGCTCTGACACCACGATGGTGATCTTGCTCATCTTGCGAATCTCGTTCAACGCTTTGGCGATGTCTTTGATGATGGAGGGCTGAATCCCTTCGGTCGGTTCATCCAGCAGCAGCACCTTGGGGTCGGTCACCAGCGCACGGGCAATGGCCAGTTGCTGCTGTTGCCCGCCCGACAGGTTGCCACCTTTTCTGCCACGCATATCCCAGAGCACTGGAAACAGCGCATAGATTTCATCGGGAATGCGTTTGTCCTTGGAATTTTCTAGGCCGGTTTGGATGTTTTCCTCCACTGTCAGCGTGGGGAAAATCATGCGCCCTTGCGGCACATACGCAATGCCCTTGGCAACGCGGCGAAAACTCTCGTCGGTCGAAATATCGTTTCCAGCAATGGAGATCTGTCCGCTCTTGAGCGGCAAAATGCCCATCAGGCTTTTGAACAGTGTGGTTTTGCCCATGCCGTTGCGCCCCATGATGGCCACGGTTTCATTGGCTTGCCCACTAAAAGAAATACCGTGCAACGCTTCGCTCTGGCCGTAAGCCACAAACAGGTCTTTGACTTCCAACATAGTTGACTCCTTGTGTCGTGGGCGGCAGATCAATGCCCTAAATAAACGTCAATCACCTTGGGATCGGCCTGGACCTTGTCCATGGGGCCCTCAGCCAAAATCTTTCCCTGGTGCATGACCGTGACCTTGTGCGCAATGCGTTTGACAAAGTCCATGTCGTGCTCAATCACGATCACTGAGCGGTTCTTGCAAATACGCTGCAGCAGTTCGGCGGTGAGTTCGCGTTCGCGCGCGCTCATGCCCGCGATGGGTTCGTCGAGCAAAAGTAATTCGGGGTCTTGCATCAGCAACATGCCAATTTCCAGCCACTGTTTTTGCCCATGCGACAGCAGGCCGGCCTCCGTATCGAGCTTGTCGCCCAGGCCAATGTCGTCAGCCACCGCCTGCACCCGATCCTTGACTTCGGTCGTGCACTTGAATGCCAGTGCCCCTAAAACCGATCGGCCTTTTGGATAGGACACTTCCAAATTCTGGAAAACAGAGAGGTTTTCGTAGATGGATGGCGTCTGGAACTTGCGTCCAATGCCGAGGCGCACCCGCTTATGCTCCGCCATTTTGGTCAGTTCACGGTTTTTAAACTTGATGCTGCCCTCGGTCGCTTGTGTCTTGCCACAAATGAGGTCTAGCAAGGTCGTTTTTCCCGCGCCGTTAGGGCCGATGATGACGCGCAGTTCATTGCGGTCAATGTAGAGCGTTAGGCTGTCAATGGCCTTGAAGCCATCAAAGGAAACGCTCAGATCTTCCACCGCCAGCGCAAAGTCTGTGTTACTCATGGTGTGCTCCTAATTGCTCAAGCGCTTTGTGTGCCGCTACCGGCCGCCAACGCCGGTGTGGCACCCATTGCGGTAGCTTGGGCGGGCGATTCGCCGGATGCCAGGGGCGGGGCTTTGAGCCCGGCGGCGCGCAAAGCGGCGCGGCGGTTTTTCCACCAGGGCACGATATGGCTTTCCCATAGTCCGGCCAGACCCATGGGGAACGCCATGGTCACACCGATGAACAGACCTGCCATTAAGAACAGCCACATCTCAGGAAAAGACTCTGAAAAGTACGTCTTGCCCGCGTTGACCAACAGGGTGCCGTACACCGCCCCGACTAGGCTCATACGGCCTCCGACAGCGGCGTAAATCACCATTTCGATCGAAGGCACGATGCCGACAAAGCTGGGCGACATGAAGCCCACTTGCAAGGAGAACAATGCGCCACCGATACCCGACAGGGCTGCCGCCAGGCAGAAGGTAAATATCTTGAAGTTCGCCACGTCGTAGCCCGAAAAACGCACCCGGTCTTCCTTGTCGCGCATGGCCAGCAAAAGGGTTCCCAACTTGCTGGTTTGTATCCAGCGGCACAAGACCATGGAACCGATCAACAGCGTAACGCAAACGTAATACAGGATGTACTTGGCACTGTCCGTGCGGGTGTCCCAGCCGAGCACGGTCTTCAGGTCGGTCATGCCGTTGACACCGCCGGTGTAGCCCTGCTGGCCAATGATCAACACCGTCAGGATCAGCGCCACCGCTTGCGTGATGATGGCGAAGTAGACCCCACCCACGCGCCGCTTGAACATGGCAAAGCTGATGATGAAAGCCAGCAACGTGGGAACGAGAACTACCGCAGCGAGTGCCAAGGGCAAGCTTTTAAAGGGCACCCAGAAGGCTGGCAAGGCCGTGATCTGGTTCCAGTCCATGAAGTCCGGGATGCCGGGGGTCGACTGAATTGCCGTGCTCACAGGGTCAGAGGCTTCAAGCTTGAGAAACATGGCCATGGCGTAGCCGCCCAGACCAAAAAACACGCCCTGACCCAGGCTAAGGATCCCGCCGTAGCCCCAGACCATGACCAGGCCAATGGCGACAAAGGCGTAGGTCAGGTACTTGCCAACGAGGTTAAGACGAAAGATATCCAGTGACAGTGGCAGCACTACTGCCAACAGTACGGCGAGTAGCACCATACTGGCGAGCTGGTAGCGCAGGATCCAGGCTTTGAGTGCGTTCATGGGGTGGTTCTCCGTTGAAAGTCGTTGAAAGTCATGGAACTCAGCGGCGTACCTTGCTGGGGAAGAGTCCTTGGGGGCGAACCATCAGGATCAGCACGATGAGGGACAAGGTAATCATCTTGGCCATGGAGCCGGACAGGAAGAACTCTGTAATGGACTGGGTTTGTGCAATGCCGAAGGCTGACACCACCGTGCCCAGCAAGCTTGCAGCACCGCCAAACGTCACAACTAGGAAGGAATCCACGATGTACAGTGAGCCCGAGGTGGGGCCGGTGGAACCGATGGTGGTGAACGCCGCACCCGCCACACCTGCGATGCCGCAGCCGATAGCAAAGGTCAGCCGATCGGTCTTCTTGGTGTCAATGCCAGTTGCGCCGGCCATTACCCGATTGCTCACAGTGGCACGCACCCGCAGGCCCCAGCGGCTCTTGTGCATCGCTAGCAGAACGCCGCAGGTCACGAAAGCGGTCAGGCCCAACACAAACATGCCATTTATAGGAATGTCCAAGCCTTCAGCCGGAGCCCAAGAGCCGAGCAACCAGTCAGGCAGCGTCGGACTAACCTCTTTGGGACTGATAAAGGTACGAAACATCTGTTGCAGTGCCAGGCTTACGCCCCAGGTTGCCAGCAGTGTGTCCAGTGGGCGCTTGTACAGGTGGCGAATGAGCGCCCATTCAACAAACCAACCTGCGACAAAAGCAATAAAAAAGGCCGCGACAATGGCGAGCGGAAAATAGTACGCAACCATTTGTGGGGCAAAATGAAATGCCAGCGTGGAGCCCAGATAAATGGTGTAAGCACCAATGGTCATGAACTCACCGTGCGCCATGTTGATGACGCCCATCTGCCCAAATATGATGGCCAGCCCAAGACCCATCAGGAGCAAAACGGCGAACAGACTCAGACCAGCAAAACCTTGCATCAGTCCGATATTGAGCAATTCAGAAAATGTCATTTGGCTGGCTCCAGAAAAACAGAGATCGGGTAACACCGGGCCGGTGCAAAAGCTGCACCAACCCGGTTCGCAGGGCTAGCCCGATTTACTGGTAACCCTTTGGAAACGGATCGGGTTTGATCAATTCGGGCGACTCGGACACCACCTTGAACGTGGCGTCCGGCATGCCCATGGCAATGCGCGACTTGCTCCACAGATGGTGGTTTTTGTCGAGCCTGACGTAGCCTTCAGGGGCGGTCTTGAGCTCGATGGTGCCGGTCTCAGAGGCAGCGACAACCTTGTCCACGTCAAAGCTCTTCGCCTTTTCGACCGCCGCTTTCCACAACCAGGGGCCCAGGTAGCCGGCCTGTGTCACGTCACCGATGACCGAGTCTTTGCCATACTTGGCCTTGAAGGCCGCAACGAACTTTTTGTTGTTCTCGTTGTCCAGCGACTGGAAGTACTTCATGGACGAGTAGAAGCCCTGGAAGTTTTCACCACCCACGCCGGTCATTTCGTCCTCAGTCACCGACAGGGTTACCAGCAACTGCTTGTCGCCGGTGATACCAGCGGCCTTGAGTGCTTTGTAGAAGGCCACGTTGGAGCCACCCACCACGGCAGCAAAAATGCAATCGGGCTTTTGCAGTTTGATCTTGTTCATCAAAGAGCCAAAGTTGGTGCTGCCCAGCGGGTAGTACTCTTCGCCCACGATCTTGCCTTTTTGGAAATTCTCGACGTGCTTGCGGGCGATCTTCATCGAGGTACGGGGCCAGATGTAGTCGGAGCCGATCAGGAAGAATGTCTTGGCTTTCTTCTCGGTTTTCGCCCAATCCAGGCTGTACAGAATCTGCTGTGTGGCTTCTTGGCCGGTGTAGATCACGTTTTTGGACTGCTCCAGGCCTTCGTAGAAGGTGGGGTAGTACAGCAGACCGTTTTCCTTCTCGAACACCGGCAGCACTGCCTTGCGCGAGGCGGAAGTCCAGCAACCGAACACCGCGGCACAGCGGTCGTTGATGAGCAGCTTTTTAGACTTTTCAGCGAAGGTCGGCCAGTCGGATGCGCCGTCTTCTTTAATGACCTTGATCTTGCGACCCAAAATGCCGCCCATGGCATTGATCTGGTCGATGGCCAGTTGCTCGGCCTGAATCGAACCTGTTTCAGAAATGGCCATGGTGCCGGTGGCCGAATGCAATTGGCCAACGGTCACTTCGGTGTCGGTGATGGCCATTTTGGTGGTGTTGACACTTGCGGTGGACTGGGCCGACGCAAATCCGGGCAGCCCCGCCACAGAAGCGGCGCCGAGTGCTTGTAGCATTCGGCGCCGCTTCACGTCCGCGGTGTCGGTGGTGTTGGTGGTATCAACCGGGGTGGGTTTCATAAAGGCACTCCTTGCAGCTAGCGGGTTACAAACAAAACGGCGGGTATCGCCGCGCTAAGTGCAAGATTAGGGACAACCCTAGGTTCCGGCCATACGTTAATTAACGTAGTCACCAACCTGGCTAAGGCGATATGCACAGTGCGCATGAATCTTGCTTAGCATTGGGTATGTTGCCCACGCCCAACGCTTCTTCGCAGGTAGTTCCCCAAACCATCTTCCGGTTTCGGCGGGATTACAACTCCTGGGTGGCGGATGAGACCATGGAGGACTACGCCCTGCGTTACACCCCCAAGAGCTTTCGCAAATGGAGTGAATTCAGGGTTGCCAACACCGCGTTTGGCTCTCTGTCCTTCTTGGCGCTAGAGGCCATTGGTGGGGCGGTGGCGTTGAACTATGGCTTCTCCAACGCGATGTTGGCCATTCTTGTTGTGGGGCTGATCATCTTCTTGACCGGCCTGCCCATTGCCTACTACGCCGCGCGGTATGGCCTGGACATGGACTTGCTCACCCGAGGGGCCGGTTTTGGGTACCTGGGCTCCACCATCACCTCATTGATCTACGCGGTTTTTACCTTCATCTTTTTTGCGATCGAGGCCGCCATCATGGCGCTTGCCCTGCAAATGGTGGTCGACTGGCCCTTGGTGTGGTGCTATGTGGTCTCGTCGCTGGTGATATTGCCGCTGGCCATGCGTGGGATTACGCTCATTTCCAAACTGCAGGCCTGGACCCAGCCGCTGTGGCTGTTCCTATTGATCCTGCCATTCGTGTGGATTGCTATCGACAATCCCCAGATGTACCGCGACTTCACCGGCTTATCGGGCTTGCGCAGCGGCAGTTCTGGCTTTGACCCCCTGATGTTTGGCGCGGCGGCGGCGGTGATCTTTTCGCTGGTGGTGCAAATCGGCGAGCAGGTGGATTTTTTGCGTTTCTTGCCAGAGCGCAAATCCGAAAACCGGTTTCGGTGGTGGGCTGCGGTTTTGGCCACTGGCCCGGGCTGGATCGTCACCGGCATGCTCAAAATGGCGGGTGGTGCCTTTCTGGCATTTGCCGCATTGCAGTTTGAGGTGAAGGCCGACAAAGCAGCAGAACCCACCCAGATGTTTCTGGCCGGGTTTACCCAAGCTGTTGGCCAATCGGGCTGGGCGGTGATCATCACCGTGGTGTTTGTGGTCATCTCCCAAATCAAGATCAACCTGACCAACGCCTACGCTGGCTCGCTCGCGTGGTCTAATTTTTTCTCCCGACTCACGCGCAGCCACCCCGGCCGGGTGGTCTGGCTGGTGTTTAACGTGGCGATCGCCATCCTCCTGATGGTATTGGGCGTTTTTGGCGCGCTGGAAAAGGTGCTGGCGATCTACAGCAACGTCGCCATTGCCTGGGTGGGCGCATTGGTGGCCGATTTGGTGATCAATAAGCCCTTGGGGTTAAGCCCCGCTGGCATTGAGTTTCGCCGGGCCCATTTGTACGACTTTAATCCAGTGGGCCTGGGTTCCATGGTCTTGGCGGCGACCGTAGCCCTATGCGCCTATGCAGGTCTTTTGGGCGATACGGCCGCCGCGTTTTCTCCCTTTATTGCACTGGCCTTGTCTATGGCGCTGGCGCCACTACTGGCGTGGCTCACGTCCGGACGTTACTACCTGGCACGCAAGCCGGACACCCACTGGCAGCCGGGCGAGATTGTGCGCTGCGCCGTGTGTGAAAACCAGTTTGAATCGGAGGACATGGCCAGTTGCCCCGCCTATGGCGCTGCTATCTGCTCGTTGTGCTGTTCGCTTGAATCGCGCTGCCATGACCGGTGCAAAGAGGGCTCTGGCGCGGCAGACCAGTTGCGCGCGGCAACCGCTTGGTTGCTGCCGCGCGAGTGGGCCTTGAAAGTCAACTTCCGTTTCGGCCAATACGTCTTCGTGTTCCTGTCCTTGTGTGTCGTCATGGCCTTCTTGGTGGGTGTGGTTTACATGCAAGAAAGCCTGATTGCACCGGTTCAGACCTTGAAAATGCCATTTATCAAGGTCTTTTCCTTGCTGGCGCTCTTGGCCGCCATTTGGGCCTGGTGGGTGGTGCTCAGCACCGAGAGCCGGCGCATGGCGCAGGACGAATCGGAGAACCAAACCCACCGCTTGTTAGAAGAAATCGATGCCCACCGGCGCACCGACGCGGCCCTTCAAACCGCCAAAGACCAGGCTGACTCTGCCAACCAGGCCAAGACGCGGTATGTGGCGGGCATGACCCACGAACTGCGCTCACCCCTTAACAGCATATTGGGCTACACGCAGATTTTGTTGAAAAACCCAAAGGTGGACGGTTGGATGCGCGAAACCCTGTCCACCATGCACCACAGTGGGCAGCACATGCATGCCCTGATCGACGGCTCCTTGGAACTGGCACGTATCGAAGCGGGGCGTTTGCGGCTTGACCCTGTTGCCTTGCCGCTGGCGGAATTACTTGAAGACGTAGATGGCATCATTCGCCCCCAAGCCGAGGCCAAGGGCCTGCAGTTTGCGGTGGAAATTGAGGGCTCCGCACCGGCTTGCATCCGGGCCGACGCCAAGCGCTTGCGCCAAATTCTGATCAACCTGCTGTCGAATTCAGTGCGTTTTACCGAACACGGCGAGATCCGGCTGCGGCTTGATTTTCGGCAGCAGGTCACCCGGATCGAAGTCATCGACACCGGCATCGGCATTGCCCCACAGGACCAGGAACGCATCTTTCTGCCCTTTGAGCGCGGCAGTGCCGGGCGCCGGGCCAGCGAAACGGGAACCGGTCTGGGCCTGACCATTACCAACTTGCTGACCCAGATGATGGGTGGCGAACTGTCGGTAAGCAGCAACCCCGGCCAAGGCAGCACATTTGCACTGCGTCTGTACCTGCCGGGCATTGCATTTGACCCCGATCGCCCGCCGGTGCGAGGCCTGGCATTGCGCTCGGCCATCGGTTACATGGACCCGCGCCGCACCCTGCTGGTGGTGGACGACCAACCCCTGCAGCGGCAAATGCTGGCTGGATTGCTGTTGCCCCTGGGCTTTAACCTGATTGAGGCCGCCAGCGGGCGTGAATGCCTGGAGATTGTTGAGCAGAACCCACCCGACATTGTCTTGCTTGACATCACCATGGACGACCTCGATGGTTGGGAGACCGCCAAATTGCTGCGCGAAATCATGCCCCCCGACAAGCTGCCCATTGTGTTTGTGTCAGCCAACTTGTTCGACCATGAGCCGCTGCGCTTGCAGGCGCTGCAGTGCCAGGGATTTGTCGGCAAGCCCATCATTGAGTCTGAACTGCTCGATGCACTGGAGCGCTCCTTGCAACTAGAGTGGGTGCATGACAACACACCGCTGCAGTTGGTCTCACCACGGTCTGACGCCGCTCGGGGTGTGCAGCCCAAGCCGTTGCCCAACCCACAAGGCCTGCCGCAAGAATTAAAAGAAGAGCTGATGCGCCTGGCCATGCTTGGCCACGCCACCGCCTTGCGTGAGGCTTTGCGCAAGGCATTGATGGAACTCCCCAGCCAGCACACCGCCACGTTGAACGCCCTACAAGAACTGGCCGACCGGTTCGACTTTCAAGCCCTGAGCAGCCAGCTGCGTGAACCTGACCATGACCCCATCTGACGCCCCACCCGACCGACCGCAGCACGCCATTTTGGTGGTGGACGATGCGCTGGACACATTGCGCATGCTGTGCGACGCCTTGACGGCCGAGGGTTATGCCGTGTTGGCGGCGCGGGACGCCGACGAGGCGTTGCAGCGGCTAGAGGTCGTCATTCCAGACGGCATTTTGCTCGACGCGGTCATGCCCGGCATGGACGGGTTTGAGCTATGCCAACGCATCAAGGCAACGCCACACTTGGCGCACATTCCGGTGTTGTTTATGACCGGGCTGTCGGAGACTGAGCAGATCCTCAAAGGTTTCTCCAATGGCGGTGTGGACTATGTGGTCAAACCCCTGCGTATTCCCGAAGTACTGGCCCGCTTAGGCACCCATGTGCGCAACGCACGCGCCACCCGCCTGGCCCGCGAGGCAGTCGATGTGGCGGGGCTGGGCACCGTGGTGCTGGACCGCCAAGGCCGCGTGGCCTGGCGATCACCCCAGGCCACGCTGTGGCTGGAGGCTGCATTCAGTGGTGATGCCGCAGCCGTGGGTTGGCTATCGCGGGCGCTGACCCAGCGTGAGGCCTACACCGCCATGCCCGACAACACCCGCCTGGTCGCGCGCAACATGGGCCAGAGCGGGATTTCTGAGTCCATACTGGTTTTAAACCTCGCCGCTGCGGGCCCGGCGCAAACGTCCCGCCAGCCCGAGGTGCCGCTCACCCCCCGCGAGACCGAAGTGTTGTCTTGGCTGGCCAAGGGCAAAACCAACCGCGACATTGCCGACATCTTGGGCATGAGCCACCGCACGGTGAATAAACACCTGGAGCATATTTTCGAGAAGCTTGGTGTCGAGACGCGCTCGGCTGCCACCGCCATTGCTGGGCAGATTTTGCCCAAGCCCAAGCCCTAGCCAACCCCCCGGCTAAGCCCAGCCGAGAGCGCCTAGTTGCTGGGGAAGCTGAACTTCACCCCGTCGCGCACGCCAGACGACGGCCAGCGCTGGGTAATGGTCTTGCGCTTGGTATAAAAACGCACCGCATCGGGCCCATAGGCGTGCAGGTCACCAAACAGGCTGCGTTTCCAGCCGCCAAACGAGTGGTAAGCCACCGGCACCGGCAAGGGCACGTTCACCCCCACCATGCCCACCTGGATGTGGTCGGTGAAATACCGCGCAGCCTCGCCGTCGCGGGTGAAGATGCAGGTGCCGTTGCCGTACTCGTGGGCGTCGATCAGGTCCATCGCCTCTTGCAGCGTTGCCACCCGCACCACGCCCAGCACGGGGCCAAAAATTTCTTCTTGGTAGATCACCATGCCCTGTTTGACATGGTCAAACAGGCAAGGCCCCATAAAGTACCCGCCCGCGTGGCCTGCCACCGTGATGCCGCGCCCATCGACCACCAGGGTGGCACCCTCGGCCACACCTTGGTCCACATAGCCGCGCACCTTTTCAAAATGCGCTTGGGTCACTAGCGGGCCCATGTCGCTGGTCGGGTCGGTGCCGGGGCCTACCCGCATTTTGGCGATCTCGGCCTTCAGGCCGGCCACCACCGCGTCACCCGCCGCATCCCCCACGGCCACCACCAGCGGAATCGCCATGCAGCGCTCGCCACACGATCCGTAGGCCGCGCCCATCAGGGCCGTTACCGCGTTGGCAATGTCGGCGTCGGGCATCACCACCGCATGGTTCTTGGCCCCGCCCAGTGCCTGCACCCGCTTGCCGTGGGCGCAACCCGTGGTGTAGATGTATTCGGCAATGGGAGTGGATCCCACAAAGCTAATCGCCTTGACGCGCGGGTCGGTCAAGAGTGTGTCCACCGCCTCCTTGTCGCCGTTGACCACGTTGAGCACACCCGGCGGTAGGCCAGCCTCTAAGGCCAACTCGGCGATGCGCAACGTACTGCTGGGGTCGCGCTCCGATGGTTTGAGGATGAAGGTGTTGCCGCAGGCCACCGCCATGGGCCACATCCACAGCGGCACCATGGCGGGGAAGTTAAACGGCGTAATGCCCGCAGC
The DNA here is from genome assembly GCA_038230175.1 of Burkholderiales bacterium. Classification (GTDB taxonomy): domain Bacteria; phylum Pseudomonadota; class Gammaproteobacteria; order Burkholderiales; family Burkholderiaceae_C; genus Allorhodoferax. Next base: position 13,493 of record JBBRNS010000094.1, read on the forward strand.
CACACCCAGGGGCTGGAATTCGCTCCACGAATCAATCGAAGGCCCAACGTTTTTGCTGTGTTCGCCCTTGAGCAGCTCGGGGACGTAGCTGGCGTACTCCACGTTTTCAATGCCGCGCTGCAGCTCGCCCGCCGCATCGGACAGTACCTTGCCGTGCTCGGCGGTAATCAGGGCGCACAGTTCATCGCTGTGCTCCTCCAGCAGTACCTTCAGCTTGGCCATCACCCGGGCGCGCTTGAGCGGAGGGGTGTTGCACCACGCCGGAAAAGCCGCCTGGGCGCTGGCAATGGCCCGTTCGGTGGTGGCGCGGTCGGCCAGCAGCACGCGCTGGGTAGCGTGGCCAGTGGCGGGGTTGAACACGTCTTGGCTGCGCGTGCCGCCGGGTACACGTTGGCCGTCAATTAGGTGGCCGATGGGGGTGGGTGCAGACATGGTACTTATCCGTAAAAAATGGTAACTACTCAGCTCACCAAGCCAACTGAGGCTGGGTAGGCTGACCGTTAAAAGTACTGATCAGGCACTCAAACAGGCAAGCTCCCTGCTTGCGCATGGTCGCCAGATAGGAGCGGA
>JBBRNS010000095.1:0-13879 GCA_038230175.1 Burkholderiales bacterium
AGATAGTTTGAAGGACGGCTCCACCATATAAGGGCTAACGTTTGAGCTAACCGGCATTTTGCGGCGTAGGGCAATTGGGCGAGAATGAAATGAAGCCCAATTGCCCTGCGCCGCAAAATGTCCGGTTGAGCGAATGGTTAGGCGTCTTGCGTGAAACAGTTATGACCCGGCATTGGCCTTCTCAACCGCAGCCATAAAGGCCGATAGGCGTTGCATTCCAATCTTGCCAGCTGCGAAGTCGGCCTGACCAGTTGTGGAAAGGCGTCCTGCTAGCGATTTTGCCTCTGAGTTGTGTTCCTCGCGCTTCAGACCCGAGTAGTAGAGCGTTGCAATAAACATTGCCGCTTCTTCTTCTGTGAACTTCGAGTCCCACGCCTGGTCGATCATCTTCAGGTACGCGAGAACACCCGGGAACTTCGGGTTGTCTCGGGTGGCGATTCCGTAACCCTCTATGAGCTTAACGTCGACGCTGCCGTTGTATTGCTTTCGGTTCCTGAATCCGAACATCTGATATCCCCTTTGTCGTGGATTGTTATAAATTGAAGAAGCCGAATTCTCCGCCATGGCTCCTTTGAGACGCCTAACGTAATGTATAGAGCAAAACCTGCTCGATAAACTGGCACTTGCTCGATATTATTTTCATTAAATTCTCCTGAAAGCCGCTTGCAGTATAGATCAGCAAGCAATATACTGGATAAACATCCAGTTATAAAAACACCATGAAACCCCGCAGTCCACCTTTGCAGTCTGTGCGCTTGCTTGACCAGGTGCGTGAGCGGGTTCGTTACTTGCACTATAGCCTCAGCACCGAAAAAACCTATCTTTATTGGGTGCGTTTTTTCATTCGCTGGTCTGCCCTTGGGGGGGCGATGCGCCATCCAAGCACGATGGGGGCGCCTGAGGTTGAGGCGTTCCTTACCATGCTGGCGACCGAGCGGCGGGTATCCGCTTCAACACACAACCAGGCTTTGAGCGCGCTGCTCTTTTTGTACCGTGAGGTGATGGCTGTCGAATTGCCTTGGTTGGATGGTGTCAACCGGCCCACACAAAAAAAGCGCATACCCAGTGTGTTGACCAAGGATGAAGTCGCTGGCTTGTTGGCGCACATGGATGGGCAGGTCGCATTGATTGTCCGCTTGCTCTACGGCACCGGCATGCGGCTGATGGAAGGCATGCGCCTGCGGATCAAAGATGTTGATTTTGACCGCCACGTCATCATCGTGCGTGATGCCAAGGGGGGCAAAGACCGGGTGGTGATGTTGCCCCGCTCTCTGGCGGCGCCTTTGCGCCTGCAGTTGTTGGCCGCACGCACCCAATGGGAGCAAGATCGCCAAGCGCAGCGTGGTGGGGTAGAGGTGCCGCATGCGCTAGAGGCTAAGTACCCCCAAGTCGGCAACACATGGGCGTGGTTCTGGATGTTCCCGTCGCCCACGCTGTCCATCGACCCCCGCAGCGGGGTAGAGCGGCGCCACCATTTGTATGAAGACCGGGTGCAGCGGGCCTTGAAGAAAGCCGTGGCGTTGGCAGGCATTGCCAAACCCGTCTCCGTCCACACGCTGCGCCATTCCTTTGCCACCCACCTGCTGCAATCCGGCACCGACATTCGCACCGTGCAAGAGCTGCTGGGCCACAGCGACGTGTCCACCACCATGATTTACACCCATGTGCTCAAGGTGGCCGCGGGCGGCACCAGTAGCCCGTTGGACGCATTGTTGGCGGGTGTATGACGCTTGTTGCGCCTGTTGCCCATGTTGCGGCCTTGGCCCATGTCCACCCCGACGTCTGGCACGCCGACGCGCTGGCCACCCCCGCAGGACGGGTTCTGGCCACGGGCGATGCGGCGCTAGACGCCCAGTTGCCCGGTGGCGGCTGGCCCCTTGGCGCTCTGAGCGAAATTTTGCAACCCGATGGCGTGCACAGCGAATGGCGCCTGCTGCTGCCCGCCCTGGCCCGCAGCGGCACGGCGGCGGTGGTGCTGGTGGGGGCGCCGCACATGCCCTTTGGCCCGGCGCTGCACGCCCAGGGTTTGCGGCCCCAGCGCCTGCTGTGGGTGCAGGCCCAGGCCAGCGCCCAGCGCCTGTGGGCGGCAGAGCAAGCGCTGCGCTGCGCCGAGGTCGACGCCGTGCTGGCCTGGCTGCCCCAAGCGCGGGCCGACCAGTTGCGTCGCCTGCAAATGGCCGCAGCCGAGTTTGACAAGCTGCTGTGGGTGCTGCGCCCCGATCAGGCGCAGCACGAGTCGTCCCCCGCCGTGCTGCGCCTTTGGGTGGGCTTGGCCGATGGCGATGCCGATGCGGGTGGCGATGCAGGCAGCCCCGATGCCCTGGCCGTGCGCGTGCTCAAGCGCCGGGGGCCGCCGCTTGCCAACACTTTGCAGCTGCATGCACGCCCCGCGTGGCTGGCGGGCTTATTGGCAGCCAGCCAAACAAGTTCGGGTGATGCAAATCCGGGTGATGCAACTCCGGCTTATGCAACGGCAGGTTATGCAGGGCTAAGCGATGCACTGGATTGCGCTACAGCCCGCGCTTGAGCCCGAGCCCGCCAGCGCCGCAGCGGTTTTGGCGGCGGGCGATGCCCCGCTGGCAGACCCGTTGGCTGCTGCGGCGTGGTGGGCGCTGCAGTTCACCCCGCTGGTTGCGCAGCTAGATGGCGTGCTGGTGCTAGAGGTCTCGGCCAGCGAGCGCCTGTTTGGCGGGCGGGCCGCCTTGCTGGCGCAAATTTTTATGCCAAATGGGCCTCTAGCCCTCATGGAACGTGCGCAAGGCGCTACGTCTTTGATAGCGCTTGGCCGCCTGCGCTGCGCCGCTGCAGTGCGTCCCAAGGCCCCTTCGCCGGATGCTTTGCCCCTGCACACCCTGAGCGCCGCGCAGGCGCACCTGCCCACCTTGGCGCGCCTCGGCTTGGGCACCTGGGGGCAATTGCGCGCTTTGCCGCGTGGTGGGGTGGCGCGCCGCTTTGGCGCCGGTTTGGTCGACGCGCTAGACCGTGCCTATGGCCAAGCGCCCGAGGTCTACCCCTGGCTGACCCTGCCTGACGTGTTTGACGCCCCGCTAGAGCTGGCCGCCAGCGTAGAGTCGGCCCCGGCCTTGCTGTTTGGCGCGCGCCGCCTGTTGGCCCAGCTGCAGGTGTGGCTGCGCGTGCGCCAGCAGGGCGTGCTGGCGCTGGCGCTGCAGTGGGAGCTAGACGCCCGGCGCTCCAACGCCCGGCATGTGGATGCCCACCGCAGCGGCGGCACCCACGGGCGCCTGGTGCTGCGCACCGCCCAGCCGACCCAAGACATGCAGCACCTGGCCCGCCTGCTGGGCGAACAGTTGGCCCGCGTCACCCTGCCAGCGCCGGTGCTGCACATGCGCCTGCGCACCCTGCAAACCCAGGCCCTGGCCGGCGAGAGCATCAGCCTCTTGCCCGACGATGTGCGCCAAGGCGACCGCCTGCACCAATTGCTAGAGCGCCTCAGCGCCCGGCTGGGGCCGGCGCAGGTGCTGCGGGTGGCGCTGCAGGCCGACCAGCGGCCCGAGCGCATGCAGTGCTGGCACCCCGCCGCCGATTCGGGTGCTGCTGCAGGGCAGGGTGGTGCTATTAAATCAGGAGCTGCTTGCGCACATTCCACGAGGGCTAGAGGCCAAAATGGCTCTATTTTTAGGGCGCAAGATGCCTTGCTGCCCACCTGGCTGCTACCCACGCCGCTGCGCCTGGCAGCGCCCGGCGCGGGCGGTCCGCACTACCTGGGCGCGCTTACGCTGCTGGCTGGGCCCCAGCGCATCGAGGCCGGCTGGCTAGAGGGCGACGCAGCCTGCGCCCTGCGTGATTACTTCATCGCCCGCAGCCCCGGCGCCGGGCTGGTGTGGGTCTACCGCGAGCGGCTGGGCGATTTACATTGGTACCTGCAGGGGGTGTTTGCGTGAGCAATAAATTGCCACTTCGTCAAAATTAGTTATCTAAATGCCATAAATAGGACGATTAGCTAGCAGATTTGCCGATTTACATTGCCGCAGCCCTGCGCCACACTGCCTGTAGCCCTAGGAAACAGCCCGAGGAGACAGCCCCATGAACCGCCCCAACACCACCACCCATGCGCATTCGCACACCACCGCCCCCACGCAAACCCAGTTCCTCAGCGTGCAAGATGTGGCAGCCATCGTGGGCCGGGTGGGCACGGCAGCCACCTTGGGCCGCATGGCCGACTACATTGCGGCCGACTACCGCCGCTGGCAAGACTTTGACAAATGCGCCCGCGTCGCGGCCCATTCGCCAGGCGGCGTGATCGAGCTCATGCCCATTGCCGACGCGCAGACCTACACCTTCAAATACGTTAACGGCCACCCCAAAAACACCCACCTGGGCCTGCCCACCGTCATGGCCTTTGGCGTGTTGGCTGATGTCGACACCGGCACCCCCCAGTTGCTCAGCGAGCTCACCTTAACCACCGCATTGCGCACCGCCGCCATGTCCGCCGTGGCAGCGCGGGCGCTGGCGCGCAAGGGCAGCAAAAGCATGGCCTTAATTGGCAATGGCGCGCAAAGCGAGTTTCAGGCGCTGGCGTTTCAACACCTGCTGGGCATTGAAGAAATTCGCCTCTACGACACCGACCCCCTGGCCACCCGCAAGCTGGTAGACAATCTGCAAGGCACGGGATTGCGCCTGACCGTTTGCAGCAGCATTGCGCAGGCGGTGCGCGGCGCAGACATCGTGACCACGGTGACGGCGGACAAAACCAATGCCACCATCCTGACGGCGGATTTATTGGAGCCTGGCATGCACATCAATGGCGTAGGGGGCGACTGCCCCGGCAAGACCGAGCTGCACCCCGATGTGCTGCGCGCATCCAGCGTGTTTGTGCAATACGAGCCGCAAACCCGCATCGAAGGCGACCTGCAGCACCTGCCCGCCGACTTTGCCGTCACCGAGCTGTGGCAAGTGCTGGTGGGCCAAGCGGCAGGGCGCACGTCAGATGCCCAAGTCACCCTGTTTGACTCGGTCGGTTTTGCGTTAGAAGATTTCTCGGCCCTGCGCTACCTGCGTGACGTGGCTGCTGAGCTGGGTTTGGGCCAGAGCCTGTCCTTGATCCCGGCCTTGGCCGACCCCAAAGACCTGTTTAGCCTGCTGCGCTCCACGCCTGCCAAGTTGGCCCTGGCCGCATGAGCGCCGCCGCCAACATGGTCACTAACAACAACCCGGCCCACGGTGGCGTCAGCCTGATTGGTGTGCCCACCGACGTGGGCGCTGGCACCCTAGGCGCCCGCATGGGGCCCGCCGCGCTGCGGGTGGCCGGTGTGGCGCAGGCCATTGCGCAGTTTGGCATTGATGTCAAAGACTGCGGCAACCTAGACGGCCCAGCTAACCCGTGGACGACTGCAGTCAACGGCTTTAGGCACCTGCCCGAGGTGGTGCAGTGGAACCGCCTGCTGCACGACGCCATGTACGCCGAGCTGCGGGCCGGGCGCCTGCCCATCATGCTGGGCGGTGACCACTGCCTGGGCATCGGCTCTATCAGTGCGGTGGCCCGCCATTGCCGCGACACCGGCAAAAAGCTGCGCGTGTTGTGGTTTGACGCGCATGCCGATTTCAACACCGCCACGCTTACCCCCAGCGGCAACATCCACGGCATGCCGGTGGCCTGCCTGTGCGGGCAGGGTCCGCAAGAACTGATAGAAATCGGCGGCCATGTGCCAGCCATATCGCCTAAGCAGATTCGCCAAATCGGCATTCGCAGTGTGGACGAGGGCGAAAAGCGCTTGGTGCACGACATGGGTATTGAGGTGTTCGACATGCGCTACATCGACGAGATGGGCATGCGCCATGCCATGGAGCTGGCCCTGGCGCTGGTAGACGCAAACACGCATTTACACGTCAGCCTGGATGTGGACTTTTTAGACCCCACCATCGCTCCTGGCGTAGGTACCACCGTGCGCGGCGGCCCCACCTACCGCGAGGCGCAGCTGTGTATGGAGATGATCGCCGACACCGGCCGCTTGGCCTCGCTCGACGTGGTGGAGCTAAACCCCGCGCTGGATGTGCGTAACCAAACCGCAGAGCTGGCGGTGGACCTGATTGAGAGCCTGTTTGGTAAAAGTACCCTGATGCGTAAAACGCCGAGACCGGCCGCATAAAACCACGCGCCTATTAACTACTGGCCGTTTAGCTATTGGCGGGGACACGCTCCGTGTTGACCCCCAGCATGGGCAAAAGCTGCACCGCGACGATGCAGACAAAAATCAGCCCACCACCGGCCAACTGCAGAGTGCTGAGCTGCTCACCCAGATACCACGCGCCTGCCAAGGCGGCAAAGATCAGCTCAGAGCTCAGCAAAATGGCCGCGTCGGTAGGGTGCGTGTGGCGCTGGGCCACCACCTGCAGCGTAAACGCAATACCCACCGACAGCACACCGCCGTACAAAATGGCAGGCAGCGCAGCGTGCAGTTGCGCCCCACTGATGGGTTCTTGCGCCACGGCCAGCAAGGTTGCCAGCACGCCGCAAACCACAAACTGCGTGCAGGCCACCAAGATGGGTGCACCTTTTTTAGCGGCCACCCGGCCAATCAAGAGCACATGCAGGGCCCAGAACACGGTGCTGGCAATGATCCACCAGTCCCCGGTGGTCAAGGCGGTGAAAGTGCCGCCGCTTAAAAAATAAGTGCCCACCACCGTGCCCGCTGTGGCCGGCCACACCGACGGATGGGGACGGTGCCGGTCCAACAGCCAGCCCAAGAGCGGCACCATGGGCACGTACAACGCGGTTAGAAATCCGGCGTTTGACACCGTGGTGCCACCCACGCCAATTTGTTGAAAAATGGCGCCCAAAAACAGCAACACACCTAAGCCACACCAAGCCAAAAGGTCATGCCGGGTGAACGCAATACCCCGCTCACGTAGGTGGATGAATTCACGCAACGCCAATGGCGCCACAATCAGCGCCCCAATCAAAAAGCGGACACCGGTGTAGGTGAATGGCCCCACGTTTTTCATGCCCAGTTGCTGGGCCACAAAGGTACTGCCCCAGATCAGGGCGGTCAACAGCATCAGGCCATTGGCCAGGGTGCGGCTCATGGTGTGGCCGAACCGGTTGGGGCAGGGTGCTGGTGACGGGGCATGGGTGAGGGCGGTTCACGGATGATAAACCGCGCCAAGGAGCGCTGAAGGGCGCGGGCTGAAAGCGCCGCGCTGGCTTATGGGTTGACTTGGGGCAAGGCCTCAATCTTGGTAGAACCCACGTAAAAATCAACGTGGATCGGTTCAGCTGCGGGTTGGGTTTGGCGCGCGATGGGGGGCCGTAAAAGGGAAGGGTGTGCAAGGGTGGCCGCTACCGGGCGTGGGCTCGGGTGAATGGGGGCTTCGGCAATGCCGATATCAATAGTGCTCATGGTGGTTAGGTGGGTAAAGTGGCAAGTTTGAAGGGGTATGCGCTGTTGTGTGCGCCTGAAGTGTTGGCGCAATTACACCGCAGCAAAGTAGGCAATCCGAGGTGCCTAGGATCCCTCAGTACGGAAATACGGCACTTTCGTGAATAAATGCACCTAAACCGCGGGGCGGGCTGCATTTTTCGGTCGTATCCAGTGCTGCTGCGCCCTGGAGCTCTGTGTGCGCTTGTTTAGGGTTACTCCATTTTTGGCGGATGCCAGAACCCGTCACTGAGTACACTTATTCACAGATGCGGATTCCCAAGGCAGCTACCTGCCCTGGAACCCGATCCATCGGTACCAAAAACTGCTATACCCCGGCAAGCGAAACATGAACACAGTGCGTCGAATTTTCCCTATTGCGTGCGTCCTTAGTGGCGCGTTTTTATGGGGCTGCTCGGACCATTCGAATGCACCAGTGGGTACGGCACCAGCCGCCAGCGGTCCAGCGACAGCGTCGGCCGCACCTGTGACTATCACCACCATCAAAGCCCAAAAGCGGGATTTGCCGGTCACCCTGAAGGCAACCGGAACCGTCACACCCCTGACCAGCGTCGAAGTCAAGGCGCAGGTCACCAGCACGGTGACGGCTGTGCACTTCAAAGAAGGCCAATTCGTCAAGGCGGGGCAATTGCTGTTTACGCTGGATGCCCGCACCGACGAGGCCAATGCGGCCAAAGCGCGCGCGCAGCTGGCCAAAGACAATGCCAGCTTGGCCGACGCCAAACGCCAGTTGGAGCGGGCCAAACAGCTCTTCACGCAAAACTTTATTTCGCAAGGCGCGGTGGATACGGCCCAGGCCCAGGTGGACGCCATCGTGGCGACCATCGCCGCCGACCAAGCGGCCATTGATGCCACGCGGGTGGCGCTGTCGTTTGCACGCATTACCGCGCCCAACGCAGGCCGTGCGGGGGCGGTGATTGTGTCGGCTGGGAGCGCCATCCAGGCCAACCTGACCACCTTGGTCACCATTACCCAGCTCGACCCGATTGGCGTCGCGTTCAGCATTCCACAACGCAATTTGTCCGACGCGCTCTCCGCCTTAAAAGACGGCGGCTCGGCGGTGACTGCGACCTTGGCCGATGGCGGTGGCCGTTTTCAGGGGCGTTTGCAATTTGTAGACAGCGCGGTCGACGCCAGCTCGGGCACCGTCAAAGCCAAGGCGGTCTTTGCTAACCAAGAGAACAAGCTCTGGCCCGGTGCATTTGTGGAAATTAGCCAAACCGTTGCGACCCTGAGCGATGCCGTGATCCTGCCGCAGGCCGCCATTATTCAGGGGGCGCGTGGCACTACGGTGTATGTGGTGGAAGACGGCAAGGCGGTGCAGCGCCCCGTCAAACTGCTGTACGCCGAGGGCGGCGACGCAGCAGTCACTGGCATCAAGGCTGGGGAGAGCGTTGTGATGGATGGCAAACAAAACGTGCGGCCCAACGCGCCCGTGGTGGAACGGGCCAAAGAGACCAAGAGCGCCACGCCCGACGCAGGCAAGCCATGAATTTGTCTGAACTTTTTATCCGCCGTCCGGTGATGACGGTGCTGCTCAACGTGGCCATTGTGCTGGCTGGCGTGATTGGGTTTCGCAGCATTCCGGTGGCGGCACTGCCGAGTTACGACACACCGGTTATCACCGTGTCAGCAGCCCTGCCCGGTGCCAGCCCTGAGACTATGGCGACGTCGGTCGCGCTGCCATTGGAAAAGCAGTTTCAGACCGTGCCCGGCCTGAAAACCATCAGCTCCACCAGCACATTGGGCAGCACATCGTTGACGTTGGAATTTGACGAAGGCCGCAACATTGACGCAGCAGCTGTGGACGTGCAAGCCGCGCTCTTGCGTGCCCAGCGTGGCTTGCCCCAGGACATGACCAGCCCGCCGTCGTACCGCAAAGTCAACCCAGCCGATGCGTCGGTGCTGCTGATCTCGCTGCGTTCGCCCTCGCTGTCGCCATCCGATTTGCAGGACTACGCGGAGCATTTGATATCGCCCACGCTGTCCACGTTAGACGGCGTGGCCCAGGTCAACATTTTTGGTGCCAAACGCTTTGCAGTGCGTGTACGCATTCAGCCGGCTGCGCTGGCAGCACGCAACATCGGCTTAGACGAGGTGAGCGCCGCCCTGCGTGCGGCCAATGTCAACACCCCCGTTGGTACGCTGGAGGGGCCACGCCAGACGCTGGTATTACAGGCCAACAAGCAGCTGCGCAGCGCCGCTGAATTTGCCGATTTGATCGTCAGCACGCGCGGTGGCAATCCGGTGCGACTCAAAGAGGTGGCCCAGGTTGAGGACAGTCTGGAAACCCTCAAGAGCTGGGCCACGTTCAACGGCGAGAACTCCATCACGCTGGCCATACAGCGACAGCCGGGTGCGAATACGGTGAAGGTGGTGGATGCCATTCGTGCCAAGTTGCCAGGCCTGCAAGCCCAGATGCCGCAGTCGGTGTCGCTCACACCCATCAATGACCGCTCGGCATCGGTACGTGAAGCCTTGCATGACGTGACGCTCACCCTGCTGGGCACGATTGTGCTGGTGGTGCTGGTCATCTTCTTGTTCCTGCGCCGCTTTGTTGCCACCCTGATTCCTGCGCTGTCGCTGCCGATTTCTTTGATTGGTGCGGTGGCGTTGCTCTGGGGTTTGTCCTACAGCTTAGATAATATTTCGCTGCTCGGCCTAACGCTGGCGGTGGGCTTGGTGGTGGACGACGCCATCGTGGTGCTGGAGAACATCATGCGCCACGTGGAGAACGGCGAAAAGCCATTCCAGGCCGCATTGCGTGGCGCACGCGAGGTGGGCTTCACCATTATTTCGATCTCCACCTCGCTGATTGCGGTGTTCATCCCCATCTTCTTCATGCCCGGTGTGATCGGACTCTTGTTCCATGAATTTGCGGTGGTGGTGGGTTTGGCCATCTTGGTGTCCGCGTTTGTGTCGCTGACCCTGGTGCCCATGCTGGCCAGCCGCTTCTTGACCGACGACGCACACAAAAAGCCGCCGGGCCCTGTGGTGCGCCTGTTTGAGCGCGGGTTTAATGCGCTGCTTGCGGGCTACACCACGCTGCTGGACAAGGCGCTGGCCCACCGCAGCTTCATCATCGTGTTGGCCTTAGCCACCTTTGTTGCCACCGCCTGGCTGCTGGCAGTGATCCCCAAAGGATTTTTTCCGGAAGAAGACATTGGCCAGATCCAGGTCAGCACCGAAGCGAGCGAAGACATCTCGTTTGCCGACATGGTGCGCCTGCAAGAGCGCGCCGCTGCCATCATCCGGGCCGATGCCAATGTGGGTGCGGTCAACTCGTTTAACGGCGGCAACGGCACGGCCAACACGGGGCGCATGTTCATCACGCTCAAACCGTCGGGTGAGCGCCTACCCATGAAGAAGGTGATTGACGGTTTGCGCAAAAAGCTGCGCGAGGTTGCGGGCATCAACGTTTTTATGCGCCCCACGCAAAACCTGCAACTCGGTGGGCGATCCAGCAAGTCACAGTACCAATACATTCTGCAAAGCGTGAAGGCGGACGAGCTCAATGACTGGGCCACCAAGCTGCAAGAGCGTATGCGTGCAGACCCGATTTTTAGGGATGTGACCAGCGATTCACAATTGCGCGCCCTTCAGGCTCAGCTCAAGATCGACCGTGACCGGGCCAATTCGTTGGGGGTGTCGATCGATGCCATTCGCAGCGCGCTGTTCAGCGCATTTGGCGAGCGCCAGGTCTCCACCATTTACCTGCCCACCGACAGCTACCAGGTGATCATGGAGGTGGCGCCCAACGCCAAGCAGGACGAGAGTGCCCTGGGCGGTATCTACGTGCGATCGTCCACCGGCGCGTTGGTGCCCTTGTCCAGCTTTACCACCGTGGAGCGTACCGTGGGCGCATCGTCCATCAATCACGTGGGCCAGCTGCAGGCGGTCACCGTGTCCTTTAATCTGGCGCCCGGGGAGGCCTTGGGCGATGCCACTGCCAAGATTGACGCGGCGCGCGAGGCCATACGCATGCCATCGTCCGTCATCACAACCTATGGCGGCGATGCTGCGGTGTTCAAGAGCTCGCAGGGCAGTCAGGCTATTTTGATCGTCGCGGCGCTGCTGGTGATTTACGTGCTGCTGGGCGTGCTGTACGAGAGCTACATCCACCCCATCACCATCCTGGTGGGCCTGCCTTCGGCGGCGGTGGGGGCCTTGGCCACATTGATGCTGTTTGGAATGGACCTGACGCTCATCGCCACCATCGGCATCGTGCTCTTGATCGGCATCGTCAAGAAAAACGCCATCATGATGATCGACTTCGCGCTAGACGCACAGCGCCATAGGGGCATGACTCCCGCTATGGCGATCCGCGAGGCCTGTATTCTGCGTTTTAGACCCATCATGATGACCACCATGGCTGCGTTGATGGGGGCCTTGCCTATAGCCCTGGGCCTGGGCGCCGGTGCAGAGTTGCGCCAGCCTTTGGGTTTGGCAGTGGTGGGTGGTTTGGTTTTTTCACAGGCCATTACCCTGTTCATCACGCCGGTGATCTACATCATGCTGGACCGTTTTAGTGGGACCGGGCCGGTACTGACGCCAGAAGTAGACGTGCAAGCGGCTCAGCAATAGTCCCCCCAATTAAATTTGCACGGCGCGTTCAATCAGGGTTCTTATCGAACCATCGCCACCACCACCACGATTACCGCGACAGTGGCAAGCAAACACAGCACCCGTAGGCTCTTTTTGCGTGTGCTGGTCCTTGGCGTCCCAAAGGTATTGTTGCTGTGGTGGCCAAAGGCTTCCGCCATGGTTCTGGGTGTGCGCTCAGGCATATGGGTTCGCGATCCTTGGTTGGGTAGGCTCATGCGGCCACCGCAAAAAAGCCCGCTCCCACCAGAATCTGTGCCGGTACCGCAATGTCTGGGGTGTCAACAGTCAAAAACTTGCATTCCATATGGACAGTGTGACGGCATTTTTGTCCAATTACGCCTGCGGACCGGCCCAGAGGCCTCTTTAGAGAGCAGTAACAAATGCCTGCCTTGGGGGCCGAGCGGCCGGCGGGCAGTGTGGTTTCGTGTCCAATAGCGCTATGGACCACGCCAAACCCACTGACCCCAACGACAGCACCGACCAGCGGCTGATCGACCTCGAAATCAAAGCCAGCTTTACAGAAGACGCGCTGGAGCAGCTCAACCAGGTGGTTGTGCGCCAGCAGCAAGAGATTGAATGGCTGCTGCGCGCGGTGCGCGCCCTGCGGCAGCAAGTACCTGAAGGCGCAGGTCAGGCCACTTTCAGCAAGCTGAGCGAAGAGTTGCCGCCGCACTATTGAGCGCCATTTTTGTGACATAAATCACACTTTGCTGTGGTTTATCAAAAAATACGAACGATCGTGCTTTTTTAGAGAGCCCTCCCCAAGCAAGTGACCACTAGGTCACTAATAATGCGCGACCGGAGGTTTTCCCATGCACGATTCGTATATTGACTTTGCCAACTCGACCGTTGGTTCCCGTATCACCGCCATGCTCGGCTTGCCAGCGCCTTTGCCACTGGAGCGCTACCGCGCAGACCAGCCGGTGATTAAAGGCACCGTATTGCTCGGTGCAGGCCCGCAACCCCAGTTGCTGGAAACCTTGGCCAGTGCTTTTCATTCCATGGGCGCACAAACTTTGGCGCACCGCACCTTGCCGCAATGGACCTTGGTTGCCAACCAAGCTGGACTGATGACAGGCCGCTGGGGAGTGGAAGACAAGCCTGGTGAAAAAGTCAAAGCACTGGTGTTTGATGCTACTGGTATGGACGACAGCGCCCAGTCCGATGCGCTCTACCAGTTTTTTCACGACACCGCCCGCTCGGTGACCACCTGCGGCCGCGTAGTCGTCATTGGCCGCCCACCCGAGGCGTGCACATCTCCACGGCAAGCCACCGTGCAGCGCGCGCTGGAAGGCCTGACCCGCGCTCTGGGTAAAGAACTCAAGCGCGCCATCACGGTCAACCTGGTCTATGTGGCCCAGGGTGCCGAGGCACAACTCGAATCCACTCTGCGTTTCATGCTATCGCCCCGTTGCGCCTATGTGTCGGCCCAAGTGGTGCGCGTGGGCGTTCCCAGCGCCGCTGCAGATGCCAAGGCCAACTGGGCTCAGCCCCTGGCTGGTAAAAAAGTGCTGGTGACCGGCGCATCGCGCGGCATTGGTGCCAGCATTGCCGAAGTCATGGCCCGAGACGGCGCCGAAGTGATTTGCCTGGACATTCCCCAAGCCCAAGCTGGTCTGGACGAAATAGCCACCAAGCTGGGCGGCACAGCCCTGGCGCTGGACATTGGCTCTGCTGAGGCGCCTGCGGCCTTGGTGGCTGCGGCGTTGGCTGACGGTGGTTGGGATGTGATCGTGCACAACGCCGGTATCACCCGCGACAAGACCATTGCCAACATGAAAGAGCCGCTGTGGCAGTCGGTCGTCAATATCAACCTGTCCACCCAGGAGCGCATCAACGAAGCCCTGGTTGCAGCGGGCGCCCTCAAGGCCGGTGGC
>JBBRNS010000096.1:0-13834 GCA_038230175.1 Burkholderiales bacterium
AGCGGGGTGCGCAGCTCATGGCTCATGCTGGACAAAAACTCTGACTTGGCCCGGTTGGCTTGGTCGGCCACACGTTTTGCCTCCTCCAGTTCGGCGTTTTGCACCTTCAACGCCAGCTCCATCCGTTTGCGATCAGAAATGTCGCTAAGAACAATGCAGTGCACCACATCCCCATCGGCGTCCTCCACTTCAGAGGACACCAAACTTGCCCAAAACGCAACCCCATCGGCGCGCACCATCTGCAGCTCACACGATTGCGAATCACCGTGCTCCACCAGCATTTTGCGGTGCAGGCAGTACAGATCCAAGTCTGCTTGTAGGATGAAGCGGGAGATGGGCTCGCCAAGCAGCTGCCCGCGTGCCAGGCCCACCAAAGTTCCGGCCATCAAATTCGCCTGCAAAATCACACCCTGTTTGCTCAGGGTGCAATAGCCCACCGGCGACAGGTTCACAAAATGTCCAATCGAATCCGTCGCCGTCGCCGTCGCCGCGACACTGTCATTCGCCGGGCGGCGCAGCAGCGAACTTCCGTCTCGCATGGTGGGGATTTCTGGTTGATTGAGATGGTGCATTGGTTTTTAACGTTTTCCCTGTAAAAAACTTCTATTTTTGTGTTCCACAGATGGTGAATATTCCGTCCCGTTACCAGATTTCGAACACATCTTGACGTTGATAGCCACCCAAACCATGCCCGCTGTGATCAGCGCCAGCAGGATATTTTTCGCGCCATGGCCATTCGTCTCAACTGTTTCAGTGAATCGAAGCATCGCGTTTTTCGGGTCGTCACATTTGAGAATTCGCAATGAACCCGTCGCTTGGGCCATGGCGATTGCGAATGCGCAAGCTGGCTTGGCAGCAGCGTCCTAACATCACCCTATGAACTACCAAAACCATCTTGGATGTGATCAGGTCTCTGCTTTGGATCAGGCCGTGTGGACGGCGCTGGTTTCTGTGCCGTAAAAAGGGGTCACCCATGAAAGTCTTTTCGTATACGCGGACAACCGAGAAAGTGGCCATTGGCACGATGGCGTTGCCGGGCGAACTGAAGCTGCTTCCCCACACCACGGGCGTCGTCGTGTTCTCCCATGGCAGCGATCGCAGCCGATTCAGTTCACGCAACCAATTTATGGCACGCGCCCTTCAGTCCCACGGCCTGGGCACCTTGCTGTTTGACTTGCTCACCGAACAAGAGGCGCAAGACACGCGCAATGTATTTGACATTGCCACGCTGAGCTCCCGGGTCGAGGAAGCGGTAAGGTGGCTGGGAAAATGGCCTGGCCTAGAAGCAATGCCGATCGGCCTTTTTGGCGCCGACACGGGCGCCGCCGCCGCGCTGGCGACGGCGACCACCCTGCCCAAGCGTATTGCCGCCGTGGTGTCGCGCGGTGGCCGACCTGACTTGGCCCAAGCGCATTTGCCAAAAGTAAAGTCCCCTACCTTGCTGATTGTGGGAAACAAAGACACCGAGTTGCTAGCCCAAAACCGCACAGCGCTGCAAGCAATGACTTGCGAAAAAGAGCTTGAAATAGTCCACGGGGCAAGCCATCTATTTGAAGAACCCGGTGCCCTGGACTCGGTAGCGGAGCTTGCCGGTCAATGGTTTGAATACCATCTCTCTCCCTCGACCTACTGATTGCAGTATGGCGGCTAGGAATTTTCGACCCTGCAGGCCCCGAAACGCCTCCTGGCCCTGCGAATGATGTTCAGCGACTCTTGATTAAAAGCGTCGGGCGAAAGTGGCGTTTCGGTTGCGCGGCAACGGCGCAGTTGTGTGGGTTTAAGCATGTCTTTGCCTCGAGTATTTTTTAGTAATGGTGTGTCTGGGTAGACCGGTCTGATTTTGGGGAAACACCAGGGCGCCGGCGTTGCTAATACGCAAAGGCCGGCCACACCTGGTTCATTGCATTTGCCCCCATCGATGTTTCAATAACTGGCAAGCGGTACTAGGCTGTCTCCGAATCGATCAACTTATGCCGCACGGCGAGGCGTACCAGCGCGGGCACGTCTGGGGTTCCCAACTTGGCCATTAAGCGACTGCGGTAGGTGGCAACCGTCTTGGGTGACAGATGAAGTAAGGTGCCGATTTCTGTGCTGGACAGCCCCTCCACCACCAAGGTAATGATTTGGCGCTCGCGCGGCGACAAGGCAAACAGCGGATCAGCGTCTTGCGGCTGCGTGAATGACTGCATCGCAAGCTCGGCAACCTCGGGCCCTAAATGGCGCCGCCCATCAAGAACGGTATCAATGGCATTGGACAGTTCACTCCCCGCCGAGCCCTTCAGAACATAGCCCATGGCCCCAAGGCGCAATGCCTCGGCGACATGGCGGGGCTGGGTAGACATGGTTAAGACAATGGAACGGGTTGTCAGGTGGCGTCGCTGCAGATCGGCCAGCAATTCGAATCCCGACCGATCGCCCAGGTTCACGTCCAATAGCAGCACGTCAGGCAGTAGTCGGGAGATGTCGGCAACGCCATGTGTCGGACAGGCCGACTCGCCCACCACGGAGTGGCCCCAAGCCTGCACCAGCGCGCGTAGGCCTTCACGCACCAGTTGGTGGTCATCCACAAGGTACAGGCTGCTCAAAGTTGGGCCTGCCATCGCAAACCTACGCGGGTGCCACCGCCATCGCCCGGCCCCACCAGCAGCACTGCGCCAATGGAATTGGCACGCTCACGCATTGCCGCGAGCCCCAAGTGCCCCTCCTCCCAGAGTGCATCCATAGGAATGCCTGCCCCATCGTCGACGATGTCCATTCGTAGCACTTCGGCGTCTCCACATAAGCGCAAGCTCAGACATCTGGCGCTCGCGTCTCGTAGCGCAGTGCCAATCGCCTCGCGGGCAATCATGAACGCTGCGTATTCAACGTCGTGGGGCCACCGCAGCCCGTTTAATCCCGGGTGAACATGCAACGCAAAGTGACGATGCGATTGCACCAATTTGTGTTTGCGCAACTCGTTGTCCAAAGCGCTCTCCAAACCGCTTTCGCCAAGCAAAGGCGGGCACAACTCGACCACCACCTGCCGAACTTGGCGAATGCCCTGCTGAATCAGTGTGCCAAGCCTCTGGTTCAGACGCGCCAACTGTTGCGGCTCAACGCCCAAGCCCAACGCGCCCATGGTGTCATGGGCAATTTGAATCGCTACCAGCGTCTGGCCCAATTGTTCTTGCATTGCATGGGCCACGCGGCTTACCAGAGCTTGCTCGTTGGACATCAACTTACGGGTCAGCTCAGCGAGTTGCACTCGCTCAACTTTGCGCCGCTCCTCCGATCGCACGCGCTGCGTGACGTCTCGAAAAGTCCCGACAAGGATCTGCTGTCCATCCACTTCAATCTGGCAAATCTGACCCTCCAGATCGATCTCATGACCATCTGCGCGAAGCCCCTTGACCAGGCGAAGCTTTACGAAATGGCTGGCGGATATGTCCTGCGCCATTGCGCTGCGCTGGCGTGCGTTGGACGCCCGGTACCGCTCCGGAATCAGCAGTTCAATGCTCTTGCCCTCAATGGCCTTGTGGCCTATACCGAAGATCGCTTCCGCACCCGGGTTGAAAGATTGAATGCAGCCTTCGGCACTGGTTGTGATGATGGCGTCGCTGGAAGCGCTCACGATTGCGTTTAGTACCTTCGGATTGCGCCGAATTCGTGCTGGAGGCGATTGTGCAGGGCGAGCCCCGCACAGCGTCTTTATTTCTGGATCGGCAGTATGCATACCGCCATAAGAGTTGGTTTGCATATCTATCTTCGCAATTGAAATTTGAGTGCCATCAAAGTGAGCAGTAGGCTAGGCAAGCCGAAAAGGGTCTGCCGCCACCTAACGCCCTGGCTCTATTGCAACGCCATTGCGCCCATCGCTTTTCGCGCGGTACAAGGCCATGTCTGCCAGATGCAGCAACTCGGCGAACGTCGCTTCGCCATGCATACAAGTTGCCCCGATACTGACCGTGTAGCGTATGACCTTTGCGTCCATGGAAACCTGGCTGTTGGCGACCGCCACCACGATGCGCCGCGCCAATGCAAACCCACCTTCTCGTGTGGTGTTGGGCAACAGCACGCAAAATTCCTCGCCGCCCAATCGCCCTACGACGTCTTGTGTGCGCAAAACGGCACCGACCGTGGCTACAAAATGTTTCAATACCGCATCACCTGTCGCGTGGCAGTGCAAATCATTAATTTGCTTGAAGTGGTCCAGGTCCAGCATCAGTACCATCAGCGGCGTTTCGTAACGCAGCGATCGTTCAACCTCCTGCTGCGCGACGGCCAAGAAGTTGCGCCGACTCAAAGCGCCAGTCAGCTCGTCTACATTGGCCATGTTCAAACTGGCCAACTCGGCAGCCTTCAGTTGGCTGATGTCTTGGTGACTCACCACCACTTGCCCTTGCAAGCCTGACACGGGGGTCACTTGCATCGTGAACCAATGGCTGCGAATGGGAGTCTCCACACAATACTGCATCTGAAACATCGGTTCGGATCCGCATACCACAGCGGCAATGCCGTCCATGGCCATCTGCAAGGCATCGGGTTGCGCAGTGCACATCTTCTCCAACACCTTGCGATACTCAACCCCCACCACACCGTCGGTAGAGACAAGACCGTTGAGAATCGAAAAGCTCTCGCAGGCCGTGTTCGCCTTGAGAACATTGCCCTGCCGATCAAGTACGGCGATCAGCACCGGTAATGCGTCTAATACCGCTTGTGGCAACAATTGATCCACACGGTGCTGACCATTCGCCCAACTCGGCATTTTTTTACCTCGTATGCGCCCCAAGTCTAGTGCTGGGTTACGGCATTCATTTTCCGTCATGTACATAACGCTTTCCCTGTATAACGATGTGCATAGTCGCCTTCGTTGGTTTTCCCTGAACCGCCTAAAGAACCATGGGCCTAACCCTCAAACTCCCGCAACGCCTGTGGTGAGACGATCACAATTTGCCGGTTGACCACTTTCAAAATACCCAATTGATCGAGCGTTGACAGAGCGCGGCTGACTGTTTCGAGCGTGACACCCAAATAGCTGCCAATGTCCCTGCGTGTCATGGGCAGCGTAAAACTGCGGGGCGAGTAACCCATGGCAAAAAAACTTTCGGACTGGCGCTGAATGAAGCGCGCCACCCGTACTTCTGACTTGGCGGCGTGCGACAGTGCGTAGGAATTTTGGTCCCGAATCACCTCGCGGCTGATGGCCCAATAGGCAATGCGCTCCAGATCGGTACAACTTCGGCCTGCGGAAAACAGTTCAGTGGCAGGAATGCGGATCAACTCACAGTCTGTAAGCGCAACTGCCTCGCTGCAGTATCGGTTTTTGCAAATGCCGTCTATTCCCAGCAAGCTCCCTTTCATGGCAAAGCCCAATACATGGTCGCCACCGTTGTCATGCGTGACAGTTGTCTTCAAATTTCCGAAGCGCACCACATACAGACCATCAAAGGTCTGGTTCATCAAAAAGACGGAATGACCCGCCTTGATGGGCCGCCGACGAAACATCAGATGGTCGTCCATCCCGGTCAGGCAACCCTCAAAGCGCAACAACTCACAAACTTCACTAAGGCCAGACCACCGATGGTCGGCACCGGGCTTGACACCTGTCTGGACCATCGTCGCATTCCATCCGGAAGTCAGCGCCACTGTATTGGTTTCAATGTTGAGCATAGCTCCTCCTCACGCATAGTTTCTTCGTATTACGGAGCCGCCCACCTAGCGGATACTGAACCGTGGCTTACAAGTGAACTCTACGGAATTCCCCATGTCCCGTATGTAGGGAGTTCTAAACAGTGCGTGCAGGTAGTTGTCAATACCCCGGCACCTCATGTGCAAAACCGCCAGCTCAACCCGGCTTTACGGCCTTGGCGATGCAAAGTTGCAGAGACTTGAAGTCCAATGGCTTGTGTTCTACGGCAATGCCCTGGGCGGCCATGCTGCGCATCAATTGCGGGTCGGAGTCGCCGGTGATGATGAGCGCAGGCAAGTTTTGGCCAAATTTTCCGCGCGCTGCGGTGATCACCTCGTATCCCGTTGCCCCATGGGCGAGCCGATAATCCGTTATCACCATGTCAGGTGCACTTCCCTCAAGTGCAGCCAACATTTCATCGCAGGTGGCGGATACCACAACTTGGTGGCCTTTCGCTGTCAAGGCACTTCCCAGAGCGTCCAGCACCGCCGTGTTGTCGTCAATCAAGGCAATACGCAGCGACCTTCGTCGTGTTTCTCGACGCTCTACCCCCGCGCTCCCCACGCCAAGGGGTAGCTCAATTGCGAACAACGATCCCTTTCCAACCCAGGATTGCACCCGGACCTGCAGTCCCAGTAGCGCAGCCGATTTGGCGACAATGGCTAAGCCAAGGCCGCTTCCACCGCTGCTATTGACTTGGCCGCGGCTGCGCTCATCAGGTTCCAGCTGTTTATATTCTTCAAAGATTTCGCTTGTTTTTTCGGCCGGGATGCCTATTCCGGTGTCCCGAACCTCAATCCAATATTTCCCTTGATGGCGCCTGCAACCCAACAGCACACCGCCACGCACGGTGTAACGAATCGCGTTGGCAATCAGGTTGCTGACGATCCGTCGCAGCAAGACTGAATCGGTGCGCGCATGCAGCTTGGTCGGAACGCAGCGCAATCGCAACCCTTTGACAACCGCCTGGGGTAAGTGCACGGCCACCAGTTTTTCCAACATCTGGGCAACAGAAAAATTCGTTATTTCGGGTACCACCACCCCAGCTTCGAGCTTGGAAATGTCCAGCAAATCAGTCAACAGTTCGCTCAAACTGGAGACACAGTTAGACATATTGGTCAGCAAAATGTCGTCTGATGCCCGGGCCTTGGCTTTGAGCACCTCGACGTACATGCCCAGCGCAGCGAGCGGCTGGCGCAAGTCATGGCTGGCGGCGGCAAGAAAGCGGGATTTTGCGTTATTGGCTTGTTCGGCCTGCGCTTTGGCTGCAAGGAGTTCCGTTTCACATTTCTTATCCGCCGTAATGTCCACGACAGTCCCAATCATGCGCTGCGCCATGCCGTGTGCATCCCGGCGCCCGGCCTTACCGCGCCCCAGCAACCACTTCCAGGAGCCGTCCTTGGCTTTCATTCGGTATTCCAAGCGAAAGTCGTGCTGCCGGTTGTCAATGCACTGCTGATAGGTAGCGATGACCTCGGGTCGGTCATCAGGATGGATCATCGACACCCAAACATCGCGGGTGGACGCAAACCCATCAGGCGCATAGCCCAACATCTGGAAATAGGTTGCGCTAAAGTAACAAAGATTGCTGTCAACATCCCAGTCCCACAGGCCGACCGTACTGGCCTCCATGGCCAAGCGAAGCCGCTCTTCGCTGATCTGCAATGCATCCTGCGTTGCACGCGCGCTGGTGATGTCGTTCAAAACCAGGCGGCACTCATGACCGTCCGGCGACTGCGCAACTTCAATGGCAACGGTGATGGTGATGGACGGGTGACCCCCAACGCTGAGTCGAACCTCACAGTGTTGCCGCCCCGTATCCATGAAGGCGCGGCCAACACACGCCGTGAACTCTGCGCGGTCTGACGCATGCACAAACAAATCGAACCGGGAACCGGTGTGGTCCACCCTCCAGCACGCTGCCGATTGGCAGCGGATTTGATAATTCGCAATCTATGTACCGCTGATGGTGCGATGCTCATGCGAAAAAGCGGTGACACACATGAAGATGGAGCCTTATTCCATGCACGATTTGAGAAAGCGTTCAGGCAACCGGTGTGTCGACGTTTGCAATGGCGATGCCGACGGCTTATGTTCTATCTTGCAGTGGCGTTTGCATGAGCCCAAGGAAAGCACCATTTTGGCCTTGTTGGACGCTGAGTCCAGCTTGGTGGGGCGGGTACACACGCGGCCAGGTGACGAATTTCTAATATGTGACATCCCCATTGAGCCAAACCGATCCACCCTGTTGCAGCTGCTGAAAGCCGGGGCCCGGGTGCAGTACTTCAACCACCACGTCACCGACGATATCCCCTACCACCCTGGCCTGCGTGCAACGATTGACTTCTGCAAAGACGCCAGCACGAGCCTGACGGTGGACCGACTGCTGGGTGGAAAGTACCGAGAATGGGCAGTAGTTGGTGCCTATGGAAAACGCTCGACCCATGCCGCAGACGCCCTTGCGGCAGATATGGGCATGACCAGTGACACCAAGACACGTTTGCGTGAACTTGGGAAACTTATAAGTTACAACGCGTGTGCAACGCACGAAAAAAACGCATGCATTGCACCCAGCAAGTTGTATGAATGCCTTTCACGCTACCGCGATCCAATGGAATTTTTGCGGTCCGAGTCCTTGGCGTCAGAATTGGACGCCGTGCGGCGCGACGATCTCGCTAAAGCCTCTGTATTGCCCCCCTATTGGCAGGATGCAAATGCGTGCGTTTATGTCCTACCAGACACTCCATGGGCCCATCGGGTGGCCTGTGGCCTAGATGATGAGCTGGCAGCAAAAGACCCAACGCGGGCGTACGCATTCCTTTGCAACAACGGAACGGGCGGCTTCAATGTCAAGGTACGCGCGGCGCGCAGCGAGTGGCCTCTCCAACTCAGTTCTCAAGCACCTCAAGCTGGCTGTGAAAGGCCGCGTGCTTGGGCCATTGATCATCTTCCGGATGGAGAATTAAACCACTTCATTCGGGCATTTTCTGCCAGTCGATGGGGACGGCTTCGCTCTCCAGTGTTCAGAGCCATTCGATAACGCTTCAGCCCAATCCCATTGAGTCGCATCAATATTTACACTGCAGCGGTGGAGTCTTTTCCGCCCGTAACCGCGGGTTTTGGCATCCATTGGTTTTATCACGTGAATATTGGCTTTGCCGACATCGTCAAGGAAGCCGATGCGCTGATGCACCAAGTCAAACACGACACCAAGGGTTGCATCCAGGCGCGAAGGCCCCACCCCTGGCGCAAAACTAAAGCATCAATCGTAGGCGCGGCGGTGGCGTGAGCGCATCATCGAAATGGTTAACAACACGGCCGCTGCCGCCGAGCCGGCAATGCGGGGCTCGCGTGCGATTTGTTGCACCACGTTGTCAATCGCGAAGGCGCTGACTTGCTGCACATAGTTGACGAGCGCGACGATGTCACCGGCCTGGACGCTGAGCAGGTCGTCAGGTTGCCCCCCCAATTGCGGCCAATCACTGCGAAACCGAAACCGGGCAAAAATGCCGTTGGCCACCGTGAGAAACGAGAGCACACCCAAAGGTTTGAGCAAGTGCTCCAGCATGTGACTTCGCTCGACCATCGGCGCATCGCGGTAAACCTTGCCAACCAGCTCGGCAATGATGTGTTCCTTTTGCGCTGGCGGTGATGCTGCAAAGACCTCTAACACCAGTGATTCGGTATCTGCACTGGACGAATCAATACCACTCAATCCTGCGGGGATTGCAGTTGGTATGTCACGGGTAAGCATTGTGTTGTCTCCTAATGGGGCGTCGAGCACACTAACGCACAGGGTACGCCGCAGGAGCCAGGCCTGGGGTGCAACAAAAAGCCGCGTCTGGATCGACTACTGGTATTGAGCCTTACGTTTATACACACTGGAACTCTGAATTGCAAACAGGTTTACCCGCACTTTGCAATTTCAGACGCGACAGGTTAGCGACCGACTACCGTCGCCGGGCCGAGCGCACTCCATTGATCGTGGCCGCGCTTCCCAACACCTTGTGCAAGCGGCCCGAGTCGATGACTTCAACGGTGAAGGTCATCCACGCGATGCCGCGCACCGATTGCGTCTGAACCGCAGTCACCGCCATCTTCTCCTTGGCAAACAGCTCCAGAATGTCGCGCAGCAGGCCCGGGCGGTCCACCGCTTCGACCGCCACGTCTACCGGGTAAACGCTGGTAGCCGCACCGCTGGCGCCGCCCCACTGCACCTCAATCACCCGGTCGCCGCTGCGCGCCACCATATTGCGCAGGTTGGAGCAGTCGGCCCGGTGCACGCTGACGCCTTTGCCACGGGTGACAAAGCCGCAAATGGTGTCGGGCGGTGCGGGCTTGCAGCACTTGGCCAACTGCGTCATGAGCGAATCCACCCCCACCACCAGCACGCCACCCTTGGTCGCTTTGCTGCTGGGTGCGCGCGGTTTTTTGAGCAGCAAAAATTCGTCGTGCGGCAGTTCGGGCTCGGGCGGGCGTAGCAGGCTCTCAATGTTGCGCAAAGAGAATTCGTCTTTGCCGACCACTTCAAACAGGTTTTCTGCTGAATTAAAGCCCAAGCGGGAAGCCAGGTCTTCGAGCTTGATAGCGGTTTTGCCCTCGCGCTGCAGCAGTTTCTCTACCGCTTCGCGACCCTTGGCCACGGTCTCACCCATGGCCAGGGCATTGAACCATGCGCGCACTTTGGCGCGCGCTCTGGCGCTGACCAAAAAGCCCAGTTCTGGGTTGAGCCAGTCGCGTGAAGGCCCACCTTCTTTGACGGTGGTGACTTCCACGGTTTGGCCGTTTTTGAGCGGCGTGTTCAGCGGCACCATGGCACCGTCCACCTTGGCACCCCGGCAGCGGTGGCCCAGGTTGGTGTGCACGCTGTAGGCAAAATCTACCGCCGTGGCGCCCTGGGGCAGCTCCACAATGGCTGCGTTGGGCGTCAGCACATAAATGCGGTCATCAAACACGCCCGCGTCTTGGGCCTGGGTTTGGCTGCCTGACAGGTCGCGCTCCCAGGCCAGCAATTGGCGCAGCACTGCAATTTTGTTGTCGTATTCACTGCTGGCCGCCACCCCCGCGTAGCCTTTAACGCCTGCCTCTTTGTAAGCCCAGTGCGCCGCAACGCCGTTCTCAGCATGGTCGTGCATGGCTTGGGTGCGCACCTGCACCTCAATGGGTTGGCCAGACGCGTCGCGCACCACGGTGTGCAGCGACTGGTAGCCGTTGCCCTTGGGCCGGGCAATATAGTCGTCAAACTCGTTGGCCACCGGGGCAAAGTGCTCGTGCACCCAGCTGAGCGCGGCATAACAGTCGGGCACGCTGGGCACCACGATACGCAGTGCACGGATGTCGTACACCTGCTCAAACCCCAGCGCCTTGCCGCGCATCTTTTTAACAATGCTGTAGATGTGTTTGGGCCGCCCCTGCACCGTTGCGGCGATGCCCTGCCCTGCTAAATCAGCCAGCAACTGGGCACGCAAACGCTCTACCGAGGCCTCGCGCTCCACCCGCTTTTCGTCGAGTAGCTTGGCCACCTGTTTGTAGGTGTCGGGCTCCAGGAAGCGAAAAGACAGGTCTTCCATCTCCCACTTGATTTCCCAAATGCCCAGCCGGTTAGCCAATGGGGCAAACACGTTGAGGGATTCGCTGGCCAAGCCCACAGGCACCGGCAGCTTGGTGGCGGCAAAGTGGCGCAGGGTTTGCAGACGCGATGCCAAGCGCAGCATGACGACCCGCAGGTCGCGCGAGAACGCCAGCAGCATCTTGCGCACACTCTCGGTCTGCGCAGCAGCGGTTTGCGCCATGGGGATGGGCACCGCAGCGTGGCTGGCGGCAATCTGGGCCAAGCGCGCCATACGCTGCACCCGCACCAGTTTGGTGGTCTCGACCGCCAGGTCGGCAAAGTTGCTGCCAAAACCTTTGGTGATGACTTCATGCGGCTTGTTCAGGTGCTCACAAGCATACACCAGGTAGCTTGCAGCCTGCATGGCGGGTGAGCCACCGATGGTGCGCAAAATTTGCGCCACCGCGTCGGCATGCGCCAGAATGTTTTCGCCGGTGTCCAGCGTCTGAGTCGCCAGCAGTGGCTCGGCAAACGCACGGGCACGCGCCAGGGCATCGGCCTGTTCGGGCAGGCTTTGCGCAGTGGCCATCAGCACTGGGACGGGTGCCGTGGCGGTCGTGTCTGGGGTCAGGCTTTTCATGCGGGGCGAAGGGTGTTCGCAAACAAAAGTGATTAACGGTGCACTGCCCTATTGCAGCGGTGCGGCATCGAACAGAAACGATAGCACGGCTTCTACCTGGTCTTCTGCAATCAGGGTGGGTGCATGGCCCACGCCCGCAAACGCCACCAATCTGGCTTTTGGACCACGCTGGCCCATGGCCTGCGCGGTTTGGGAGGACAGCAGGTCCGACTGCGCGCCCCGCAGCAGCAGGGTTTGCGCGCCTATGTGGTCGTACAACTGCCACAGCAGCGCCTCGCCCTGCGCCACGGCATCTGGCGTGCTGGCACCAAAGGCTTGGGCAATGGCCGGGTCGTAATGCAGTACTACGGGGCCACCATCGACACCGCCTGCGCCCAAAGGTTTGACCATATGCCGACACAACGCGAGCCATTGCTGCGGTGTGTGGGGGCCAAACGTGCTGCTGCTGGCCCACAGCGCATCCGCGGCTGCCTGCAGTGTGTCAAACCGCATGCCATGCCCCAGATACTGTTGAATGCGCGCTAACGCAGCAGGCTCAACGGTGGGGCCCACATCGTTGAGCACCAGTTTACGCACCGGCGTAGGTATTGGGGACTGCGGTTGCCCGGACAACGCCATGCCAATCAGGCCGCCCATGCTGGTACCCACCCAGTCTAAAACTGTGGGGCGCGGTGCCAACTGATTCAGAAGCACCACCATGTCGGCGCCGTAGGTGCCAAGGTGGTAGAGCGCAGGGTCCGCCAACCAATCACTTTGGCCACGGCCCACCACGTCGGGGCAAATGACACGCACATTGCCAGCGGCCCGGGCCACGATCGCCCGGGCTAACACGTCAAAATCGCGCCCCTGGCGGCTTAGGCCGTGCACACAAAGCACCACATGGGCGGCCTGCGGGTTGCCCCACTGCCAGTAGGCCATGTGGTGTCCGGCGCCCCTATCGTCAACGGAATTGGGGCACAGCACGTGGTGCAACTGCGGCTCTGGCATTGTGTGAAACCAATCGTTTGATAATGTGCATGCATCCTAATTCAAACCGCAGAAAGGCACCCCACATGCTTCAAGGTAAAACCGCGCTGGTGACTGGGTCTACCAGTGGTATTGGTCTGGGCATTGCCAAGGCGTTGGCGGCCCAGGGCGCCAACGTGGTGCTCAACGGTTTTGGCGATATCGACGGCCCAAAGGCCGAGGTCGCTGCGGTGGCCACGCAGGGCGCGCGGGTGGACTACCACGGCGCTGATATGCGCAACCCGGCTGAGATTGAGGCCATGGTTCACCATGCGCAATCGGTTTTTGGCAGCGTGGACATCTTGGTCAACAACGCAGGCATCCAGCATGTGGCGCGCATTGAGCAGTTTCCGGTGGACCGCTGGGACGCGGTATTGGCCATTAACCTGAGCAGTGCCTTCCACACCACCCGCGCGGCGCTGCCGGGCATGCTGGGGCGCAACTGGGGCCGCATCATCAACGTGGCATCGGTCCACGGGCTGGTGGCGTCGGCCGAAAAGTCGGCCTATGTGGCGGCCAAGCACGGCCTGGTGGGCCTGACCAAGGTCACCGCACTCGAAAACGCCACCACCGGCGTCACCTGCAATGCCATCTGCCCGGGCTGGGTGCTAACCCCCTTGGTGCAAAAGCAGGTGGATGCCAAATCGGCTGCACAAGGCATCAGCAACGAGCAAGCCATAAAGCAGCTGCTGGGTGAGAAAGAACCGTCCCTGCAGTTCACCACCCCCGAAGAGCTGGGCGCCTTGGCGGTGTTCTTGTGTTCCCCGGCCGGCAACAATGTGCGGGGTGTGGCGTGGAATATGGATGGTGGCTGGGCAGCGCAATAGATTTTTAGGTAACTACTCAGCTCACCAAGCCAACTGAGGCTGGGTAGGCTGACCGTTAAAAGTACTGATCAGGCACTCAAACAGGCAAGCTCCCTGCTTGCGCATGGTCGCCAGATAGGAGCGGATAGTAAAGAAGGTCGTGG
>JBBRNS010000097.1:0-13459 GCA_038230175.1 Burkholderiales bacterium
GCTGCGCCGGGTGCTGCGCGATTTGCCTGCGGCCAAGACGGTCGAGGATGTTGAGGCGTTGCTGCCTTGGAATGTGCGCATAGCAGATTTATCGGGCGAAACGGCCGATTGACTTACTGGGGTTTGTGGAGCACTTACTTAACCCGGCCAATGGTTTTGTAGGTCGCGTGGTTCCCAATAGTCACCTCGACCGTCTGGCCGGTCATTTGCTCGGAAAAATGGGTGCTGACCAGTCCAATGCCCTTGGCAGAAATATCAGCAATATCGGCTTTAACGACCGTTGCATCGGGTAGTTTGACATCGACCTGTGGCATGTCGCCGCGATAAAAATATTCCCGAAATTCGTTTCGGCGATTCGTTGACGGCATCTACAATTTTTAAATGTGTTTAAAACCCTTCTTAATTCTGCTTGGGCTATCGGCCCGCGGTCTTTAAAAATGGCATGGTTTTCACAGCCAAATTTAGAAATTTCACACAGTGGTGCCCTGAGGGGCGCGCGCCGACGAAAATAGAGCCATGCACACTCCCGTACCATTTCTACCGCCAGTGCACTGCTGGCTCAGCGCCGCTGCTTTGTCCATCGCCGCACTGGCCGGTTGTTCATCGCCACCCACGCAGTCGCCAACCGTGGCCGAATCGGCCACGGCCACGGCCACGGTCGCGGTCGCGGTCGCTCCGGGCTCACCAGCAGCAGCCCCATCCCAACTCAGCGCACCATTGCCACCCGCAAGCGAGGAAACAACCGATCAAACCCAACAATTCGTCCGCTGGGTGGATGCGTTTCGTGTGACGGCAAGTGCAGCTGGCATTGACGAGGCCACCCTGCACAGCGCTTTTGACGGCGTGCGGCTGCTGACCCGCGTGGTCGACGCCGACCGCGTACAGCCCGAGTTCACCCGCACCGTGTGGGACTACCTAGACAGCGCCGTATCGGCGCAGCGCATCGCCCGTGGGCAAGACAAGCTGCTGCAGTTCAGGCCCGGCATCGACGCGGCTGCCGCGCGTTACGGCGTGCCGGCCGAAGTGCTGGTCGCCATTTGGGGCATGGAGAGCAATTTTGGCAACTTCACCGGCGACATTCCCACCATCGACGCCCTTGCGACACTGGGCTTCGAGGGCCGCCGTGAGGAATGGGCGCGGGGCCAGTTGTTGGCGGCCTTGAAGATCTTGCAAAACGGAGACATTGCACGCATGCAGATGGTGGGCTCTTGGGCCGGGGCCATGGGCCAAACGCAGTTTTTACCCTCCAACTTTTTGGCCTATGCGGTCGACGCGGATGGTGATGGCCGGCGCGACATTTGGGGCAGCGTGCCCGACGTGATGGCGTCCACCGCCAACTTTTTGGCCCGCTCGGGGTGGCAGGCAGGCCAGTCCTGGGGCGCCGAGGTGTTGCTGCCGCAAGGGTTTGACTACGCCCAAGCCGATGCCGATGTCCGCAAGCCTTCCTCTCAATGGGCTACGCAGGGCGTGAAGGCGGTGAACGGGGTGCCGCTACCCGCGCTGGCCGAAAGCTACATATTGCTGCCCGCCGGTGCGCGCGGACCGGCGTTTTTGGTGGGGCCCAACTTTCGCACCGTCCTGCGCTACAACAACGCAACCAGTTATGCGCTGGGGGTGTGCCTATTGGCCCAGCGCTTAGCCGGTGGACCGGGCGTGCAATCCCCATGGCCGCGCGACACGCAGGCCCTGACGCGTAGCCAAATCCAGGCGCTGCAGACTGCACTGAATGCCCGTGGTTTCAACACCGGCACGCCCGACGGCGTGATGGGTCCGGCCACCCGCAGTGGTGTGCGGCAATACCAAGCCAGCCTGGGCTTGGCGGCCGACGGCTACCCAACGCTGGAGCTGCTGCAGCGCATGCAGTAACCTATGCGGCAATCTTGAGTTCGGCCGTCTCTGCGGGTGCGGTGGCCGCGCTAAACAGGTTCTGGATGTTGATTTCTTGAATCAGCAATCGCCCGCTATTGGCCTTGATCAAGCGGCTTACCATTGCACCCCCTAGGTCTTTGACAAACGGCGACATCATGATTTCGCTTTGCGAGAATTCGGGCACTGCATGCAGCGCATCGACCAGAATGCCAATGGTGTGGTCGCGGTGCTCCAAAACAATGATTTGGCTGCTACTTTCAACTTGGCTGGGCTTGCCGATTAAAACCATGCCAAGGTCATACACCCACACGAAATGGTTGACCTTGCCCTCGGTGCGCGGCACCAGCATGCCGATGCACCCTCGGCGCCCACCGGACATGCGGGACAGTTGCGCTGCCGGTAGTGCCTCCACCACGTTCTCAGCCGCAATGGCGAACAGTGCGCCGTCAGCGTAAAAGGTGGCGTACTCGCGCCGATTACCGGTGGTTGTCGAGTTCTCAATCAGTGCCGCAGTGGTTGTGTGGGCGCATGTTTCGCGCGAGCGCACCTGGCCCACACGGGTGAAGACTACTGCCAGCACATCGTCGCGGTAGCCATCGCTCACCTTGAATTCGCGGTAACCGTGTGACGCGGTGCACCCCATGATGGCGTACTGGCCATCGTGCACCAGGATGCTGGACAGGCTTTCACCATTTTTGAGTTGTTGCACGTTCTCCGCAAGGTCCAAGGTGCTGCCAAGCGACCTGGTTGGATCAGTGCTGGAAATGATGCGTCCGTTGCGGTCAACGTAAAACGCGGTGACGTCTGCCTTGTTGGCCAGGCCACTTTGCAGCATGGCAGAAAACTCACCCGCCGCGTCAAACACAATGCCGATACCGCCCACCACACGGGTTTCATCGTCTGGGTCCCGAATGGCAGCGTGGTAGATGTAGGTTGGCACATTGCCATTGAGTGGCGTTGCTTCAAACGGTGTGACGTGGTAGTCCTGCTCAGAGCGCAGTGCAAGTACGTGTTCCAGGGTGCTGGCGTTCAGGCGCAGGCCAATGACGCTGTCGGTGGGTGATGGCCCTGCGGTAGCATGGGTGCTGGCAATAATGTTGCCCTGCGTGTCGTACACAAAGATGCGTGCATACACGGTGTAGAGCTTGTTGATGTAGGTCAGGATGTCGGTGATACGCCGCACCCTATCCCCCGGCCTCCCTTTTCCGGCCAGCGCCACACGCAGCTCGGGTGTGACAGCCCACCAGCGGCAATCGTCCGCGCGTTCATACAGGTTGCGGTCCAGCAGATCCACCAGCAAGTGCGATACAAACTCCGAATTGCGCAGGCTCGATTCCAGCACCGTCTCGTACAGGTCACGAATGGATTGGGAAAACAATTCATTGCTGCGTGTACCTGTCTCGCTGATCTGTTCCAGGATCGTTTTGAGCCGTTGCAACTCACCGTGTTGCCCGGCCGTGATGACCTGACCGTTCCAAACAACCCGGCGAATGGTCTCGGTGGCCGTCATGATCTCAAATAGGGGCGGGCTGAATGCGCTGGCGTGGGACAAAACACCAGCGGCCACAGCCGGGTCCAGTGTTGCCAGTGTGTGGCGAACTTCACCCGAAAAAGCCAGTTCGACCGGAATCATCACCTGGCCCTTCCACCCGCGTGGCCCACCGTAGCCTTGGTAGCCGTCGGACACAAAGGTGCGAACCAGGTATTCGCGTCCTGCGTAGACCATAAGACGGGGGGTGGCGTCGGTATTGACGGGGACGACCGCGCCGGGCGGAATCCAGGATGGGTCGGCGCTGGAAATGACCCGGTTTTTGCCATCGAGCAGCAGCATGTTGGAGCGTTCGCCCGGATCCCGATGGGTTTTAAAAATGCCTTCCAACTCTTCTTCAAAACCGAAGCACAGGCACAACACACCCACCACGGCGCCGTTGTCCGGATGCAGCATGCGCCGCGAATAGATGAGCGCCTGCGACTTTCCGGGCCGCAAGTCGGTGGCACGAAAGGTCTCTACAAAGGTGTCGCTGGCCAGGGTCTGGGCGATCAGCGGGTCCATGCTGCCCTCCACCGGCGTGTTCTCATCAAGCTGCACGAGCACGTTACCGAATGTGTCCAAGAGCATGATTTCGTCGTACACCGTGTATTTGCTTCGGTAGGCACACAGTCGGTGGCGAATGGTGTCTTCGTGGTTGTGTAAACCGGCCACAAAGGCACACAGCTCACGGTCGGTTGCCAAAAATCCGACGTCTGCCGTGCGTTCGTAGAGGTTGCGCACCACGATGTCAATCACATACTGCGCTTTGGTTCCGATGGCCTCGAGCACGTTGGCAACTTTCTCATGCACCAAACTGGTGACCAGTTCCTTTTCCAGTCGGTTAAAACCTTCGCGCGTAGCAGCCATAGTGGGCAAGATGGACTTGGCCTCAACCGGGCAATTCATCTTGGCCGAAGACTCGATCATCCGCCACATCAAGTTGAGCTCATGCAAGGACTGCTCGCAGCGAATGACGTCGCGCATATAGGGCAAAAACGTATCGATTTGCAGGGGATGTTCGTTTTTCATGCTAGGTCAATCCTGCCCGCAGTCGGGGCATACAGTCAGTGAAATGTGAAGGGAGGAAGTGGGCGCAGCGCTCGTCACGCAGACAGCAGGTCTGTGACCGGCTTGGGCCGGCTAAACAAGTACCCCTGTACAAAGTGGCAACCAAATTGCTGCAAGTACAGCAATTGGGAGTCGTTTTCGACACCCTCTGCCACCACTTTGAGCTTCATGTGACGCCCAAGGTCAAGAATGGTGCGCACAATGGCGCCATCACCCACGTCGCTGGGCAGTCCGCTGACGAAACTGCGGTCTATCTTGAGCGAGGTAATGGGCAATTGCTTAAGCCATGACAGAGATGAGTGCCCCATGCCAAAGTCATCTAGGCTCAGCCCAAATCCTTTTTCCCGCAGGGCGTGCATGACGGCGATCACTTTTTCTGGGTCTTTCATGACCAGGCCCTCGGTCACTTCCAAACACAAATGGTGGGGCGAGAGCCCGTTGCTCTGAACGATGGCCGTTAGCTCATCGGGGAGCAGGGTATTGGTGAAATCGGGCATCGCCAAGTTGACATTGACCTGAAGGTTTGGGTGGCCCGCCCGGTGAAGGTTGGCCAGGTCACGGCACGCCCTTGCAACCACCCAGCGCCCGATTTGCAAGATCAGCCGGCTCTTGGATGCCACGGGAATAAAAGCGTCGGGTCGGATGACCTCTCCGCTTGGGTGGCGCCACCGGATTAAGGCCTCTACCGCAATCATGCGGTCTTCCAGTGCGTCAAAAACAGGTTGGTATTCGAGAAAAAATTCATCGTCCCGCAATGCGCGGTGCAATTCGGTTTCAAGGTTCAACTGCACGAGCTGTCGGGATGGCCCCTCGTCCTTAACGAAGATGGTTAACGCATCGCGTCCATTCCTTTTGCTGCGGTACATGGCGCTGTCAGAATTGCGCAGCAACTCTGGACCGTCGCGCCCGTGGTCCGGGAACAGGCTAATGCCGATGCTGGCCGAAACCCTGCACTCGGTTCCATTGAACATAAACGGGGACCTTGCAGCCAGTAGAACCTGCTCGCCCAAACCACGCAGTTGCTCCGGCGATCGGGTAGGGCCCGAGAGAATCGCAAACTCGTCCCCGCCAAGGCGGCCCACTGTATCGCTGCCCTGGGTAAGCTGCATCAGGCGCAGTGCAAACTCCATCAAAACATGGTTGCCCGCTTCGTGCCCCAAAACATCGTTGACTGGTTTGAAATGGTCCAGGTCAATGAACATGACGCCAAAGGATTCGTTCGCCTGTTCTGCGCGTTGGCAGGCGCCGGTAAGCAATTCGTAAAAATGGCTGCGGTTGGCCAAGCCTGTTAATGCATCCGTCTGGGCAAGTCTGCGCATATAGGCGTGCTGCTCGTGTCGTTGCACGGTTTGCGCAATCAAGCTGCCAATGGCCGCTGATAAATTGGGCAGCTGCGCTTCCGGCTGGCGTGGCAAGCAGCTGAAAAACTCCAGCACACCCGGGCTATGGGCGTGGGCGTCGCCTGCAACATAGGACACCGGAAAGATGTAACCCGACTTCAGCCCACACGCAAAGGCGTTGTTCAGGTCTTGTTCGGTTGACATTTCCTCAACCCACTGCGCCTTACCGGAGCGCCACACGCGCCCAATCAAGCCCTCGTCCGTGCCTATGCGAATGGCGCAGTTCTCTTGCGCAAGTAATTCCCAGGCCGACCCCGAGCGGTGCCAACAGTATTGGCGTGCAAAGGCGTGGCCTCCCACCGTGTCGTGTTCGACAGACCAGTAGGCGCCCCATTCCCAGCCCAAGGTTTCGCAAACCAGTTGAATGATTCTGCTAACCGCCTCGGCAATCGGATGCGACCCCACCAAATACTGGGCTGATTCAAAGCTGAAGCGCTCCCGCATGGCCGCGTGTTTGATCGTGGTGATGTCCACCAAAATTCCGGTGTCCACGGTGGTTGAATGCGATGTGTCAGGCAACGACACCATCCGCAGCCACCGCAGCCCGTGGTGCGCATTGAGCACGCGAAATTCGCAACTCATTAAATGGCCATGTTCACACACCTGTGTGATCGCCGACATCAGCGCCATGACATCGTCCGGCATGACAAGCGCAAACCCGTCGTCTGGGTCTGGGTGCCAACCTGCCTTGACATCCAGAAAATCCGCGGCCACTTCTGACAGAACCAGCTGCCGTGTATGCCGGTCTATCCACCATCGGCCAAATGAAGCCGCCGCCTCAGCGGGATCCGGCTGCGAGGCCTTGGCCATCGGCGCTTGCAGTTCCGCACAAATCGACGGCTCTTGCTTGACATCCGAATTACGGTATAGGGTTACGTTGCTATTCGCCATGAACGCCAATCGGTAATTGAGATTGACCGTAATACGCAAGTAGCATGCCAGCCAACCTGTGGATTGGTAGGCGAAAGCGGGCTGCGGGCGCCCTCAATTGGCGTGTGGCTGAAAAAGCCGAGCCATTGCGGTCTGCTATCGTCGACGTCTCTGCCTTTAATCTCAACTTGGACACCCCCATGAACCGTTTCAAACTCCCGCAACCCTTCAAAGCTCTTTTGGCCAGCACCGTTTTGTGCCTCAGCGGTTTTCTCGCCGCACCGGTGCAGGCCCAGCAGGTGTTCAAAATCACTGCTATCCCCGACGAAGCGCCGACCGAGCTCGCACGCAAGGCTGCACCCTTGGTCCAGTACCTGGAGCAAAAGCTGGGCATGAAAGTTGAGTTCACTCCGGTGTCCGACTACGCCGCAGCGGTAGAAGCCTTGGTCAACAAACAGGTTGACCTGGCATGGTTTGGTGGCTTCACCTTTGTGCAAGCCGAAGTGCGTTCGGGCGGCA
Organism: Burkholderiales bacterium; assembly: GCA_038230175.1. GTDB lineage: Bacteria > Pseudomonadota > Gammaproteobacteria > Burkholderiales > Burkholderiaceae_C > Allorhodoferax. The sequence continues at coordinate 7,258 of JBBRNS010000097.1, forward strand.
AGGTGGTGCCTCTGGTGCAGCGCGAAGAAGACACGAAGTTTCGTTCGGTTTTCATCACAGCCGACCCGGCCATCAAAACCTTGGCCGACCTCAAGGGCCACACCCTGAGCTTTGGTTCCGCGTCCAGCACCTCGGGCCACCTGATGCCGCGCAGCTTTTTGCTGGACGCCAAGATTGACCCCGACAAAGACCTCAAGCGCATCGCCTTCTCAGGTGCACACGACGCCACCATCGCCGCCGTGGCTGCTGGCAAAGTAGACGCAGGTGCGCTGAATATTTCTGTCTGGGACAAGTTCGTGGCCGACAAGAAGGTCGATACCGACAAAGTCCGCGTCATCTTCACCACCCCAACTTACTTTGACTACAACTGGACGGTACATGCCGACATGCCTGCCGCTTTGAAAGAGAAGCTGACCAAGGCCTTCTTGGACCTTAGCCCCAATACACCGGAGGGCAAAGAGGTGCTCGCGCTGCAACGCGCCACCCGCTTTGTGCCGACCAAGGCCGACAACTACAAAGGCATTGAGGCCGCTGCACGCAGCGCAGGCTTGCTGAAGTAAGCTTGGTTGCTATCAGATATATAGCTGCTTGCGCACGTTCCATGAGGGCTAGAGGCCGTTTTTAACCATGAAAATTGCGTTGCAAGCCTGCTCGGCCCGCCATCCGGCCGCCGCGTCCGCTGCGGCACCGGCGCTGCGCGCCATCGACCTTGTCGTGGCCAGTGGCGAGCAACTGGCGGTCATTGGCCCGTCCGGCGCAGGCAAGACTACCTTGTTGCAAGTCATGGCGTGTGCCCTACGCCCCACACACGGCGCGGTGCACCTGGATGGAGCCAACCCCTGGGAAATGGGGGGCGGTGGGCTGCGGGCCTTGCGCAAGCGTTTGTTTTTGGCGCCGCAGGTGCCACCCTTGCCGCCGCGCCAGCGGGTGGTCTCGGCCGTGCTGGCTGGGCGCCTGCCCAACATGGGTTTGTGGCAAAGCCTGGCTAGCTTGGTCTACCCCCGGGATATGGATTTGGCGGATGCCGCATTGGCCCAATTTGATCTGGCAGAGAAGCTGTTTGAGCGGGTGGACCGGCTCTCGGGCGGTGAGCGCCAGCGGGTCGGCCTAGCAAGGCTGGTGGCATCTAGTGCTGAATTGCTGTTGGTGGACGAACCCCTCTCCGCCCTGGACCCTGAGCGTGCGCGCCAGGCCCTGCAGTCGCTCACTGGCGCCGCGCAGCAGCGGGGCGCCACGCTGGTGGCAACCTTGCACCATGTCGACATGGCGCTGGCGCACTTCCCACGGATCGTGGGTTTGCGCGATGGCGCTTTGGTGTTTGACCTGCCTGCAGGCCAAGTGTCCCCAGCGCTCTTGCAAGAGCTGTATGCAAGCCACCCCGATGAGTTGCGCGGCCCTGCACCCGAGGCCAATTTTGCCGCGCGGGATGCCGCCCCGGTGGCGATGCAGTGCCGCTAAGCATGCCGGTTTTTGAGCGTAGCCACGGGCACCGCACCGATCCGGCTTGGTGGGGCCGGGTGTTTTGGACCCTGGCGACCCTGGCTGTGTTTTGGCCCCTGTTGGTGTTGGCCGAATTCAAACCTTGGGTGCTGTTCGACGCTGAGAGCCTCAAGCCCACGCTGCGGTTTTTAGGCGACTTTATTCCGCCCAAGACGGATCGGGCGTTCCTCACCTTGGTCGCGCATGAAACCTGGCGCACGGTGGCCATGGCCACCGCAGGCATGGCACTGGCCATGCTGTTGGCTGTTCCGATGGCGCTGCTGTCAGTGCGCACCCTGTCGCTGTCCGCACTGGCCGGGCCTATGGACTTCATGCCGGCGGTGCTGCGCCAAAGCGTGCGCTGGGCTCTGGTGGTCTTGCGCAGCGTGCCAGAGCTGGTGTGGGCCTTGGTGTTTGTGCGGGTGGTGGGGCTGGGCCCCACATCAGGCGTGCTGGCCATTGCGCTGACCTTTGCGGGCATGCTGGGCAAGGTGTATGGCGACATTTTGGAGTCGGTTGACGCCCAGCCCACCCAAACCCTGCTGCGCAATGGCAGTGGGCGCTTGCAGGCCTTTGCCTACGCGCTCTTGCCCCAAAGCGCGGCCGAACTCACCAGCTACACCGTGTACCGCTGGGAGTGCGCCATACGGTCGTCTGCCGTGCTGGGCTTTGTCGGCGCCGGTGGCCTGGGCCAGATGATGGACTCGTCCATGAAGATGTTCAACGGCTCCGAAGTCGCCACCATGCTGCTGGTCTTCATGGCCTTGGTGGCGCTGGCCGATCGGGTGAGCGCCTGGCTGCGTGAAGGTTTGGCATGAGTCCGAAGCGCCTACCCCCGCCACTGTTCAGTGCCCGCTGCCGCGCGTGCTGGTTTATGGCCGGTATTGGCGTTTTGGTGGTGGCCAGCTTCTGGTCTCTGGACCTGCAGTGGGGCAAGTTTTTGTCCCCCGGGGCGCTGGGCAAGATGGGGCATTTTCTGGGCGAACTGATTCCGCCTGATACCAACCCTGCATTTTTGGGCAAGGTGGCGTGGGCCACCTTAGAGACCTTGGCCATGTCGGCCATCGGCACCGCACTGGCCATGGTGGGTGGTTTGGCACTGGCGCTGCCTGCAGCCAAAACCCATGCCCAAGACGCTGCCCGTTGGCGCGGACCTACGCGGCTGCTGCTCAACGCACTGCGCAGTGTGCCCGAGCTGGTGTGGGCGGTGTTGTTGCTCATTGCCGCTGGGCTGGGGCCTTTGGCGGGTACCTTGGCATTGGGCTTTCACACCACGGGGGTTCTGGGGCGTTTGTTTGCCGAGAGCCTGGAGAACGCACCCAGCGGCCCGGCTTACGCGCTGCGGGTGCGCGGTGCCAGCAGTGCTGCGGTATTTTGGTACGCCACGCTGCCGCAGGTGTTACCCCAGCTCATCAGCTACACCCTGTACCGGTGGGAGAACAACATTCGGGCCGCCGCCGTGCTGGGTGTAGTGGGCGCCGGTGGTTTGGGCCAGATGCTGGCCTTTCACATGGGGCTGTTTCAGATGGCCCAAACCAGCACGGTGCTGGTGGCCATGCTGCTGCTGGTGCTGCTGGTAGACGCGCTGAGTTATGGTGCCCGATGGGCGCTGGCGCGCTGACATACTCTACGGTATGAAAAATCATCCCCACCAACGGCGCGGCGGCAATTGGCCCTGGGCCGTCATCGTAGCCCTGCTGGCTAGCATCCCTGCGTTTTACGATTCACTCATGCCCCAGCCGGCGTTTTGGGCCAATGGTTTGTATGTTGTTAGCGGGGGGGTGTTGCTCGCGTCATTGCGCCCCACAGCGTCCCTTTTGACCAGCGCCAACTGGCGGTCCGGCCACGGCGCAGATATGGCGCTGGCCGCAGCGTTGCTGGTGTGCGCCGTGATTCCGACCAGCCACACCTCGGTGCTGGCTTTGGGTTGGCGCTTGGCAGTTGCATTGGCCACTTTGTTTCGCATGGTGGTGCTGTGCCAACCGCTTTTTTCCAGTGCCGGTCTGGCCCGCATGCTGGTCATTGCCATGGGCTTGTTGGCCATGTGCGGCGTCGGCTTTTATTGGATTGACCCGTCGGTGGATTCCTTGGCTGACGGGCTGTGGCTGGCCTTCACCACAGCGGCTACGGTGGGCTATGGCGATGTGGTTCCCACCACCACGGCTTCGCGCATTTTTGCCGTGTTCGTGGTCTTGCTGGGCTACGGTATGTTGTCGCTGGTAACCGCCGGCATCGCCGCGATGTTTGTTGGCTCACAAGGGCGTGAAGTTGAGCAAGAAATTTTGCAAGACATGCACGCGCAGCTGGGCATGGTGCGCAACGAAATTTCTGAACTGCGCAAAGAGATGGCGGCCGTCAGGGCTGCTGCCGACGTTGCCTTGATGGCGAAGTCTTCCACCCCGGTGGCTGACACGCATCCAGCCTTTGACTGATTCAAAAAAAGCGGCGCTGCACCGCGCTGCCAAACTAAAAGGCCCCTCCCATGAATCCAACGACCGATTTGCTCACCTTTGGCCGCGCTATCCTTCTCAAGCAGGCGTTCGCGCAATTGCTGGGCACGCAGCTTGATGTGTTTGAGCCGGGTTTGGCCGAGCTGTCGCTGGCGGTAGACGCCAAGTTAACCCAGCAGCACGGCTTTGTACACGGAGGCGTCTTATCCTATTTGGCCGACAACGCGCTGACCTTTGCAGGTGGGTCGGTACTGGGTGACGCAGTCACCGCCGAATACAAAATCAACTACCTGCGCCCGGCTACTGGCGCGCAGCGTTTGGTGGCGGTGGCCACGGTCGTGGGCAGTGGCAAGACCCAGGCCGTTTGTCGCTGCGATGTTTTTATGGTTCGTGATGGGGAACGCATTTTGTGCGCCGCGTCGCAGGGCACGATTCGCAAGGCCTGATGCGGCGCATTACCAATGCGTGCGTGAAACTTGCGCATTTAAACTGGCGGCCATCATGTTTCGGGCGATGGACCTGGGGCTGGCGCAAGGCCAGGAGTCGCGTGCGATTCTGGACGCCGACCTGACCGCAGCCAGCCTGCTCACCCCCTTGGTGTCGCCCAAAGAGCATCCATTGGATGGCGAGTTGGTTTTTCCGGCGGCGGTGGCAAGCACGATGCAAGCGTGGGCTGAGCGACCTTCCTTGTGGAATTGCGCGGAATATGCGCCGGTACCTGCCAGCGATTGAGCGCGGCAGATGGGTGCGCTGATTCATTGTTGGTGTTGACGTAGCCTATTCACGCCATGACAAGTTTGACAAGGTGGGCCAACAAAAGCTGCGCTGCAGGCATTGCAGCCACAACCCGTTGTTCAGCAATTCGTTCCAAGGCGGTCGCAGACGCAGGATTTCCGGGCGTTGGCGGTCATGGCAATGACGGGAGCTTCCGCTTCCGGCGCTTTTCAATCATTATGTGTCCAAGCGAACAGACAAACAGTTTGTCAAGACTCAGACTGATATGCACTGAAAGCGAACTGGATTGTTGAGCGCACGAACGCTCACTTTTTAGCCCCTGGTTTAAGACATCGCTTGCAGTGAGCCTCAACATGAAAGAAAACCATGCAACATCAAGTTCAAATGCAACCTTTTCAAAGTCGGTGCTTCCGTAGCCCGGGGAAGACCACTTTAATATCTTCGTACATGATCGGGGTGCTCGGCACTTTGCTTCTCGCGTCCCCAGCCATGTCTGCTAACCGAAATCTGTCGGCTGAACAGGCGAGTTATCAAGCAGAGCGGAAAGCCTGCATCGACGGGAGTTCAAATCAAGACCGCCCCACTTGCCTGCGCGAGGCCGCTGCGGCGTTCAAGGAGGCTAGGGCAGGCAAGTTAAAGTCCGAAACTGAGCAAGTCTATAGCCACAACCGTCTGCTGCGCTGTGAGCCGCTACCAAAGGAATACAAGGAAGAATGCGTGCGACGCATGCAGGGCGAAGGAACCCAAAATGGCAGCGTGGAGGGCGGCGGAATCTTGCGAGAGTTGGTTACACCGGCAGAGCCGGTTAAATAGCCTGCTTTCCATTATGCGGATTGGCCCTCGTGAAATAGGGGCAGGCAGCTATCAAAACAGAAGCATTTAGCCTTGCATTAACCTGCTGCCGCCATACGCAACCTGCGCGCAGCATCATCAGCCCGGGCGTCGTCGATCTCGCGCAGCACGGCTTGCATGTCCACATCGGCGTGCTGGCGCTCGAAGTGGCCGGTCAGCGGTGTCTCATTGGTTAGCAGGCCCGCCTGGTACAGGCTCCAAATCTCGGGGCCGTAGTCGGTGGCGAGCAGCGCAGGTGCAAACTGGCCGAAGAAGTCACGCAGGTTGCCCACATCACGCAGCAGCATGCGCTGTGCGTGGTTGTTGCCCGCCGCGTCTACCGCTTGGGGCAGGTCAATGATGACGGGGAAGTCCACCCCCTCATCGTCACCTTCCACATCGCCATGCGCCAGCAAGATGTTGAACTCGGACAAATCCCCATGCACCACCCCCGCGCACAGCATGCGCACCACTTCAGCGATCAGGGTGGTGTGGTGGGCTAGGGCCTGCGCGGGTGTGAAGGCCACATCGTTCAGGCGCGGGGCGGCGTCGCCGTGGGCGTCTGTCACCAGCTCCATCAGCAGCACACCCTCAAAAAAGTTGTAGGGCTGGGGCACGCGCACGCCTGCATCGGCTAAGCGGTACAGGGCGTCTACCTCGGCGCTTTGCCAGGCGGCTTCTTGCTGTTGGCGGCCAAACTTGCTGCC
>JBBRNS010000098.1:0-13441 GCA_038230175.1 Burkholderiales bacterium
CGTTGAACATCTCGTCCACGTTGGGGAAGCGCGTGCCCTGCCCGAAGCTGGTTTTGACAATCAAATCATCCCGGGCGGCCCAGGCCACCGACAGCTTGGGGCTGGCAGAGGTCAAATCGCGGTCGTCGAAGGTTTTGTTTTGGTTGGCCAGCGGCAGCGATTTGTCGAACTGTTGGCCATTCATCTGGCGAAACGCCTCTAGGCGCAGGCCCAACGTGGCCACCACATTGGGCACCACTTTCCAGGCATCTTGGGCGTACAGGGCGGTGATTTCGGTCTCGCCACTGTAGCGCTGGTTTTGCGTGGTCTCGTTACTGCGCCAATCCGTCGCATCACGCACCGAGTTGATCAGCGTGTAGTGGTTGCGGTGCACGCCAAAGGTGAGCGCGTGGCGGCCATTGCCAAAATCGCCCTGCACGGGGGTGTAAGTGGTTTGCACCTCAACGGTTTTCCAGCCGGTGCCGTCGCGGCGCGTGGCCAAGCCCACGCCACCGTTGTCGGCGGTGGGTTGAATGAGCGACGTGCTGCGGTTGATGTCGCTCAGCACGTCGTACTGGGTGGCCAACACCGAGGCGTTCCAGCCGGTGGCGTTCTTGGTTTTCCAGGTGAAGCCGAGCTGGCGGTTCTCTTCGTCACGCAGGGAGGGTGCAAACGAGCTGGCCAAACTGTTGAGATTGAAGCTATTCACACCGTCGTTCACGGTACCGCTCCACACGGCGGCGCCGGTGGCGTCGCGCAGGTAGTTTTGCACGCGCACGGTGCTTTTGCCGATCCAAGACGACAAGCGGCCTTCTATCTCTTGGGTGGGTGAAATCTCATAGCCCACGCGCAGGTTCACCGTGTCTTGCACGGAGTGGTCGATGTTGTTGCCCGCAAAGATGGCGCGGTCTACGCCATTGGCGTCCCTGTCGCGCGTGATACCGGTCACCGCCGTACCGGCACCCGCCGCGCCAAACTGGCCTGCCGTGCCCCGGGTGGTGTTGGCGTAGCCCATGGGGTGGCCAAAGGCATCTTGGTGCTGCAACCCTAAGCTGCCCCACCAGCCCGATTCCAGCCGATTGGCCACGCGTGCCGAGGTCATGGTGCCCTCAAAGCTGTCGTTGGTGCCGTATTCTTTAAAGGCTTGCTGGTTGTATTTGATGCTGGCCGAAGCCTCCAGCCCCTTGGGCTTGCGCTCGGTAATGGACAGCGTGGTGCCAATCGAGTTGCCGGGGTAAATGGCCGAAAACGGGCCATACAGCACATCGACCCGCTCAATGGATTCATTGTTCACCATTTGCCAGCGGGGGGCATCAAAGCGCCCCAAAAATTGGGAGATCAGGTAGCCATCCAGGTACACCAGTGCGCGCCCAGGCTCCAACACCCCAAAGCTGCGCCCGCCGATATTGCCATTGCGGTCGCCAAAGTAGCGCTTGCGCACCGTGGTGCTGGGCATGTAGCGAAAGGCGTCTTCGGCGTTGAAGATATTTTGGGTTTCCAGATCTTGCGCGGTTTTGCTGGCCGTATTGCTGGGCAAATTAGGGTCCAGCGCCGCGCTGCGGCTCTCCACCACGGTCACAGGTTTGAGCTGTGCATCGGTGGCAACGCCTTGGGCCATGGCAGGGGCAGCCGCCAGGAAAAAATAGACAGGAAAGGCCAGGGCCACAGCCCGAGAAATAGGGTTAAGACACACGCAAACACTCCAAAAAACCAATCAAAACAGCCGCGCGCCCGCACAGAATGTGCGCAACACGCTACAAAATTAATAGCTTAGGAGTAGTTTGGGGGCCCGCGCGGCGGCAACGGCGCGGCGGTGCGCGCAGCAATGTGCGCACTGGGGGCAGGCTGCAGGGCATGGGCCAGTGGGAACACGGGCGGTATTTGCACCTGTACAAATACGGGGGGTGGCGCGACCAGGGCACACAGCGGGCAATCCATGGTGGCGCTGCCAAGCTCGGTGGTACTGCCATCGTCAGCCTTGACCAGCACCTTCATGACGCCAGCCCCGGTGCAAACCAAGACCGTGTCTTGCGGCGCCACCAGGGGCGACGCCACCGCAACCCCCAGCGACAGCACGAACCACGCCAGCACTAAGCGGGCAAAGTTGGTGAGGCGGCGCAGGGTTTGCATAGCGCGAATTATCGCCCACGGCCCCGAGACAGGCTTGCGCCACGTCAAGACCAGCGGCAATGTGGGCAGCAATGCCGCGGCAATTGCCAGACCGCCATCCTTTGGACGATACTGCGCGGCAAACACCCCAAACGCCCGCGCCATGATGAATTACACCTTCTTGTCGGCCACCATTTTGTTGGTGCTGATTACCGACCCCATCGGCAACATACCGATCTTTGCCAACGCGCTCAAAAACGTGCCCGCAGAGCGGCGGCCCGGTGTGATCCTGCGCGAAATTTTGATCGCCTTCGCCCTGCTGCTGACTTTTATGTTCGTCGGCGAAGGATTCTTGCGCGTGATGAACCTCAGCGACCTGGCCCTCCAAATTGGCGGCGGTGTTATCTTGTTTTTGATCGCCCTGCGCATGGTGTTTCCGCCACCGGTGTCGGACGAAAGCGAGCTGCTTGAGGAGCCCCTCATCGTGCCCCTGGCGGTGCCTGCTATTGCCGGGCCATCCGCGCTAGCCACGGTGCTGCTGCTGGTATCTCAGCAGCCCGAGCGGCGCTTGGAGTGGATTGGCGCCCTGTGCGTGACTATGCTCATCAGCGCCATCGTGCTGGTGTCGGCTGAGCGGATTCAGCGTGTCATCGGCACGCGTTTGGTCACCGCCGTCGAGCGCTTGATGGGGCTGGTCTTGGTGTCGGTGGCAATTGAGATGATGCTGCGCGGCATTAAGACTTTTGCGCTGCAACTCATGCGCAGCTAGACCCGGCGGCCAAGTTAACCCGCCCGAAGCGCGGTCTGCGCCAAGGGCCTTGTGGGTTTAATGCTCAGTTGTCGAGCCGTCCGAAATGGCCGTTAAGCCCATGGCCGCGGCCAGTGCAAAGACGCTGTTGGCGCAGGGCAGCGACGTGCGCTTGCCCGTGGTGTCGGATTTCACCGCGCAGTCACGTCCATATTGCGCCACCACATAGTGGGTGCTGCGCCGCTCGGGGCGTCCGCCTGGCAGGGGTGCCGATGGGCGCTTAAAGGCCTTGACCGCGCCAGCCACTTCCAGCTTGAGGAGGCGGTTGCGGGTGGTGATCTCGGGCTCTTCAAGCTCGCGCGCAATGGTTACCACCGAGAGTGGCTCGTTTTTATCAATCAGCAGACACAGAATATTGACCGACTCAGGCCAGTTTTCCACAGGGGTGTTGCGGTTGGAGTGTTGGGTCATACGGGTTACTTTCCGCGCAAAAAAAACACGTTTGTGCTTATTAATGTTACTTTGTGTAACGGTATAACACAAGCACCACAACCCTTAGCCGCAGTAATGCACCGTGTTTTACTTTCCGGCTGCAGCAGGCTCCTGCCCGGATATCAATTCCTGCTCAAGGGCACCGAATAGGGTGTGCCCGTTGGCATCTTTCATCTCGCTGCGTAAGGTGTCGCCATACTTGAGAAAACCGGTGCTGGGCTTGCCGTCTTGCAGGGTTTCCATAGCGCGCTTTTGTGCAATGCTGTGGTAGCCCTTGGGCCAGTCGGTGCGGGCTTTGGCACCCTCTCCTTTTGTCACGCCCTGATTGGCAACGGCCCCCGTGCCAATGATGGCGCCCGCGCGCAATGCGCGGGTTTTTGCAGCGAAGGCGATGAGTTTTCCAAAATGGAAAGCCATGTCGGCGCCCGCCTCACACATGCCAACTTTGCGGCCATTCCATGTCGTCAACAGGGGCAGTTGCACGCGGCCGCGCGACCAGGCGTCGCCCAGTTCATCAGGCGTTACCGCAACCGGGCTACAGGCCGCACCCAGGCGGCTTTGCACGCCGCCCAGGTCGTCCTTTTGGTCGTCTTCCATCAGGTGGCGCAGGCTAAATGTATGCGCCAGCATCACCAAACGAATGCCGTCCAGTGCGCGGTCTGCAGGGCAACCCATGGGAATATCCCCGGTAACCACCGCCAACCCGGCACCAAAATCCACGCCAAAATCTTCGCTCGCACACACGATCGCATCGCGCGGTCCCAGCAGCCCATCGCTGCAGGCCTGCGCCATGGCGGGCACTGGGGGCGCGGCATCGGTCGCGTCAGCACCCCGGGCTTTGCGTGCCAATTCGGTCTGGCAAGGGTAGGCCATACTGTCGACAAACTGGTAGGCGCGCGGCAATGGCGCCATGCACTGCGCGGGGTCAAATGGAAACGCGTGGCGCGCGCGGCCATTGTTCAGCGCTGTGTACAGGTCTTGCAGCTGGGGTGAGAGGAAATTCCAGTCGTCCAGCACCTGCTGCAGGCGGTTGGCAATGTGGGAGGCGTAATGCTCTTGGCTCAAATCCCGCGAGACAACGACCAGTTGGCCGTCGCGGGAGCCGTCTTTGTAGGTGGCAAGTTTCATGGGGGAATTGTCGCTCTGAATTAAACTGGCCTCTTCGCAGCGGGGCAACCCGCGCGGCCTCACCCCCATATGCGCCAACCGCCACCGCCCTTGCCAGCCCGCCCAACGGCCGAGGCACGCCACGCGCCTCTGAAAACGCTGTGCCTGCTGACCTTGGTCGTTTTGGGTGTGCACTGGGCTCTGTTGTCCGATGCTGTGCTGGCCCTGGCCTCCCACACCACCCAGCAGGCAGAAATGGCACAGGCCTTTTCCACCCGCATGGTGTCCCCGCCCGCCCCGCCTGCGCCCCCGCCGCGAAAAGTGGCGAAGGCACCCAAACCTGCGCCAGCGCCCAAACCGCCACCACCAGAGCCACCGGCACCCGCTGAACCGACCCCGGCCGATACGCCAGAGGTGGTTGTCGGGCCGGTGCAAGCAGACGCCATTGCAGGCGATTCGGGTGCCGCCCTGGGCAGCAGTGACCCAGCGAAACCACCTGTCGCGCCGAGCCCAGAAAATGCAGCATCAGCACCATCCACAGCGTCACTGGAAGAGACCGTGACGCCGCGCCAACCGCCGCCCACGCCGCCCGCCCAGGCAGTTTCGCAGTTCCAATACCCCGCGTCGGTGGTCTTGAAATACGACGTCCGGGGCAAACAACGGGGCTTTCCCTACGGCGTCAATGGTGAACTGCAATGGTCGCACGACGCCAGCAACTACAGCGCCCGACTGTCCATCAGCCACTTTTTGTTAGGGTCGCGGGTGCAAACCAGTACCGGTGCACTCACCTCCCAGGGGCTAGAGCCTCTGCGGTTTGGCGACAAATTTCGCAGCGAAGTGGCGGCACACTTTCAGCGTGACAAGGACAAGGTCACCTTCAGCGCCAACACCCCCGATGTGGCGCTAACGCCGGGCATGCAAGACCAGTTAAGTGTTTTTTTACAAATAGCGTCCATGGTGGCAGGTGCGCCCGATGCCTACCCCGCCGGGACTACATTGCCGTTTCAAGCCGTGGGGCCCCGCTCGGCAGCCAACTGGACCTTTACCGTCGGCGCTTTCGAAAAATTGACCCTGCCCGGCGGGGAAGTCAACGCCCTGCGGCTATGGCGCGAGCCCACTGAGCAATACGAGCCCAAGGGCGAAATATGGCTAGCCCCTGCCATGAACTACCTGCCCGTTCGCATACGGCTAAGTAAAAGTGAGGACGAATATTCCGACATGCAATGGAGTGAGACGGTAAAGCCCTAGGGCCCTAGGGCCAAAGCCCTTGAATTGGGCCAAGATGCGCCCACATGGAATACTGGATCTATCATCAAGCACCATGCAAACCCTTTACGACTCTGAAACCTACACCGTGACCCACATGCTGGCCAACGCCGAAGCGGATGGCAAAGCGGCGGTGGGCGAGCACAAAACCGTGCAATACCCGGCCGGTGTGCCCCTGCTGGCGCGCCATGGTTTTGAGATCGTGGACAAACGCGCGGGCAAAGAGGTGTATTTGGATGGCTCGTGGGCAGAGTTGTTCCAGCAGCACATCGTGGCCTGGCAGGTCAACACCCCCACGCAAGAAGAAGTCGAAGACACGCTAGAGCGCTACGCCGAGTTGGCGCAAACCCCGATACTGGTGCACTAAGCCAAGCTTGGCGATGCCCTGATTCTTGATTCATATCAACATAGGAATCGGCGCTGAGGGGCATCATGGACCCAAACACATACAGGAGTCCAAACGCATGAGCCTGCCAGACACGAAACCCTACCGCGACCAATTGCTGCACTTGCGCACCGATTTGCTCGCGCAAATTGCCGAGCAACGTGGCGGCGTTGTCAGTCGTGCCGAAGTCGCTGCCGCCCACTTTGGCAGCCCCGAGGACTCGAGCGCCCAATTGGCCACGGAGCGCGACATTGAATTTGCCTTGGGCGAGCGCGAAACCGCCGAGCTGGGCGCCATTGATGCTGCCTTGGCACGCATCACTGCTGGCACCTACGGCGCATGTACTGACTGCACCAGCCCCATCGCGCCAGCACGCCTGCACGCCACGCCAGAGGCGCCCCGCTGCATCCACTGCCAAGAAAAAGCAGAACACGTGCACCGCGCCTAAGCCCCCTTTTTTCTTTAACCATTTGCAAGGAACACGATGACTACTTTTCACGCCGTTGTATGGATCGACCACACTGAAGCCCATGTAGTGATGTTTGACCGCGAACACATGGAGTCGCAAAAAATCAAATCCCGCAGCCACCATAAAAACCATGGCAAAAGCGAGGACTACAGCGCCTACTTTTCCGACGTTGCCAAAGCCCTGGCCGGCGCCCACGAAGTGTTGCTGACCGGCCCCAGTTTGGCGCGGGTGCAGCTGCGCGATTGGTGCACCCAGCACGATGCCGCCGTGGCGGCCACTGTGGTGGACTGCGTCAGCAGCGATCACCCTAGCGACGGACAACTGGTGGCCATGGCCCGCCAGTACTTCAAAAAATTTGACAACATGGCGGGCACAACCGCCACCGCCTAAAAGGTCGAAATCACAGGGCGCACTGGCGCAGGCCTAGCCGAGGCTGCGACAATGGTGCCACCATGAACAAGACCTACATCCTGACCCTTTCGTGCCCAGACCGTCTGGGCTTGGTGCACGCCGTATCGGGCTTTTTGCTGGAGCGCGGCGGCAACATCGAAGAAGCGGCCCAGTACAACGACCACGATACCGGCCTGTTTTTCATGCGGGTACGGTTTCGCTGCGCACAGCTGACCCACGCCGACCTGCGCGACCAGCTCGCGTTCTTTGCCAAACCGTACGCGATGCAATGGCGCTTGCACCCCACCGAGCAGCCGATGCCGGCGGTCATCATGGTGAGCAAAGAAGGCCATTGCCTCAACGATTTGCTGTTTCGCTGGAAGAGTGGTCTGCTGCCGGTAGACATCCGCGCCATCATCTCCAACCACCGCGACTTTTACCAACTGGCGGCCAGCTACAACGTGCCGTTTCACCATATTGCAGTCACCGCTGCCACCAAAGCCCAGGCGGAAGCACGCCAGTTTGAGATCATTCAATCAGAAGGCGCAGAACTGGTTGTTTTGGCCCGCTACATGCAAATTTTGAGCGACGACTTTTGCAAGAAGCTGGCGGGCCGGGCGATCAACATCCACCACTCGTTCTTGCCCAGCTTCAAAGGCGCCAAGCCCTACTACCAAGCGCATGACCGGGGCGTCAAACTAATAGGCGCAACCGCCCACTACGTGACGGCCGACCTGGACGAAGGCCCCATCATTGAGCAAGATGTGGCCCGTGTGGACCATAGCAAAACGGTGGACGATTTGACCACCCAAGGCCGCGACACCGAGAGCCAAGTTCTGGCACGCGCCGTCCAGTGGCACAGCGAGCACCGGGTTCTGCTGAATGGACACAAGACGGTTATTTTCAAATAGCGGGGCCGGCGGCTAGCGGGTCAAACGGCCGACACAAAGCCCCAAGAAGTTGGCATACTTCGCAAACTGACCAACGCAAGCCGAAGGTTGAACATGGGACATCACTTGATCGACGTACTTCAGCGTTAGGTAATCGTCATGCATATTCACATCAGGCGCGGGCTGGTACCCGTTTTCGGCTCACTGGCGCTGGCCTATAGTCTGTTGTCGCCTGCAGGCGCCCAGCACCTGACTTTGACAGGCTGCTCCAGCAATACACCCCCATTTGTAGTGACCAAAGAAGGCAAAGGGGTTAGCGGATTTAGCTTCGAATTGTTCCAGCATGTCGCCAAACAGATGTCGCGCTCCGCTGACGTTACAGAGATGCCTTGGGCACGATGCCTGGTAGAAGTTAAAGCCGGACGCATCAATCTCGCCATTGATGCCTATGAGGATGCAGAGCGACGCAAGACATTTTTGTACTCCACTCCTTATCACACGCTAACCCCCTAGGTGTTTTTTCGTGGGGCTGGCGGTGCAAAGGGACTTCCACCCAAGTCAGTCGCTGATTTGAAGCGCCTGAACGGCTGTGGTGTATTCGAATACACCTACGAACACTACGACCTGGATGCCACACCAACAAAAATTGGCCTGATGCCACAGCCACGCTCAAGGCGGTGAATGCAGCGATTGCAGACGCAGACAAGTCGGGTGCGCTGACGTTGTTGTGTGGCAAGTATTTTGGGGACGCTCCAAAATCAAGCCCTAAGCCCTAAGCCCAAACCGCGATCACCCGATGTCTACGCTGGCATCAAGTGCCAATGGCGCGGTACAGGTTGTAGCAACTGACGGTCGTAATGACGGTGCCCACCAGCATCAGCAAGGTCTTTGTCTTGAGGTGTTTGGTAATGTAGGCGGCAAAGGGCGCGGCGATCAGTCCGCCCAAGGCCAGGCCAGCGACCAAAAGCCACACGGTATCGTCCAAAATAGAGAAGAACGACGCAGCTACCGTGACAGTCAAGAAAAATTCTGCGAAGTTCACCGAACCGATGGTGGTTTTGGGATCGTGGCCGGAACCCACCAAGGTGGTAGTAACAATCGGACCCCAGCCACCGCCGCCCGTGGTGTCCATAAAGCCGCCCACCATGGCCAGTGGCACTACTTTTTGCAACTGAATTTCGTGCTGCGCCCGGACGCGTTTAAACGCCTTGCTGAAGACATACAACCCCATCAGCAGCAAATAGAAACTGATAAAGGGTTTGAGTACTTTGCCATCCACATTGCCCAGAATGTAGGTGCCAATCAGCGCCCCCACAATTCCGGGAATGAGCAGGCTGAGAAAAAGCCGCTTGTTGACGTTGCCCATCCTCAGATGTGAAACGCCAGAGACCCCCGTGGTAAACACTTCAGCCAAGTGGGTAGCGCCGCTGGCCATTGCCGGCGGTGCGCCCATGGCCAGCAAGAAACTGCTGGACGTGATGCCATAGGCCATGCCCAAAGCGCCGTCAATGGTTTGGGCTATTAAGCCCACCGCCACGGCGCTCCAGAACATCGGATCGTTCACGGCCTGGCGAATAATGTCTAAACCGCTTTGGTTGCTTGAGCCATCGAACAAACGGTAGGTCAAGTACAGGGCCAGGCCGATCAAAATGGCGCCGACCAAGTAAGCCGCCACCTTGAGCACCGGGTGCTCCATGGCATGGGTAATCTCGTACTCTACCGGCGGTATGCCCAGCGCCTGGTGCTCCGGGTTGACGCTTTGGTCATCAAAATCAATGTGGCGAATCTTCATGTAAACAAACGGCAGCTTTGGTGAGACCGCATCCTAGGCGGCCCAGCGCAAATCAGCAAAGACAGAGTCGTCATGTCTATATATTGGGATGGCCTAATCACCAAGCCACCGCCCCCCCCGAATGGCACTAACGGGTACTAACTGGCACGTACTGCCGCAGCATCCGCCATCTTTTCGCCCAACCGCACGGGCGTGACCTCGGCCCATTGCTCGGTAAACGCCAAGGTGCCCGCCGGGAACAGCATCACCACGGTAGAGCCCAGCAAAAAGCGACCCATCTCCTCGCCCTTGCGCAGCTCCACCTTGCCGCCCACATAACGCCATTCATTGATCTGCCCGCTGCGCGGCGGGTTGACCACGCCGTGCCAAGTGGTGGCCATGCTACCCACGATGGTGGCGCCCACCAGCGTTAGCACCATGGGACCGTGCGCGGTGTCAAACACACACACCACCCGCTCGTTGCGGGCAAACAAACCCGGCACGCCGCGCGCGGTGGTGGGGTTGACCGAGAACAGGTCGCCCGGCACATAAATCATGCGCGTCAGCGTGCCGTCGATGGGCCTGTGGATGCGGTGGTAGTCCTTGGGACTGAGATAGATGGTGGCAAATTCACCATCCTGAAACTGCGCGGCCAAAGCAGCGTCACCCCCGACCAACGCGGTGGTCGAATAGGCGTGGCCTTTGGCCTGGAAGATTTGGTCTTTTTCGATGCGACCCAATTGGCTGACGGCGCCGTCCACCGGGCAGATGTAGTCAGCCTGCGCCAGGGGGCGCGCACCGGGCTTGAGCGGACGGGTAAAAAACTCGTTGAAGGTGGCGTAGCTGGCAATGTCGGGGTTGGCCGCCTCGGCCATGTTGACCTGGTAGCGTTTGACAAACCATTTGATCAGCCCGGTGGTCCACTTGCCCCCGCGCGCACCGGCGACTTTGCCGGCAAAAACGGTGAGCGCCTTTTTGGGCAAGAGGTATTGCGGCAAAACCGCGAGGGAGTCAGACATGGCCGTTCCTGAAAAGGGGCTGCAAAAATGCGCGCCGCACGCGGTAAAAACCGCAGTGGGAGGCTGCGAATTATAGTTAGGCACCATTTGGAGCACGGCTTGGCTTACAGTGGCCTGTTATGCCGCACCACTGCCGCACCACCCACCACGCACCACGCACATAATGTGTCCCCATGACCGCCACCGCATCTACGCCGCAAGCCACCCCTGCTGATTTGCTATCAAAATCAGAGCTGCTTGCGCACGTTCTACGAGGGCTAGAGACCCATTTGCCACCGCACGCGCTGCTGTACCAGGCTGAGGACACCACGCCCTATGAATGCGATGGCCTCACCGCCTACCGCGAGCGCCCTTTGGTGGTGGCCTTGCCCGAGACCGAAGCCCAAGTGGCTGCCGTGCTCAAGACCTGCCACGCCCTGGGCGTGCCGGTGGTGGCCCGGGGCGCGGGCACGGGCTTGTCGGGCGGTGCCATGCCGCACGCCAGGGGGGTGACCCTGTCGCTGGCCAAGTTCAACCGTATCGTCCAGATTGACCCCATCAGCCGCACGGCGGTGGTGCAGTGTGGGGTGCGCAACCTGGCGATCAGCGAGGCGGCGACGCGCTACGGACTGTATTACGCGCCCGACCCCAGCAGCCAGATCGCCTGCACCATAGGCGGCAACGTGGCAGAAAACTCGGGCGGCGTGCACTGCCTGAAATACGGCCTGACCCTGCACAACGTGCAAAAAGTGCGCGGATTCACCATGGAGGGCGAGCCAGTCACCTTTGGGACGGACGCGCTCGACACGCCGGGCTACGACTTGCTCAGCGTCGTCGTGGGTAGCGAAGGCATGCTGGCCGTCACCATGGAGGTCACCGTCAAGCTGGTGCCCAAGCCGCAGCTTGCGCGCTGCATCATGGCCAGCTTTGACGACGTGCGCAAGGCAGGTGATGCGGTGGCTGCGGTGATTGCCGCGGGCATTATTCCAGCCGGGCTAGAAATGATGGACAAGCCCATGACCGCTGCGGTAGAAGACTTTGTGCACGCGGGCTACGACCTGAGCGCCGAGGCGATTTTGCTGTGCGAGAGCGACGGCACGCCCGAAGAGGTGGCAGAAGAGATTGGCCGCATGAGTGAGGTGCTGCGCCGCTGCGGCGCCACCGCCATTGCGGTGAGCCGCGATGAGGCCGAGCGCTTGAAATTTTGGAGCGGACGCAAAAACGCCTTCCCTGCCACCGGGCGCATCAGCCCGGACTACATGTGTATGGACAGCACCATCCCCCGCAAACGCTTGGCGGACATCTTGCTGGCCATCCAAGACATGGAGAAGAAATACCAGTTGCGCTGCGCCAATGTGTTCCACGCCGGTGACGGCAACCTGCACCCTTTAATCTTGTTTGATGCCAATGACGCCGACCAGCTGCGCCGCTGCGAGCTGTTTGGTGCCGACATTCTGGAAACCAGCGTGGCCATGGGCGGCACGGTGACGGGTGAACACGGCGTGGGTGTGGAAAAGCTCAACAGCATGTGTGTGCAGTTTTCAGCCCAGGAAAACGCGCAGATGTTCGCCATCAAACATGCGTTTGACCCGCAGGGCTTGCTCAACCCTGGCAAAGTCATCCCCACGCTGCAGCGCTGCGCCGAGTACGGGAAGATGCTGGTGCGCGGCGGGCAGATCAAGCACCCTGACCTGCCCCGTTTTTAGCACCAAATCAGCCGCTAGCCCTCATAGAACGGGCGCAAGCAGCTATTAATTCTATAGCAATTCACCCGCAGCGATGGCGTCCAACGCCGTTGTCAACTGCGCCACCGCACGGTCGGCGTTGTGCAATTTCTCTAAGCCGAACAGGCCAACACGGAAGCTTGAAAAATCGGCCGGTTCGTCGCACTGCAGGGGCACACCGGCGGCCGTTTGCAGGCCCTGGGCCAGAAACTTCTTGCTGGACTGCATGCCGGCGTCCTCGGTATAGCTGACCACCACGCCCGGCGCCTGAAAGCCCTCGGCCGCCACACTCTTGATACCCCTGCTCTCAAACAATGCACGCACCCGGGTACCCAGCGCCACTTGCTCTGCGCGCACTTTTTCGAAACCATAGGCACGGGTTTCTTGCATCACGTTGCGTAACTGGGTGAGCGCATCGGTCGGCATGGTGGCATGGTAGGCATGGCCGCCACCTTCATAGGTCTCCATGATCTGCAACCATTTCTTGAGGTCGCATGCAAAGCTGCTGCTGCTGGTGGCGTCAATTGCGGCGCGCGCGCGGCTGCTGAGCATCACCATGGCACAACAGGGGGAGCCACTCCAGCCTTTTTGAGGCGCACTCACCAAGACATCCACGCCAGAGACATCCATATCAACCCACATGGCACCGGACGCTATGCAGTCGAGCACAAACAAGCCGCCCACTGCGTGCACTGCATCCGCAACCGCGCGCAAATAGTCGTCTGGCAGCATCATGCCCGACGAGGTTTCGACATGGGGAGCAAACACCACATCGGGCTTGTCGCGCAGAATCGTGGCTACTACGTCCTCCACCTGGCATGGAATCCACGGGGCCTGTTTTGCAGTGCCCACACGGCGCGCCTTGAGGACGGTGGAATGGGCAGGGATGCGGCCCATGTCAAAAATTTGCGTCCAACGGTAGCTGAACCAGCCATTGCGAATGACCAGCACGTTTTTGTCGGTCGCAAACTGGCGCGCAACCGCCTCCATGCCAAAGGTTCCGCTGCCGGGCACGATGACGGCCGAGTGCGCGTGGTAGACCTCTTTGAGCATGGCCGAGATGTCTTTCATGACGCCCTGAAACCGCTGCGACATGTGGTTGAGCGCGCGGTC
>JBBRNS010000099.1:0-13427 GCA_038230175.1 Burkholderiales bacterium
CTCGTCAGCCAGCGCCACATGCGGGCTATCGCGGTCCGCATCCGAGAACACGGCAACCGTGCGGTGACCCAGCTTGCGCGCCGTGCGAATGACGCGGCAGGCAATCTCCCCACGATTAGCAATCAAAATTTTGTTAAACATCAAACACCTCCACAAGAGTCTGGGTGGCTGAGCGTTTTGCGTAGGTCAAGGAGGAGCCCGTGTAACGGGCGGGGGACACGAAGCAAAACGCTCGGCCGCCCAGACCCCCAGAAGCAATGAAAATTTTGGTAAATGCCATTACACAGTCCAGTTAGGTTTGCGCTTCTGAATGAAAGCGCTCATCCCCTCCAACCCCTCCGGGCCAAGGGCAGCACGGGAAAAGGCTTTTGCAGCCGCTTGCACCAAGTGCTGGGGGTCCTGCAAACGCGCCTGGGCCATCAAGGCCTTGGTCGCACCCAGGGCACCCGGCGCACAGGCCAGAATGTCGGCACTCACCTTCTCGACCGCGCGCTCCAAATCGCCAGTGGCAGCGACGGTGTGCACCAGACCGATGGCCAAGGCGGCGTTGGCGTCCAGCCGCCCGCCGGTAACGGCCAAGCGTTTGGCCTGCGAATAGCCCAGGCGCTCTACCAAAAACGGGGCAATCTGCGCGGGCACCACGCCCAGCGAAGTCTCGGGCAGTCGAAAGTTGGCAGTCTCGCTGGCAATGGCCACATCGGCCACGCAGGCCAGACCAAAGCCACCACCCATCACCGTGCCCTCCAGCACAGCCACCACCGCCAGCGGCGTGCGGGAATAAGCCACACACAGTTCGCCAAACGCGGCATTGACTTCGGCAATCGGGTCAGCGCCCGAGTCGGCACCATCGGCACTACCCGGGGCTTGCATGGCGCGCATACGGGCACCGGCGATGTCCTTCAAATCAGCGCCAGCGCAAAAGTGGCCGCCCGCGCCGCGCAGCACCACGATGCGCACCGCACCAGGCTGACCGGCGGTGGCCTCTGCTGCGGCCAGCACCTGGCGCAACTCGGCCACCATCTGCAGTGACATCGCGTTGCGGGCTTCGGGCCGATTCAGGGTGATTGCCAAGACCGAAGCCGTTTGCTCGGCGCGAATTGCTACAAATTTCGTAGCTGCTTGCGCAATGGTTTCGATGGCTAGAGCCCCATTTGATGCTGAATATGTCATAGCGTGTGGGTCGGCAGGCGGGTTTAGGCTTTGCCCGGCAAAGTGCCTTCAAACTTGCAAATAATGCCCAGCATGATCTCGTCGGCACCGCCGCCAATCGAGATCAGGCGGCCGTCACGGTAGGACTGTGCAATGGGGTTGTCCGCCGTGAAGCCCATACCACCCCAGTACTGCAAGCAGCTGTCAGCCACCTCACGCGACAAGCGCCCCGCTTTGAGCTTGGCCATGGAGGCCAACTTGGTCACGTCTTTGCCCGACACATAAGACTCCACTGCACGGTAGGTTAAGGCCCGCAGACATTCCACCTCGGTACGCAGTTCGGCCAGACGGAAGTGCACCACCTGGTTGTGCAAGATTGGTTTGCCAAAAGTCTGGCGCTGGCGGGTGTAGTCAATGGTCTGGTCAATCAGGCTATCAAGCGCGCGCAGGCAGCCCGCCGCGCCGTAAAGACGCTCTTCTTGGAACTGCAGCATTTGCAGCATAAAACCCATGCCTTCTTGGCCGATCAGGTTCTTCTGCGGCACGCGCACGTTGTCAAAAAACAGCTGAGCGGTATCGCTGGAGTGCATGCCGATCTTCTCGATCTTCTGGCGGGTGATGCCGGGGCTGTTCATTGGCACCATGATGAGCGACTTGTTCTTGTGTGGCGCACCTTCGGAGGTGTTGACCAGCAAACAGCACCAATCGGCCTGCATGCCGTTGGTGATCCACATCTTGGAGCCGTTAATGATGTAGTCCGCGCCGTCTTTGCGGGCGGTCGTTTTGAGGGCGGCCACGTCAGAGCCGCCACCCACCTCGCTCACACCAATACAACCCACCATGTCGCCGGCAATGCTTGGGGCCAGAAATTCATGGCGCAGGGCGTCGCTGCCAAAACGCGCCAAGGCCGGGGTGCACATGTCCGTCTGCACACCAATGGCCATGGGCACGCCACCGGCTTTGCACTCGCCCAGGGCTTCGGCCATGACCATGGAGTAGCTGAAGTCCAGCCCCATACCTCCGAACTCGGTCGGGTACTTGATGCCCAAGAGACCCAAGTCACCCATCTTCTTGAACAACTGGTGCGCCGGGAAGATGCCCGCCTTTTCCCACGCGGGCAAATGGGGATTGATCTCGTTGGTAACGAACTTGCGAACCGTGTCGGAGATTTGTTCGTGTTCAGGTGTGAATTTCATGGGGCTTCTCGCAATGGTTGGGTAAGTGAATAGCTGTCGCAGTGGCGTTTACATGCGGGCCACGCCAAAGGTGTTGGGGCGCAAGCTGCGTTGCTCAGCCTCTTGGGCCAGTGCCAAGCACAGGCCCAGAATGCGGCGCGTATCGCGCGGATCGATGATGCCGTCGTCCCACAGGCGCGCGGTGCCAAACAGGGCGGCGGACTCTTTGTCCAAGCGCAAGCGCAGGCCTTCAGACATGGCGGCCAGCGCTTCTTCATTGGCCTCCATGCCCATGCGTTCAATCTTGCTGCGGTTCACAATGTCCATCACCTTGGCGGCCTGCGCGCCGCCCATCACCGCAGTGCGTGCTGTGGGCCAGGCGAAGATGAAGCGCGGATCGAACCCCCGGCCACACATGCCGTAGTTGCCTGCGCCATACGAGCCGCCCAGCACCACCGTGAACTTGGGCACCCGCGCGTTGGCCACCGCCTGGATCATCTTGGCGCCGTGTTTGATGGCGCCGCCCCGCTCTGCGGCCGAGCCCACCATGTAGCCGGTGGTGTTTTGCAAAAATATTAGTGGTGTGCCGCTTTGGTCGCACAGCTGGATAAACTGCGCCGCCTTGGTGGAACCGGTGGGTTGAATCGGGCCGTTGTTGCCCAAAAAACCGACCAAATGCCCCTGCACACGGGCGTGGCCACACACCATTTCGCGGGCGTATTCGGCCTTGAACTCCAAGTAGTCAGAGCCATCCACTAGGCGGGCGATGACCTCGCGCACGTCGTAGGGTTCGCGCTCGTCGGCGGGCACGATGCCCATCAGGCTTTGCTCGTCAAAAAGCGGCTCGGAAAATGGCCCGGCGGTGGGTGCTGTGTCCCATTTCAGTTTGTCCATCACCTCGCGCGCCATGGCGATGGCGTGGGCATCGTCTTCGGTCAGGTATTCACCCAGGCCGGTCACTTGGGCGTGGGTCTCTGCGCCGCCCAACTCGTCTTCAGTGCAATCCTCGCCAATGGCGGCCTTAACCAGCGGGGGGCCAGCCAAAAAGATGTTGGAGCGCCCGCGCACCAAAATCACATAGTCCGACAAACCTGGCAGGTAGGCACCACCGGCGGTGCTAGAGCCATGCACCACCGAGATTTGCGGCAAGCCCATGGCGGACATGCGCGCTTGGTTGGCAAAGCTGCGCCCGCCTTCAATAAAAATCTCGCTCTGGTACATCAGGTTGGCGCCGCCGCTCTCCACCAGGGAGATGAGGGGCAGCTTGTTTTCTTGCGCAATCTGCTGGCCACGCAAGCCCTTCTTCAAGCCCATGGGTGCAATCGTGCCGCCTTTAACCGCGCTGTCATTCACCGAGACCACGCAGCGCTTGCCCGCCACCACCCCAATACCGATGATGGAGCCGCCGCCCAGAACCGACTTTTTCCCGTCGTCGTCGTGCATATTGAGCCCTGCCAAGCGGCTGATCTCCAAAAACGGGGTGCCCCGGTCCAGCAAACGGGCCACCCGCTCGCGCGGCAGGATCTGCTTGCGCTTTTCAAACTTGGCGCGTTTGGACTCGGACTCGGCAATCACCAAGCCCTCCAAGCGCTGAACCTCGGCCAAGAGATCGTGCATGCGCTTGGCGTTGGCGGCAAAACCGTCGGACTGGGGATTGATCTTGGAACGCAAAACAGGCATTGGAATAGTCCCTAAGGAAAAACTTAACGCATTAGAAGCCAAGGTAACGTTAACGTCAACTTCATTTCGTATAGGTGTTTATACTGATGCATGCGGAAGGTGCCGCTGGTAGCATCCAAACCTCGCTGCAACACCACCAACCTCTCGTATAAGGAACCCACCATGAACCTCGAAGCCTGCACCCAAGCCATTCGCACCAAAGTCGGTGCCGACAGCGGCCTGGCAGCCACCCTGAAATTTGATTGCGGTGCCGACGGCGTGATCCGCATCGACGGCGTGTCCACGCCCAACACGGTGAGCAACGACAACGTTGATTCCGATTGCACCGTGGGCATTACCTTGGAAAACCTGAACGCCCTGCTCTCTGGCGACCTGGAGCCGACCACCGGCTTTATGGCCGGCAAGCTCAAAGTCTCTGGCGACATGGGTGTTGCCATGCGCCTGCAGCGCGTGATTTAAAAGCACTATTCCATGACCCCCGCCAACGCGCAGGCATTTGTCGACGCCCACAAGGACGAAGGCAATTCCGAACTCTTCGGCATCACCGAGCTGTGCCGCGAGTTCGGCATCACGCTGCGCGCGCTGCGGTTTTATGAAGACAAGGGGCTGCTATTGCCCCGGCGGATCAACGGCGCGCGGGTCTACACCCGGCGTGACCGGGCGCGCCTGTCGCTGATCCTGCGCGCCAAGGCGATTGGCTCATCGCTGGCCGAAATCAAACGGTATCTGGATTTGTATGGTGACCACGGCGAAGGCCGTGCCCAGCAGCTCAACTATGTGATTGAGCGCACTGGCGCTGAGATCGCCGAGCTGGAGAAAAAACGCGCCCAAATTGACCAGACGCTGGCCGAGCTGCGGGTGATTAACGCTGCGTGCTTAGGCTACCTGGAAAAGCGCCAGTTGGCCGATAATTTGTAGCCAAATCGGCCTCTAGCCCTCGCAGAACGTGCGCAAGGCGCTTCTTTTTTCATAGCATCTATAACAACAATATCGACGCTTACCGAGCTGGGGGCGGGGGCACCATATAGTCCGGTGGCGCATCGGGGACCGAATAGTCCGGCGGAACACCGCTGGGTGCCGGTACATACATCGGCTGGGCTGGTCGATAGACAACGCGGGGCGTGCCATTGCCTTTGGCGAACATGCACTGTGTGTAGGCTGCATCAAAGCGACGCTGCGCGTTGGCCTCTTCCACCGCTTGTTCATTGGATCCGGCTGCTGCGCCCATGGCCAATCCGGCCACTGCGCCAATGGCGGTGTTGTCATGGTGACGCCCACTAAAAACAGAACCGGCAACGGCACCTAACAATGTGCCCACCACCGCAGAGCGCATCACCGAACCTTCACTCTCCCCGGTGTCAACCAAAGCCGAGGCGTCGCTGCGGCAGTAGTCTTGTTCCGCTGCAAACAGGTCTGGCGGTTTACCCGATTCGGGCGAAATCACCACAAGCGGGCCCTGCGGCACCCCAGTACCCGCCAGTACCGGCGCCACTAGGGAGCACGCGACGACCCACGCTATGTTGTGGGCCCAAGACCGCTGGGTCATGGCGTGACGCCAGGCGGAGTGGCCGGCACCTTGCTCCAGCCCGACGGGCAGGCAGGCACATACGGGTAATAGCCCTTTGCGGCATTGCAGTAGTACCAGTATTGCGTGGGAGCCTGCACCACAACGGGTGGTGCACTGGGCGCGGGGGGCGGCACTTGCACCACGATGGGTGCGGGCTCTTGCTGCACCACGACTACCGATGGACGGTAAGGGTCTGGATAGGGGTAAACCGGTTGCGGGTAGAAATACCAAAGCCCACCCACCACCCACCACCAGCCCAAACGGCCCCCGTGGTGGCCATGGCGCCAACCACCAGAGTGCCAATGGCCCGCATCGCGGTATTCAAATTGCCGAATGTCGCCATGCCAACCGTGTCTGCCATAGCCGTCATGGTCACGGGCAAATGACACGACTGGCAAAGCAGCCATCACGACAGCAGCGACCAGCGCCAAATTTACAAACTTCTTCATCCGAAATACTCCAAGTTTCTAACGCAAGGCGCGTAGGACGGTTTCATTCATCCGCTGTTCAACGTCCCCATTTGGCACACAGTTGACCAGGGGCGAGCAGCTTTACCTTGGTTTCACACCGCACCCAAAAACCAAGGGTTAACACTTACAAATTTTTAACGGGTAGTCCAAACGGACTATTGCCCGCATCACCCGCCTGCACAAAAATGGGCGTTCACTCAAATGACTAAACCGGACGGCTCGGCATCACGCAGCCGTTCAAAGACCCCCCCCGAGCACCGCGCAGATTACTGCGCAGTGTTTTGGCATAACTACAAAGAGACGCGCGATGGACAAGTACCGATGGATAGGCCCTGCTTATGGTTTGCTGTGTAAGCTGTATGGCGGCACCGCTTACGAGCGATGCCGGGTGTCAACCCTCCATAACTTGACGCCCGGTCAAAAAGTATTGTTTGTCGGAGTGGGGCATGGAGAGGATGCAATTTTTGCTGCCAAGTCGGGCGCATCGGTCACGGTCGTCGAGCTGTCGCCGACCATGCTGAACCAGTTCAAAATGAATTTGGCGAAAAATGCGCCCAATGCAGTGGTCGAAATGGTTCAAAGCGACATTGTGGCCATTGACCACTTCGAAAAATACGATGTGGTTGTCGCCAATTTCTTTCTGAACATTTTCGACTTGGCGGACATGCAGTCGGTGCTAAAGCACATCGCACGCTTGGCCAAACCCGGTGGTAGCGTGGTTATCAGCGACTTTGCCCTACCCCACCAAGACGGCTGGCTGCAACGCAGTTTTAAAACACTGTATTGGTACTTGGCCAACAGTATCTTTTGGGTGCTTGCGCAGAACCCCGTGCACCCCGTTTTTGACTACCGCCGCCATTTGGTCGAGGCGGGTATGGGGCAACCCGACGTGCGATACACGGCGTTCTTGTGGATGGACCTTTTCTGGTCAATGCGCGCGGTAAAGCCCCATGTCACCGCGTGAACGGGCATGGCCCCTGGTTGAAGCCCAAGGGCGGCTGAACGACTTTTCTCTGGCGCAACGCACCCACTACCTGGAACAGTACGGAACACACTCACAGTCGTTCACCACGCTGCAACCCACGATGCAGTACTTCGATATGGACCAGATTGGCTATATCGCATTTGCCTGCCATTACAACGTCACCATGGTTTTATCGGATCCGGTATGCGATCCACGCCACTTTGAAACGCTGCTGAGAAACTTTCACCAGCACTACCCCAAAGCGGTATTTATACAAATCAGCGATGCGGTTATCAACGTGCTGCACGACTGCCTGGGTTACCGCATCACCCAAATGGGAACCGAATCGCGTGTTGACCTTGACACTTGGTGCATTAAGGGCAAGAGCAAAAAGACCATACGCCAAGCTATCAACCAAGCAACTGAAATGGGCATCCATATTCAGGAGGAAAGCACTTTTCTGAATTCTTATGCAACCTCCCAGAGCTGGCTAGAAACGCGCACGTGCAAGACGGAAATTGCTTTTCTGATCCGGCCCATGGAGATGGCTTACTGCAAAGATGTGCGCTACTTTTATGCCTATTGCGACAACAAGATGGTGGGGTTTATCGTGTTTGATCCGATCTACCACGACGGAAAAATCATTGCCTACATCCCCAACATTTCACGGTCGTGGAAAGAATTCCAGCAGGGCCTGTGGTATGCCATGATGCAGGTGGCGATGGAAAAGTTCAAACAGGAAGGCATCAAATTCATCGACTTGGGGCTAACCCCGCTTAGTGGCTTGGGTGACGCGATACATGCCTATGAATCCAAAATATTTCGGATGTTGCTGCGGCTTATTTACCGCTATGGCGGGTTTATCTACAACTTCAAAGGTTTGGAATTTACCAAGGCCCGCTACAAGGGCGCGGTATCCAAATGCTACATCGCCCACCACAACTCTTTGCCACTGTGGGGGTTGATTGCGACCTTTCGCAAGTGCCGCATTATCTAATCAGGTCACCCTATCGTGAATGCTCCATTGTCAAAGGCGCACCATGCGCGCGCAATCGTTATCGGCGGCAGCGTCGCAGGTCTGGTCACAGCCCGTGTGTTGGCCGACTTTTTTCAGGAAGTTGTCATCCTTGAACGCGATACCTTTCCCACGGACGGCCCAGACTACCGAAAGGGCTTGCCGCAGGCCCGCCACCAGCATATTTTGCTAACCAAAGGGCGCGAGGTTTTTGAGCAGCTGATTCCTGGCTTTGACGCCGCCTTGGCCAAGACAGGGGCAGAACTGGCCGACCACACCGAGGACATGGCGCTGTTCTCTCCGGCGGGTCGATTGCCCCGTTTCCGTTCGGGCATCGTGCTGCGCTTGGCGAGCCGCATCCAGATTGACTGGATCTTGCTGGGCTTTCTGCGCCAGATGGCCAATGTGCGCATTGTTGAAAACACCCGTGTGCAATCGCTCACGTGCGACGCCGGCAAGGTCACAGGCGTCACGCTGGAAGACGGCACAACCCTTAACGCCGACTGGGTCGTGGACGCCAGCGGCCGCGGGTCAGTGGCACCCAAATGGCTGCAAGCGGCCGGTTTTGACGCCCCACCCGAAGAAACCATCGACGCCAAACTCGGATATGCCTCGCGGTTCTATGAGCGCTCGGCAGAATTCCCAACCGACTTCAAAGCCATTGCCATGACCCCAGTACCGCTGAGCAACCCGCGTGGTGTGGGCATGTGGCAGGTGGAGGGCAACCGCTGGTTGCTCACGCTGATCGGAACCGCTGGGCACTTCCCGCCGACCGACGAGGTGGGCTTTGCGCAGTTTGCATCCGAGTTGGCCGACCCGGTGGTGGTGGACACCATGCGCCACGCCAAACCCTGTTCAGAGATTGTGGCTTTCAAAGGAACAGCCAACCGCTGGAGGCACTTTGAGCGCGTCAAGACGCTGCCCGAGCGTTTTGTGGTCATTGGCGACGCCTTTTGTGCGTTCAGTCCTTTTTACGGCCAAGGTATGACCATGGCGGCGCGCTCTGCCCTAGCCATGCGCGATGCGCTGCAAAAGCACACCCTGTCCACCAAGCCAAACTTTCGGGCGGCACAGGCGCAGTACGTCTCCAAAGCGGCTGCGCTGTTTGAGGCGCCCTGGGTACTGGCCACCGGTGAAGACCTGCGTTGGCCAAGCACAACCGGCGCCACACCCGGCTGGGTGACCCGTGCATCGCACCGGATCATGGACATGCTGCTGCCCTTAAGCACCTCCAGCACCTTGCTGGTCCGCAATTTTTTGCGGATTTCTAATATGACCGCGTCGCCCGCCACCTTGCTAGACCCCCGCATCCTGGGGCAATTGGTTTGGCATTGGCTGCGCCGCGCGCCCAAACCCACTGCGCCAGCGGTCCCCTAGCCCCCCTGCCGGGTGGGAGCGGCGTGGTAATCTTCCCACCATGTTTAGCCCATCCCAAGCCGACGTTCGGCGATTTTTTTGCTCTGTTTACGCCAAAGCCCTCGCCGGATCTGCGCTAGAAGCTATAGAAATAATAGCAAGCCAGTGGATGAACGAGCACCCTGAATACGCGGGCGACTTTGCCGATGTAGACGCCGCCCTGGCTGTCATGGAAGACGTGCAAGAGGGTCGAACCAACCCGTTTTTGCATCTGTCTATGCACTTGTCCATCAGCGAGCAGTGCAGCATCGACCAGCCCCGCGGCATCCGCCAATCGGTGGAGCTGCTCACACACAAGCTCAATTCACTGCACGACGCCCACCATGCCGCCATGGACTGCCTGGGGCAAATGCTGTGGGAGAGCCAGCGAGCCGGCCACCCGCCAGACGGAGATGCCTATGTTGCCTACGTGCAACGCCATGCCACACGCGACTAAAGACCCTGTCAGGCGACCGCTTTCACTCTAAGGTGCGCAAGCCCCGTGCAGCGTAGGACGCTCCCATGGCTGGGTCTACCCACACTGCTCGATATAAATAAGAACGCCTGCCCCATACTGCGTTAATAGGGAGGGTAAGGTAGTTGTATGGCAGAGTCCAAACCACCATTGGCGAGCCGACTGGCGCAGGTACTCAGTGACCACGATATTGTGGTCATCACCCAGGAAGTCGATCGCGACAACCTGAATGACGAGGTTAACGCGCTATGGTTGTCGCGTTTTGCGCGGGCGATTGAGAACGCGGTTCTGGCCCGCTTAGCCAAGCAGCAGCCTGTGGCTGCGGCGTGGATGCAGCACGGCACCGTGGTAGAAGTGTTTGCCACCCCACCGACCGAAGAATCCGAGCAGTGCACCAACAAGGATGCTGCCTGGACCCGCAAAGGTTTTACCCAAACACCGCTCTACGCCACCCCGCAACCCATTCGGCAAGAGCAAGCTTTGCGGGTGGCGCTGGAAGAAATGGACCATGCGAACCAAACGGCGCTGCAGAGCCTGGGGGTCGAAATCATCAGCCCCAAAACCATTGCAGCGTTGCGTGCGGAGTTGGAATTGCCCACGCCGCCCGACTAGTCTTTGAACACTGGCGTGCGCTTGTCCATATTGGCCATCATGGCCTCTTGCAAGTCGTTGCTCATCAGCATGGCCGCATTCCAGGTGGCGATGTAGTTCAGCCCATCGGCTACCGAATGGTCCCGGGCAAAGGTGATCATTTCTTTGGTGCCACGAATGGACAATGGCGATTTGGCGGCAATGCTGGCGGCCATCTCGCGCACACCGGCGTACAGCGCCTCGCGCGTGTCAAAAACCCGGTTGACCAAGCGCATCTCACGCGCCTCGGCGGCACTGAAGTTGCGTCCAGTGTAGGCCAGTTCACGGGCCATGCCTTCGCCAATGAACTTGGGCAAGCGCTGCAGGGTGCCCACGTCAGCCGTCATGCCAATGTCGATTTCTTTGATGGTGAAATAGGCGTCGGCTGAGCAGTAACGCATGTCGGCGCAGGTGATCAAGTCGATGCCGCCGCCCACGCAGCCACCGTGGATAGCCACCAGCACCGGTTTGCGACAGCGCTCTAGGCTGGTCAGCGTGTCTTGCATGTCCAGAATCACGCGGCGCAAGGCCTCGCGGCTACGGCCGTCACAGTCGTTTTGAATTTGCGGGCCCAGGGCCATCATCATCTTCAGGTCAATACCGGCGGTAAACAGCTTTCCTTCGCCTTGCAAAATGGCCACGCGGGCATCCGGTGTCGTGTCAATCCACTGAAAGACCTGACGAATCTCTTGCCACATGGTGGCGTTCATGGCGTTGGCCTTTTCGGGGCGGTTCAGGCGCACGGTGGCGATGTGGTCTTCCAGCGTAACAATCAAGGTTTCATACTGCATGGTCTACTCCATTAATAGTGTTTTTGGCCTCTAGCCCTCGTCAAATGTGCGCAAGGCGCTATCAATTTAGAAGCAATTATGCCTTGATACCCTTCATGGCGGCCATATACGGTGCCAGGCGCTTGCCCATTTCGTCCCCCAAGGCTTGCAGTGCACTCATGGGGCGCACCATGACCTCAAAGTCCACGATCTTGCCTTCGTCGTCGAACTGAATCATGTCAATGCCTTTAAGGTCCTTACCGTGCACGCTGGCACTGAACTCCAGCACCACACTGAGGCCGTCCGCACTGGCCAGCTCACGGTGGTAGGTAAAGTTCTCAAACACCTTGACCACAGTGCCCAGAATCAGTTGCACCGCTTGCGCACTGGGGTACGGCGTGTGCGCCATGGGCGAACGGAACACGGCCTCGGGGTGCAGGATGCTGGCGAGCTCGCCCAAGTTGCCCTCGGCGACCATGGCGTGCCACTTGGCCAAGCTCTCCGCCACGGCGTGGGTTACGCGCTGGTCAATGGTGGCACCGGCCGTGCTGGTCGGTGCGGCTTGGGACGCAGCACTGGGGTCCAGACTGAGCGCCAGCTCAGTACCCTGCTTGATGGCACGTTTGGCATCCAGCTCGACGGCTTTGTCGGCGCCACCAATCAAATGCACGGTGCAACCGGCTGCCACCAACTGCGCCTGCAGCTCGCGCTGCGGCTCTTGACCGGCGCACAGCACCACCGTGTCAGCGGGAATGGTCATGTCTTTGTCGCCCACGGTGATGTGCAGGCCCGCATCGTCCACCTTGCGGTAGGTGACGTTGTTGACCATCTCGACATGGCGGTTCTTCAAGGATGTGCGGTGAATCCAGCCGGTGGTTTTGCCCAAGCCATCGCCCACTTTGCTGGCCTTGCGTTGCAGCAGGTAGACCTTGCGCGGGATCGCTTCGATGTGCGCCGCTTTCACGCCACCGCGCGTCCCGCCAGTGGTGTCC
This sequence comes from Burkholderiales bacterium, assembly GCA_038230175.1. GTDB lineage: Bacteria > Pseudomonadota > Gammaproteobacteria > Burkholderiales > Burkholderiaceae_C > Allorhodoferax. Next base: position 12,283 of record JBBRNS010000099.1, read on the forward strand.
ACACCCCACTCGGCAAAAAACTTGGTGGCGTCCAAGCTGGGGCTGGTCCCCTCATGCAATAGGTACTCGGCCACGTCAAACCCAATGCCACCGGCACCAATCAGCGCCACGGTCTTGCCCACGGCGCATTTGTCGCGCAACACGTCCAGGTAACCCACCACTTTGGGGTGGTTGATGCCCTCAATCTCCGGCGTGCGCGGGCTGACTCCGGTTGCTAGCACCACTTGCTTGAAGCCTGCTTCGACCAGCTCTTGTGCACTGACCTTTTTGCCCAATTGGGTCTTGACGCCAGTGAGTTCGATCTGCTTGCCAAAGTAGCGCAGGGTTTCAGAAAACTCTTCTTTGCCGGGTACTTGCTTGGCCACGTTGAACTGGCCACCGATTACTTTGGCCGCGTCAAACAAGGTCACGTCAAAACCCCGGCGCGCCGCCTCGGTCGCAAATGCCAAACCGGCAGGGCCCGCGCCAACCACGGCAACACGGTCTTTGGTGGTGGCGGGTTTAAACACCATAAGCGTTTCGTTGCATGCCCGCGGGTTGACCAAGCACGAGGTGATCTTGCCGGCAAAGGTGTGGTCCAAGCAGGCCTGGTTGCAGCCAATACAGGTGTTGATCTCGTCGGCTTTGCCCGCAGCCGCCTTTTGCACAAACAAGGGATCGGCCAAAAACGGCCGCGCCATGGAGACCATGTCCGCCATGCCGTCGGCCAAAATCTGCTCGGCCACTTCGGGCGTGTTGATGCGATTGGTGGCTACCAGCGGGATACTGACCTTGCCTTTGAGCTGCGCGGTCACCCAGGCAAACGCAGCGCGCGGCACCTTGGTGGCAATGGTGGGGATGCGGGCCTCGTGCCAGCCAATGCCGGTGTTGAGAATGGTCACGCCGGCTTTTTCCAAGGCCTGTGCCAACTCCATCACCTCTTCGTGGCTAGAGCCGCCTTCCACCAAATCGAGCATCGACAACCGGAAAATGATGATGAAGTTAGCCCCTACACGGGCGCGGGTGCGGCGCACGATTTCCAGCGGGAAGCGCATGCGGTTTTCGTAGCTGCCGCCCCACATGTCGTCACGGTGGTTGGTATGGGTGGCAATGAATTCGTTGATCAGATAACCCTCCGACCCCATGATCTCTACCCCGTCGTAGCC
>JBBRNS010000100.1:0-13419 GCA_038230175.1 Burkholderiales bacterium
AGCTCACCCCTGAGACGCTGGATGCCACCCGCATTGCCCTTGCAGAGCAGCACACGCCGTCAGCACAAGCCACCCTGGCCCTGCACGCCGCCGAGCAATGGCGCGACCGCCTGATTGCCGACGACGACGCGCTGGGCCAGTGGATGAACATCAGCCCGGCCACCGACACCCAGCAACTGCGCGCCCTGATTCGCCAGGCGCGCAAAGACGCCAAGCCCGAGAAGGCGGGTGAAGCCTTGCGACATGGCCGCCCCTACCGCGATATTTTTGTGCTGGTACGTGATCACCTGCAGGGCGGCGGCGATGTGCCAGACCCCACGGCCGACGCCATGAATGAACCCCACAACCCTGGGGCTGATGCGTGAGCCAGGCGTTGAGTGGCGCTGGGCCGTCGTATGACGCAGTCAAAATCGGCATCGTCTCAGTCAGCGACCGCGCCTCAACCGGGGTCTACGAAGACAAAGGCCTGCCAGCCCTGCAAGACTGGCTGACCCGGGCGCTGCACAACCCCATCACCTTTGATGCACGGCTCATCCCGGACGAGCAGGCCACCATCAGCGCCACCCTGATTGCCTTGGTGGACGCGGGTTGTAGCCTGGTGCTGACCACCGGCGGCACCGGCCCCGCCCTGCGGGACGTCACACCCGAGGCCACTCTAGCGGTGGCCCACAAAGAAATGCCGGGTTTTGGCGAGCAAATGCGCCAGATCAGTTTGGCCTTTGTGCCCACCGCGATTTTGTCGCGCCAGGTGGCGGTGGTGCGCGGCAACAGCCTGATCATCAATCTGCCGGGCCAACCCAAGGCCATTGCCGAGACGCTAGAAGGCCTGAAAAACGCCGATGGCGAGCCAGTAATCAACGGTATTTTTGCCGCCGTGCCCTACTGCATTGACCTGATTGGCGGACCGTATTTGGAAACGGCGGATACGGTGTGCAAGGCTTTCAGGCCCAAAAGCGCCATCCGCCCCGCAAAAATATAGGTCGAATCGGGCTCTAGCCCTCATAGAACCTGCGCAAACAGCTCACTTATTGATAGCAGTCAGCCGCACGCGGCGCGCGCGTATGGGTACGAGCGCGGGCCGAGCGAGCGCCCGACCTACTTGCCGATCAACTGGTTAAGCCGCTCGGCCTCAAAACACTCTTTACGGGCGGCGTCCCCGGGCACGCAGGGTGCGCAATCGGTGCCAGGGCGCTGGGCCGACAGGATTTCAATCGCCTTCCACAAAAGCGCAATTTGGTGCTCTTGGCCCGAGGCCGAGTCCACCAAGCCCCGCAATGCCTGGCTGACCGGGTCGTCTTCCTGGGTGATGCCGTAGGCCGAGAAGGTGGGCTGGGTGTGGCTCACGTCCGCACTTTCGCCAGTTTTGCTCGGAAGAATACGTGCCGGAATACCCACCGCCGTGGCGCCTGCGGGTACGGGCTTGATGACCACCGCGTTAGAGCCAATCTTGGCCCCGTCGCCCACCAGAAAGCCGCCCAGCACCTTGGCCCCGGCGCTGACCACCACGTCTTTGCCCAGAGTGGGGTGGCGTTTGACGCCCTTATAAAGCGAGGTGCCGCCCAATGTCACGCCTTGGTAAATGGTGCAGCCGTCGCCAATCTCGGCCGTCTCACCCACCACCACACCCATGGCATGGTCGAAAAAGACGCGCTGACCGATGATGGCGCCGGGGTGGATCTCAATGCCGGTGGCCCAGCGCGCAATGTGCGAAATAAAGCGCCCCAGCCACTTCAAACCGTGCGTCCAGCACCAGTGGGCGCGGCGGTGCAAGATGAGTGCGTGCAGGCCGGGGTAGCAGGTCAAAACCTCCCAGGTGCTGCGTGCAGCGGGGTCGCGGTCAAGAATGCACTGGATGTCGGAGCGTAGGCGAGAAAACATGGGCACAAGTCTATCCGCTTGGGACCTTAGCCGCCCGGCGTTGGGGCATTCTCGGGAGCAGTGGGAGCCGCAGTTGGGGAAGTGCCCGCCCCCGCTTTTGCGCCCGCGGTTTGGAGAATCGCCTTGGCAATGCCGCGCAGAATATGGATTTCTTCTTGGGTCACGCCCGCGCGGTTGAACAGGCTATTGAGCCGGGGCATCAGTTTCTTGGGGGCGGCAGGGTCTAAAAAGCCCAGCGCGACCAGCGACTGCTCCAAGTGGCCCAGCATGCCAGCCACCTGCTGCGCGTCGGCCAAGGCAGCCACTGGCGTCGTCGGCATCACCGGCGGCGCCACCGCATTGCCCTGCCCTGCTTCGCCGACAGGATCGCCAGCCGCACCGTCCGCAAACCCACCCAGCGCCAGGCGCCACTCATAGGCAATCACCTGCACCGCCGCGCCGATATTGAGCGAACCAAAGGCCGGGTTACTCGGAATACTCAGGGCCGCATGGCAACGGTACACGTCTTCGTTGCGCATGCCAAAGCGTTCGCAGCCAAACATAAAACCAATGCCTTGTTGCGGCAAATTAAGTGCCAAATCGCCCTCTAGCCCTCGTACTTCCTGCGCAAGCAGCTCTGATTTTGATAGCGCTTCAAAATGCTCCCGGGGTGTGATCGTGGGCGGGCCGAAGTCACGCGGGATCATGGCGGTGGCGCACAGGTGGGTTAGTCCGTCCAAGGCCTCGTCCAGGGTTTCGACGATGCGGCATTTGTCCAGCACATCCAGCGCCCCACTGGCGCGCTGAATGGTTTCTTCGCGGCGCAGCACATTGGCCCAGCGCGGCGCGACCAGCACCAGGTCATCAAAACCCATGGTCTTCATGGCGCGCGCGGTGGCGCCCACATTACCCGCGTGGCTAGTGTTGATGAGGATAAATCGGGTTTTCATGGCTTCTGAATGGGTACGCGGCGCTGCAGGCGATAGGTCCGGTAAAATCCCGCTATTGTCGCCGCCCGCATCGCCGTGCGCACCGACCGTTCTTACCCCCAGTGGGGCACCGCTATGTGGCGCCCTACCTACCCACAATTTATATGTCGCTTAATCTGCACCCCATGATCAATGTGGCCGTCAAGGCTGCCCGCGCTGCTGGTTCTATCATCAACCGCGCTGCGCTCGATATCGAGTCGGTTCGTGTCTCCCAAAAGAAGGCCAACGACTTCGTCACCGAGGTAGACCATGCTGCAGAGCAAGCGATCATAGAAACCCTGCTCACTGCCTACCCTGGCCACGGCATCTGGGCCGAAGAATCGGGCCGCGAACATGGCGCTAAAGATTCTGAGTTCATTTGGATCATTGACCCGCTGGACGGCACCACCAACTTCATCCACGGTTTTCCGGTGTATTGCGTCAGCATTGCGCTGGCGGTGCGCGGCAAGATTGAGCAAGCCGTCGTGCTGGACCCTACCCGCAACGACCTTTTTACTGCCACCAAAGGGCGCGGCGCGTTCCTCAATGACCGCCGTCTCCGCGTCTCCAAGCGCATTCAACTCAAAGACTCGCTCATTTCCACCGGTTTCCCCTTCCGCCAGGGCGACAACTTTTCCAAATACCTGACCATGATGGGTGACGTGATGCAGCGCACCGCAGGCCTGCGCCGCCCCGGCGCCGCCGCGCTGGACCTGGCCTATGTGGCGGCTGGTTACACCGAAGGTTTTTTTGAAACCGGTCTGCAGCCCTGGGATGTGGCCGCTGGCTCCTTGCTGGTGACCGAGGCCGGTGGCCTGGTGGGCAACTTCACCGGCGAGGCCGACTTTTTGGACCAGCAAGAATGTTTAGCAGGCACACCCCGGGTGTATGGCCAATTGGCCAGCATTTTGGGCAAGTACAGCAAATTTGCCAGCGCCGGCGAAAAGGCGGCACTGCGCCAAAACGCAGCACCCGCCGCCGAGCAAGCATCACCAGACGACGACACCAGCGCGGGCGAGCCCTAAACCTGCCGACTCGCGCCCCGCGCAGCCGATTTAAGACGTCGGCAGCGCCAGCTGCTCCACCGGCACTGGGCGACCAAACAGGTAGCCTTGAAAGGCCATGCAGCCGCTCTCAACCAGAAACGTGCACTGGCCCTCCGTCTCCACCCCTTCGGCGACCACGCCCAAGCCCAGGCTTTGGGCCAGCGACAAAATGGTACGCGCAATCACCGCGTCGTTGGGGTCGGTCAACACGTCCCGCACAAAAGACTGGTCGATCTTGAGCTGGTCCAGCGGCAAGCGCTTGAGGTAAGACAGCGATGAATAACCGGTACCAAAGTCGTCCAGCGAGAAGTTGACGCCAATGGCGCGAATCTCGCCCATCTTGGCAATGACTTCTTCGATGTCGGACAGCAACATGCTCTCGGTGAGTTCGAGCTTCAGTCGAAACGGGTTGGCACCGCTCACGCGCAGCAACTCCAACAACTGTGCGGTGAAGTCCGGGTGGCGAAACTGGCGCGCACTCACATTGACCGCCATGGTCAGGTTGCGGGTGTGGGGTGAATCGTTCCAGCGCACCAACTGCGCGCAGGCAGCTTCCAGCACCCACTGGCCCAAGGGCAAGATGAGTCCTGCCTGCTCAGCCACCGGGATAAATTCAGCCGGTGACACCATGCCCCGCAGGGGTTGGCGCCAACGCAAAAGGGCTTCCACGCCGGTGATGGTGCGCGCAACGTCCACCACCGGTTGGTAATACAACACAAACTCCTGGCGCTGCAGGGCCAGACGAAGGTCCGCCTCTATCACCGCACGGGCCTTTACCGATGCCTGCATCTCCGGGTCAAAAAATCGCAAGGTATTGCGCCCGGCGGACTTGGCTTGGTACATGGCCAGGTCGGCCCGCTGCAGCAATTCATCCACGTCCTGCAGCTGGTCATGGAACAGCGTAATTCCCATGCTGGGCGAGCTGTGGTGCATTTGGCCGCTGAGCTCGTAGTGTTGGTTGAGGGCGCTCAATATCTTCATGCCGACGGTCTCAGCCCGCGCGACGGCCTCCGGCCCAGTGGCGGCCAAATCTTCCAACATCACCACAAATTCATCACCCCCCAAACGCGCCACCGTGTCGATTGTGCGCACACAATCGAGCAGGCGGGCGGCCACCTGCTGCAACAGCAAATCGCCCATGTGATGGCCCAGGGTGTCGTTGAGCACCTTGAAGTTGTCCAGGTCAATAAACACCAATGCGCCATGGGTTTTGTGCCGGGCAGCCGAAGCCACCGCGTGGTCTAACCGATCGAGCAACAAACGACGGTTGGGCAGGCCGGTGAGCGGGTCGAAAAATGCCAGGCGCTCAATATCATCTTCAGCCTGTTTGCGGGCATGAATGTCGCGCCCCGTGCCCCGGTAGCCACGAAAAATGCCCTGGTCGTCAAAAACGGGAGCGCCACTGATAGAGACCCACATCGGGCTGCCGTCTGCGTGCGTGCGCAGCAATTCAAAGTCCTGAAAACTTTCGTGCGCCTCCACCATGGCCCGGTGGGCAGCCCACTGTTCAGGGGTTAGGCCCTGGGGACCTGACTCCCATCGGGTCGCGCCAATACGGCTCTCAATAGGCAAGGTGTTGGCATCCACGTGTTTGCCGTCAATGCGGACCAAGCGGAAGTGTTCATCCTGCTCCCAATACCAGTCGGACGAGAGTTCAGTCAGGCTGCGAAAGCGCGCTTCACTGGCCTGGGTGGCGGCCAATTGCTCGGCCAGGGCCTGCACGGCTTCGCGCTCGGCGGTAATGTCTTGCACGATCGCAAAATCGGCCTTCACCACACCCTGCTCAATTTGGCGGTGCATACGCATGCGCAGCCAGATCCATGCCCCACTGGGCTGGCGCCAGCGGTGCTCCACGATTTCACCATCCATCTGTTTGAGGGCACGCTTGACGCAGGCCAATTCGTCCGGATGCACCCGCTGCAAATGCTCGCCAATGGGTACCTGGCGCACACCACCCAAACGGCCAATGTCGGCATAACCGGGCGACAGGTGCACTACGGATTCACCCGGGTAAACGACCCAGTGGCCCACCTTGGCAACGGCTTCCGTCATCTCGTACAGCTTGATCTGGCGATTAAGGGCTTCGTTGGCCTTCTCCATGGCCAGCTCGCCAGCTCGCAAATGTTCACTGCGTGCGCGCTCGTCGGTGATGTCACGCAGACAAACCCAAATGTAGGACTCATCCTGCACGTCCACCATTCCCGCACTCAGACACACGAGCCGGACACTACCGTCCTTGCGCAGCAGGGTGGTCTCGGCGTCCGTCAAACGGCCATTGCTACACAAAACCTGCATGAGCTTTGCACGATGCGCCTCATCGTGCCAATGACCCAGCTCTGCGGTTGTGCGGCCCAGCGCCTCGTGCCGGTCAAACCCCGTCAACGCGACCCAGGCCGGGTTGACCTCTGCCATCACCCCATCGCGCATCCGCGACAAGGCCATGGCTTGGGGGCTGTCCATAAAAAAGACGTGAAAAGCGCCCCCCTCGCCACCGCGTGCTAGCAGCGACACGGCCGCATCCCCACTCTGCCCTATGGGGTGCATGCTCAGACCGTATTCACCGCGCTATGCGGTGCGTTACAGCCAATTGGCAACGGATGGGTTTTTTTCACGGCGGCTTTCCTGGATGGGGCTGTGATCACGGTCGTATCTTAGCGTCCCACAAGGAAAAGAGGCAAGCTGGCGCGGTTCAGATCGTCTGAACCATACGACCGCCCTTTAGGCGCGCCCCAGCCGAAAGCTATTCGCCGTAACGAACCATCACATAGGTCCCCGGCGCATCACCCAGCACTTGGCCTGGGTCAATAGGCGTCGCTGCAACATTTTTGGATGAATGCACCCCCAGCCATTTCTGCCAAGCCGGCCACCACGAACCCTCATAGCGGGGTGCCTGCTTGGCCCAGCGGTCTGGGCTGATCCAGGGCCCGTGGGCCGCGCGGGAGTCCATCTGGTAACTGCGCCGGGGGTGGCCAGGCTCAGAGATGATGCCGGCATTGTGGCCGCCGCTGGTCAGCACAAAGGTAATCTCTGCGCCACACAGGTGGTGCATTTTGTAGACCGATTTCCAGGGTGAAATGTGGTCGCGCTGGGTGCCCACCATAAACACCGGAACCCGAATATCGCCCAAAGATACCGTGTGCCCATCCACCCGGTAGCTGCTGGTGGCCAGCGCGTTGTACAGGTAGAGCGATGTCAGGTACTCGTGGTGCATGGTGGCCGGCATGCGGGTGGTGTCCGCGTTCCAGGCCATCAGGTCGCTGGGCTGCTCGCGCTCACCCATCAGGTACTGGCGCATGCGCCGGGTCCAGACCAAATCACGCGAATGCAAAAACTGGAACGACCCGGCCATTTGCTTGCCGGTGAGGTAACCCTGCCCACGGGTGATGTTGTCCAGCATGCCAATCTGGCTCTCGTCGATAAACAGACCCAGCTCACCCGGCTGCGAGAAGTCGGTTTGCGCGGCCAGCAGGGTCAGCGACTTCAGCGGTGGCAGTTTGCGATCGCCCCCAATGCCGCCGGAGCGCCCCAGCGCCGCTGCGGCAATGCTGAGCAGGGTGCCACCCAGGCAGTAGCCCATGGCATGCACCGGCACATCCACACCGCTGCAGGCCCCAACCGCCGCCAGTGCGTCGAGCACACCGCTGTAGACATAGTCGTCCATCGTCAGGTGGGCATCGTTCTCATCCGGGTTGCGCCAAGACAGCATGTAGACCGTGTGGCCCTGCTCCACCAAGTAGCGCACCATGGAGTTGTGCGGCGAGAGGTCCAAGATGTAGTACTTCATGATCCACGACGGGATGATGAGCAGTGGCTCCGGGCGCACCTTGGCGGTTTGGGCCTCGTAGCGAATGAGTTCAATCAAATGGTTGCGGTACACCACCTTGCCCGGTGTGACCGCCACGTCGCGACCCACCACAAACGCGTCGTCCTTCGGGTCTGGCGAGGCGGGCTCGACCCCGCTGGCGTCTTGCAGCAAATTCAAGGCGCCTTTGAGCAGGTTTTTCCCCTTGGACGCCCAGGCATCTTTAAGCACCACCGGGTTGGTGAACAAGCCGTTGGCCGGGGTCATTGCGCCCAGGGTCTGGGCGGCAAAAAACTGCGCCATGGCCTCGTGGTGCGCGGTCATGCCCGGCACATGGGCGGCTTCGCGCCAAAAGGCTTCGGCATTGCGAAAGCCCCGGCGCATCTGGCTAAAGGGCCAAGTGGCCCAGGCTTCGTCACGAAAACGGGGGTCGTCATCGTGTGCACCGGTCTGGGATTCGTCTTGCGCGCCTGGCGACAGGGTGTCACGCGTGAGCTGCGCAGCCAGCGCGGCAAGCTCCATCTGCCGACCCGGCGAGACACCCAAGTGCCAAGCCCAATCAGCCGCCATCAAGGCCATGGCGATGGGTGAGACGCCCCCGGTCAGCGGGGCGCCAGCGGCGTGCAATACGCGGTCGAGCTTGGCGGTGGGGGTCTCAGAAGCGGCTGGGTTGCGGTCGTCTTCGGGAGCGAGTGATCGGGTCATGGGGGATGCCATTCGCGCTGGAATGGCCGGTTAAAAGGTGTAGAAAGTGGAGTAGCTTGGCCGGCGGGCGCTCAAACGTCTTCGGGCACCATGTCAATGGCACCCGACGGGCACTCGGCCACACAGATGCCACAGCCCTTGCAGTAGTCGTAGTTGAATTCAAAGCCCTTGCCCGGGCCGAGCTTGATGACCGCGTTGTCGGGGCATACGCCGTAGCAGTTGTCGCACTCAAAACAGTTGCCGCAGCTCAGGCAGCGTCGCGCCTCAAACAAGGCGTTGTCTTCGGTCAACCCACCCTGCACTTCGTCAAAGCTGCTGGTGCGCCGTGCTAGGTCAAGCTGGGGGCGCACGGTCTTGGGTGCGTCACTGTAGTACCAGGGGTTGATGCGGTCTGCCGTAGCGGGCGCATGCTTGGCAATGGGTTGACTCACAGCACCGCGCAGCCAGGCATCAATGTGGCGCGCGGCCTTTTTGCCATGGCCCACGGCCACTGTGACATTGCGCTCCGCTGGCACCATGTCACCCCCTGCAAACAAGCCTGGGTGGCCGGTCATCATGGTCAGGGCATCGACCTGCACCACACCGTCTTTCATCACCAATCCATCAACGCCGTCCAGCAAAGACAGATCGACATCTTGGCCCAAGGCCAGCACCAGAGAGTCGGCATCTAAGGTTTCAAACTCACCCGTGGGTTGGGGGCTACCGCTGGCGTCCAGAACCATTTTCTCGACCGTCAAAAATCCGTCGCCCATGCTCTTGATGGTGGATAGCCACTTGACCATCACGCCTTCTTGCAAAGCCTCTTCCACTTCAAAATCAAGCGCGGGCATTTTTTCGCGGGTGCGGCGGTACACAATGATCGCTTCGGTGGCCCCCAGGCGCTTGGCCGTGCGGGCGACGTCAATGGCGGTATTGCCGCCGCCATACACGACCACCCGGCGGCCCAGCATGGGCTGGTCTTCGCCCTCCATCGAGCGCAGCACTGCGACGGCATCGAGGATGTGCGACGAGTCTTTGGCCGGAATATAGGCGCGCTTGGCAATGTGGGCCCCCACCGCCAAAAACGCGGCGTCAAAGCCGCCCTCTTGCATGGTTTTGGCGATGTCGTCCACCTTGGTGTTCAAGCGCACGGTGACACCCATGTCCACAATGCGCTGCATCTCGGCATCGAGCACGTCACGCGGTAAACGGTATTTGGGAATGCCAAAACGCATCATGCCGCCCACCAAAGGCCCCGCTTCCAGCACCGTAACAGCGTGGCCCAAGCGGCGCAAATGGTAGGCCGCCGACATGCCTGAGGGCCCAGCCCCCACCACCAAAACGTGCTTGCCCGATTCGGCAGACGGTAGGACAAATTTCCAATCCTGCTTGAGCGCCTCATCACCCAAGAAACGTTCGACTGAGTTGATGCCCACGGCGGAATCGAGGGTGGCGCGGTTACACGCACCTTCACACGAGTGGTAACACACCCGACCCATGATGGCGGGGAAGGGGTTATCGCGTGTCAGGTGCTTCCACGCGGCCTCGTAGTTGCCACTCTCTGCGTGGAATAGCCAACCCTGAATGTCTTCTCCGGCCGGGCACTGCACGTTGCACGGTGGCAAGCGACTCACGTACACCGGGCGCTCGGTGCGCCAGCTGCCGGTTTTGTTGGCCAGGGAGGAGCCCGGGTCCAGCGTGATGGCGAATGGTTTTTTCATGGTCATTTGGCCAGTTCCTCATCCAACAGGTGGTAGCGACGGATATTGCGATCGGCGTCCGCCTGAATGCGTGCAATGGTCTCTGGGTGCCCGTTGGGGCCAAACAGATGTGCAAACCGCTTTTGGGGCTTTAAGTAATCCTCTACCGGCACCCGGTGGCGGATTTTGGTGACCTGCGTCACCTCGCCATGCTCGGCCTCGTAGACCGGGAAGATGCCGGTCTCACGCGCCAAACGCGCCAGCTTGATGGTGTCGTGGCTGGCAGAGCCCCAGCCCAGTGGGCATGGAACCAAGATGTGAAGGTAACGCGCACCGTGGATGGACATGGCCTTCTCGACCTTGGCTTCCAGGTCATGCAAATCGGCCACGGTGGCAGTGGCCACATACGGAATCTCGTGCGCCATGGCGATGCGCGGCAGGTCTTTGCCCTGGCCAAACTCAGCACCGGGGTGCTCACCCACCGCCATGGTGGTGGCGGTGCGCGCTGCGGGTGGCGTGGCCGAACTGCGCTGCACGCCCGTGTTCATGTAGGCCTCGTTGTCGTAGCAGATGTAGAGCACGTCGTCGTTGCGCTCAAACATGCCCGAGAGGCAGCCAAAGCCGATGTCGGTGGTGCCGCCATCACCACCCTGCGCAATCACGCGCACCTCGCTCTGGGCCTTGCCTGCCTTGCGGGCTTTCACCTTTAGGGCCGCCGCAATGCCAGTGCCTACGGCGGCGGCATTGCCAAACACAGAGTGGATCCAAGGCAACTGCCACGAGGATTCTGGGTACGGCGTGGAGAACACCTCCAAGCAACCCGTGGCATTGGCAGCAATCAGCTGGTTGTGGGTGGCACGCATGGCCGCGTCTACTGCATAGCGCGCGCCCAGCGCTTCGCCGCAGCCCTGGCAAGCCCGGTGGCCCGAGTTGAGCGAGTTGTTGCGCTCCGTGGAGGCCTGCACGCTACGCTGCTCGGGGTTGAGCAATCGGTTGCCCACAGTAAAGGTGCCGGTTTGGTAGAACTTGACGGTTTGTGTCATGGCATCGGTCCTTAATTCACTTTAGATGCCACAACACCCACGTCGCGCAGCAGGTTTTCGGCAATCGGGCCGCTGCGGCGCGTCTGGGCTTCGCGCTCCAGCTGGCGGTTGACCATGCCCCAGTCCAAGTCCAGAAAGGTGGTGGGCTCTAAAGTATCGGCAATGGCTTCACGCAGGGTGCGGTGCAAGGATGCCTTGGTGATGGAACGCCCACCCAGGCCGGCAATGACGGTGTAGCCCTTCATGCCCAAGCCGGTCATGGCCATGCGCACATCGGTCGCCACCACCCCGCCCAAGCCCACCGAGAAGCTTTTCTCCAACACTACAAACTTTTTCGCACCTTGCAAGGCCGCACGCACAGCAGCCAGGGGAAACGGCCGAAACGACTGAATGCCCAGCACGCCAATCTTGATGCCGTCCGCCCGCATCTCGTCAATGGTGTCTTTGAGCGTGCCGATGACCGAGCCCAGCGCGATCACGATGGTCTGTGCGCCCTCGGTCTTGTAGGTGCGCACCAAACCGCCCGAATTGCGGCCAAAGCGCGCCGCGAACTCACCGGCGATTTCGGGAATGCGCTCCAGCGCGGACAGCTGCTTGGCGTGGGCCAGGTAGCGCACTTCCATAAAAGCCTCGGGGCCTACCATGGCACCGATGGACACCGGCTCATTCGGGTCCAGCACCTGGCGCGGCTCGTAGGGCGGCAAGAACGCATCCACATCGGCCTGCGTTGGCATATCGACCCGCTCATAGGCGTGGGTCAAAATAAAGCCATCCATACCCACCATCACCGGCATGGAGAGTTCTTCGGCCAGTTTGAATGCTTGAATATGCAGGTCCAGCGCCTCTTGGTTGCTCTCGGCAAACAGCTGAATCCAGCCGCAGTCACGCTGGCTCATGCTGTCGGAGTGGTCGTTCCAAATATTGATGGGGGCACCAATGGCGCGATTGGCGATGGTCATCACAATGGGCAGGCCCAAGCCGGATGCGTTGTACACCGCTTCGGCCATGAACAAGAGGCCCTGACTCGCCGTTGCCGTATAGGTGCGCGCTCCGGCGGCGGATGCGCCAATGGCCACACTCATGGCGGCAAATTCACTCTCGACGTTAACAAACTCACACGGCGTCAGTGCACCGCCTTTGACCATCTTGCCCAGACCTTCGACGATGTGGGTTTGCGGCGAAATGGGGTAGGCACAGATCACCTCCGGGCGGCACAGCGCCACCGCTTCGGCAACCGCTGCAGAGCCTTCAATTTGTTTGAACATGTGCCAAATCCTCCATCTCGCGTTGTATCGTTTGAAAGGCCTCGGCGGCAGCAGCGACGTTGCTGTCCGCCACCTTGCCAGAAAATTTGGTGCGGATCGCGTGGTCGACCGCATCCAGGGTGATCAGACCAGTCAGAGCCGCAAAACCGCCTAAAAGCACGGCGTTGGGAAGGGGGCGGCCAAGATGCCTCATCGCAATCTCGGTTGCAGACAAGGTGATCAGGCGCTCCGGGCGGAATCGCGCCTCAATATCGGCCAAACCGAGTTCACGGAAACTGCGCTTGCTGTTGATCAGCACATACCCATCCGGCAGAAGCCCCTGAAACACATCGACTTGGTGCAACAGCGTGGGGTCTTGGATGATGAGCACATCGGGCGCCAAGATGGGGGCGCGCAGCCGAATTTCTTGGTCGTCAATACGGCAAAACGCCATCACCGGTGCGCCGGTGCGCTCTGACCCAAAACTGGGAAACGCCTGCGCATGGCGCCCCTGCTCGAAAGCGGCGATCGACAGCATCTCTGCAGCGGTCACCACCCCCTGGCCTCCTCGGCCGTGAATTCGGATTTGCAGCATGACGCGGTTTCCTCAATGGGCAATGAAGCGACCATTGTTGGACCATCAGCGCTGCGGCGGCTTGACTCAAATCAACGAAATCGGAGACACCTGACCTAAGCGGCGAATCGGCAGGTTTCCAAAATGCTTGCCAAAAACGTGTGCCCACTGCAGGCCAACCGCTGCCGCAGGGCTGGTAACCCATTGCGCTTGGCGTGGAACCGGGGCCAAGTCACTATCTTTTTTATAGCTGCTTGCGCAGGTTATGCGAGGGCTAGCGGCGTATTTGGCACATAAAAATCCCCGGTTTTCTGCCAGCGCATTTAAGATGGAATCAGTGCTCGAATCGGACTGTGGCTTCTGGCAGGAAGCAGACCTACAAATTTGTCCCGTCTATACCGGCAACGGGCTAGGCGCTCACATTCGTCAACGACTGCTGACCGGCAGTCACTTTGGCAACGATCAGCTTCGGTGCCTGCAATCTAAACGCTAGGGGGCCAA
>JBBRNS010000101.1:0-13243 GCA_038230175.1 Burkholderiales bacterium
ACGAGGTCCATTTTTGGCGCATTCAGTGGGCAGGACGCTGGATGACTTCAAGCGTCCGAATTACTGAATCAAGCATTCGCAAAGAACATCCTGAAGCAATTCGCGTTGAAGGGTCTCGGCAAATTCGCCTTACCCCGGAGACACCGCTAGAGCGATTGCAGGCGTCAACAAGACCGCAAAGCAGCAGTCCTGATGTTCAGTACAACCTTCACAGCCAAGCATAAGAACTTTTGGTGCGTTCAACAGCCACTCTTCCTCGGTCTACACATCCGCACGGAGCAGGCTCATGGCCGCCCCCGAGCTTCGGCAATGGCTTGAGCGGCAACCAGTTCCGCCGCAATCGCCTGAGCCCGACGGTCCACAAACCAGCATCCTGAGCCGCTTGGACAGGGTCGCCATCAAGCGCAGACAACAGCGCCGTCCTGAACCAGTCGCTTAACGATTTGTCGGCAAGAATCTGGCGAATTTCATCATCGTTTGGCATTTTTTTTCTTAGCGTCGGACTTGGGCATCTTTGGTGTTTTGGGTATAGGAAATTCGCTTGCAGTCACTGACATCAGCCATTGAAAGACACCTCAATTAGCTAGGCGGCGCATGTAGTTAAGTACATTTTCCAGCAGCCTGTCCACAAGACCCTGGTCGCTATCGGAGATAGTGCTGAAAGGGTCCTGCCTGGAGCAGGCAATGACGACGCATTTTCGGGAGCCGTGCATGGTGGTCGGGAGCAACTCTTCCTTCACCAAATCCCGACCAAGAATGCGGCTATCAAGTGGCACTTGCATGGAATACTCCTTAGCGGCTTGTGCCAGCATCAGACAATGGACGATTTGCATACCTGATAGAAAATTAATGTCCGTTTTCCATTTCAAGAAGGCTGCCGTCTTGGCAATGTTGGTGGCGCTGGCGTGCACCACCAACGCCGAACCCGCCACTGTTATTCACGCCCCCAAGTCCGTTCTGAATCACGACGTAGCTCAGAACACTTTAGCCCAAACCGTATGCACACCTGGGTATACAAAGACCGTCAGACCCAGCACGTCTTACACCAACGCAGTGAAGAAGCGGCTCATGGATGCACAGGGACTGGCTTACGAAGCCGAAAAATCCGACTATGAGCTTGACCATGTAATCCCACTCGCGCTTGGCGGTCACCCCCGCAACATCCATAACCTGTCGTTGCAACCGTGGGAAGGGTCGGACGGAGCCAAGCGAAAGGACAGATTGGAAGTGAAATTGCAATGTTTGGTGTGCGCTGGTGACGTACCGCTGATTGAGGCTCAGGATGCAATTTGGAGCGACTGGAAGGCCGCATATAGCACCTACGGGCGCATGGTGTGCCATAGACAGCGCAAACTGAAGTCGGGCGACTATGGGGACTGGTGAGAGCAGCTTACCCGGACCGCCGCGAGCGGGCTTTTTTTGCTGCGCTGAAGTTTTCCAGTGAGCTCACCCAGAGTACACTGCTACCGGGTTTAACGACCCCTGCGCTTCACCTCCCTGAGCGCGGGCCTGCAAAGGCTTGTAAGACCCAGCACTAAAACCGCTGGGTTTTTTTTTACTGACTCTAAATGCCCTTTGCCAACGAAGAATATAACTGGCGCCCAAGTCAAGTTCTAGAAAGTAGGCTGAATTTCGGTGGTAGCAGGCATAGCCATCCGCCGGCAGGCATGCACCGCAGACGATACGTCTGTTCAGTTTGAGGTAACCGAGGTAACAGCGAATAGAACGAAGCGACCAAATTGCCGAAAAAGTTTGAGGGCGCGACTAGTCTGCAGCTGGGAGCTAAACGGCTCTTGGTTCAAATCAATTCAATCACCGGGTCCGGACCAAAAAATCAACTGAAGGGATGCCGACAGTCATCGTCCCCCAGGTCACTTACGCGCCAAATAAACACCCAAAACGGCCATACCCAGACCCAATAGCGCAGAGCCTGAAAAAGTGTCTCCGAACAGCATCCAGGCGAACAAAGCGGTGCAGGGCGGAACCAAGTAAAAAAGACTGGCCACGTTTACCGCATTGCTGTTACGAATTAGCCAGTTCAACAGGCTTATGGCACCAATGGATAGCACCAAAACCAGCCAACCAAGTGCAAAGTACAGCTCGCCAACCCATTCGACACGGAAACTCTCGGTCAGCCACGCAAGCACTGCGGTCACTACCGCCGTGGGCAGAAATTGCGCAACGGCGCCGGTTCGCCAGTCAAAAGCCGCAGAAAACCGCTTTTGGTACAGAGTGCCAGCAGTGATGCCAAACAGTGCGACGATGGCTGGCACCAGTGCAAGCGCCGTAAATTCAGCGCCGAGCTTTCCAACTACGACAAGCCCTACCCCCACAAAGCCCAGCCCCAGCCCGAACCATTGCAGGCGCGACACCTTAGTCCCTAGTAGCCATCCAGCACCGACAGCAGTCAATAGTGGCTGCACACCAACCACGAGACTGGTAACACCAGCGGGTAATCCGCGGGAAATGGCAATGAACACGCCACCCAGGTACACCCCGTGAACCAGTAGCCCGGCCACGCCAATGTGCCACCAGTCCTTGCCAGATGCTGGCCAAGGTGCATGGGTCACCAAGGCAATGAGCGCCATTAAACCCAGCACTGCGCAATAGCGAATCAGCAGAAACGTCAGAGGCTCAATGTGCGGCAAGCCCAGCCGTGCTCCGATAAAACCAGTGGACCAAAGCACAACAAACAGCAGGGGGAATACTCGAGCTTGGAGCGATGTCATAGATGCTTGGTGCTCCGCAGTGTGAACGAGCTCAGCTCGGGCTACGCGGTCCTTGCCACATTAGGTAAATTCTCAAAAAAGTACCGTCAACCATATCTCATAGTCTCTCAGCAAAAAATGAGTGCCAGCATCGCGGCATCGTCAATCAAATTTACGACTGCATAGGTCGCAATGCGGTATGCAAGCAAAGTAGCCATTTCGACGAATTGGTTGGTAAACATTGGGACTGATTCTTGTCGCCACGATTGTGCGCGAAATTACGGGAACTGGTCCGTGGCAATCGTTTTGGAGTCACTTGAGGCTAGAAAACGTGTTCTTTAGCGCTCACCTCAAAAATTCTTTGAAATATCTTGAACGCAGCCTAAAAAAAGCCGCTTTTTGCCACCGAAATATAAACGCGCTACCTGTATTGGAAACCATTAACACAAAGGTTTCCTATGCAAAACACCGCGACAGTCACTCTCCGTAGGCCGCAGAGCAAGTTTTCTGGCCTATCCGCCCTTCCCTGCGCCAAATCCTCGGGTCGCCCGGTCTATGAAAACAAGGCATTGGGCGAACTGGTCCTCATCCGCGGCCTGCCAGGCAGCGGCAAGTCCACCATGGCAAAGGTGCTGGCGATGGTTGGCTACGAGCACTTTGAAGCTGACCAGTTCTTTGAAGTCAATGGTGCCTATCAATACGACGCCAATCGCATTCGCGATGCTCATGCATGGTGTCAAAGTAGAACCCGTCAGGCCCTGGCTGCCGGAAAGCGAGTCGTTGTAAGCAACACTTTCACAATGCTGCGCGAGATGGAACCGTACATGGAGATGACCCATAAAGTCCGCGTCGTAGAGGCTCAAGGCACATGGGAGAACTGCCATGACGTTCCGGTTGAGGTGCTGGAACGGATGGCGCTGAGGTGGGAGACTCTACCTGCGGCCTTCGCTGCCAAGTGACGTCGCCAACCTTAGGCACTGGTCACCCTTCCTCGAATTGGCGGCACGCGAAGCAGGGTTCACGCCACACTCAGTCCAAGTTCACCGAGTAGGTCGGCCGCTTGGTTATATGAGACCGTTGCCCCTTTAAACAGTCGCGCATCAACTAACTTCATACCGCCGAGGTCCGCTTCTCGCAGGTCGGCGCCTTCAAAGCGGGCCAATTTCATATGCGCGTTTCGAAGGCTACCGCCTTGGAATACAGCATCCCGAAAATCACAACCGGACAGGTCCGCCTCAGAAAAATCCAACTGATTGAGGCTCATTTTGCGAAAAGACATTTTCCTCAGGTCAGCGCCGACCAGCAAGGTGTCGTCGAATGACAACCCCAGGCTCGCTACTTCCTCAAAATTGGCACCCGTCAGTTTGCAGGACTTGAATGCCGCTGATGACAGTTTGGCTCTGCGCCACGTGGTGTTGTTGAGGTCACAGTTCAGAAACTGGGCGTCCACCAGTGCTGCCGCCTCAAAATCCGCCTGGCGTCCCCTGCAACCGACCCAGTGGCTTTCTGACAAGTCGGCCGAGTAGAACGACACCTCCACGAAACTGCAGCCTTTAAATGCGAAGCCACGCAGTGAGAGCCGCGATAGGTCGGCGCCTTCAAAATCACACGACTCGAAGGATAAGGGTGCGGTTGCCCTGGCAATGAGTAACTCCAACTGGGCACGTGAAATCGATTCGCCAGTGATTGGTAGAGTGTCAGTCATTGCTGTCATTCATCGCTTTTGGTCTTCACTTGGCCAGTGCCAAGGCTAGCCTGACTTCACCAGCATCAATTGAGCGCGCCGCACCGAACCCGGCTACTTGACGGGCCCCTTTGAGCGTCAATGCTACAAAGCTGAAATCACCCAATTCCGTCATTGGCTCAGCCTCTGGAAAGCGCATCAGGTACGCAGCACGGCAAGCCAGCCATTCGTTGCTATCGCGCAGGAGCACTTTGGCCACCCCTTCCAGGGTAACCCGGGGCAGTGCGTGAACGGGCTCGCCAGCCACCTCTGCTTGCATTACAAGCAAGGACACATTCGAGTTTGCGAGCAGATTGCGCGTATAGGTAGCCAAACCACTGACGTGGATGACAAGACACCCCAATGTTGCCTCCATGGCATAGGGGACCATGGATACGAAGGGAGCGCCGTCCTCGCCCATGGTCCCCAAGGCGGCAACACGCTGCGTGTGAAGCAGTGAACGTAGTTCCTGGGTGAGACGCGGCTCATGGGACATGGTTGGCTTGTTGAAAAGTGTTGAAGCGAGCATTTTCGCCTGACAAATTCGCAACGCTTAGCCATAGCTATACAGATGTGATAGGACTACGTTCTGTCAGCAACATTCATGATTGAGGACAACACAATGCAAGCATTCGGAAACTGCTCGACACCTTGGGAGCGAAAGGTCAGCAAAACGACGAACAAAGGTTACTGGCAAGGGCGCATCGCTGAAAGCCAACGAGGCATCGACAACAGTCCAAATTTTTATACAGTTCGGCTGATGGTCGACAAAGACCCTTGCTTGAAATTAGGCGACTTCGTGCGGGTAACTGGCAAGCTGAAGGTGGACTTTTATATTGGGAAGGATGGTAAGCCCACGGGTAGCTTGCTCATCATCGCTTTTGAGGCATTTAAGGTCTCGAAACATGGGGCCGAGGCAGGAGATGCTGGACAGGGTTACGTAAAGGACACTGAACCCAGGGAAGCTGGGATGCGGCAGTCAATTCCTGCGCCGCCACAAATACCAGAGCGAAGGCCTGAGCCAGAGCGCCATGAGCGACTAGCTCCGCAGCCTCAGCCGGTGCGTGAGCAGGACGAGATGCGGATGTTTGAGTGGACCGATTGAGTACCAAGACTAAGCGTTGGAGGCGCGATTTTAGCCTTGGCAACCGGGGTGAAGTTTTGATTTGAAAGATTGATTTGATGGTCACCGTTGTAGCGACGGTGGCCATTTTTATGCTCGCATTGCCGATTTACTGAGCAAGTAAAGGAGCAACACACCGTTCAGGTGCGGCGGCCAAAGCTTTGGTGCCAGCCTAGACTTAAAGCTTACTCAGCCCACCACCCTCACCCAGCCTCGCTTGACAGCAACAGGCCAAATTTCCCTCAGTCACTTGGCATTGCATGACCAACTCCTTCATATTCCAGGCAGGCTGAGTTCGACTTCGCATTTGATTATGGAAACCTTATCGAACTGGCTCGCGACAGCATGAAATAGTAGATTCGATTCTGATTCAAGTTTCAAATCAAAAATATGCAGGCTTTTTACGAATCGCATTACAACCAATTTATCCACAAGAAAGTCGAGCGCATCCGATTCGTTATCGAACACTTTAATGAGCACTTGCGTCTTAACTTTGAAATGGCGGGGCGCCAGCTTTTTGAAGGTAAGGGTGTAGCTTGGCAAGTCTGGAGCAGCGCCGAAAAACAAGTGCTCCATGAGTTCAAACATGAACGCTTTTTCGTCTAGGTCACAAAGTTCGAAGGCCCTTCTCTGCATCCCGATGGCTTGGGCTTTGCGATTTTTCAGAATCATCAGCGCCATGGGGCCAAATTGGCTTTCTTCCAACTCAGAGGCTTTGCTGGAGGCTATCGGCACTGACTCAGTGGGTGTTTGATTTGTTTGGACCAGCGCTGACTTTGGCTGCCCAGTACGTGCCTTGGACCGCTCATTGCTCGAGACCTCCTCAGCCATGGCGGCATCGGTGACGAACCACTGGGCGACCTGGAAGATATCGACACAACGAAGGCCCCCGACAAGCTTTACCTTGAAAGGCAATTTTTTACTATCAATGAGGTTCTGAACGGCCTTGGGTGACTTACCCAAGATAGTTGCGATGTCACTGACATACAGCACCAATTTCCCAGCGAATTGGCTCTGCAGCGAGGAGAGGACAACTTGAAATTCCATTGCTCAGTGGTTTTTCAAAAACGTAGGCGAAAAAAAACCACCAGAAAACCACTGGGAAGTGGGCACTGGTGGGTTTTCATGGGTATCATCAAAAACCTTCGGCGGTGTTAAATCGCTTGTAAGTTGTTGATTTATAAGGTTTGGCGGAATCGGAGAGATTCGAACTCTCGATGAGGCTCTACACCCCATACTCCCTTAGCAGGGGAGCACCTTCGGCCACTCGGTCACGATTCCTAAAAGCTGCGCGAATTATCGCACGACTCAGGCCTGTTTTTTCACGCAGCAGGCTGGTCTAAGTCAAAAGCTTTGTGCAATGCGCGCACAGCGAGCTCAATGTACTTCTCGTCAATGACAACCGACGTCTTGATCTCAGAGGTCGAGATCATCTGGATATTGATGCCCTCTTCGCTCAAAACCCGGAACATGCGTCTGGCAACGCCCACATGGCTGCGCATGCCAATGCCAACAATCGACACCTTGCAAATCTTTGTATCGCCAACCACATCTTCGGCGCCCAGGCTGGGCAAGACCTTTTCCCGCAACACATCAACGGCTTTGGCGTAATCACCGCGGTTCACGGTGAAGCTGAAATCAGTCTTGCCGTCCCGGCCTTGGTTCTGGATGATCATGTCCACTTCAATATTGGCATCCGCCACAGCGCCCAAAATTTGGTAGGCAATGCCCGGCTTGTCAGGGACACCAACGACGGATATTTTGGCTTCGTCACGGTTGAATGCGATGCCCGACACAATGGCTTGTTCCATCTTCTCATCTTCCTCAAAAGTAATCAGAGTGCCAGACTTGGCTTCCTCGTTGATGTCCATGTCCCACGGCGTAAAGCTGCTCAAAACGCGCAGTGGTACTTTGTATTTGCCCGCAAATTCGACGGAACGAATTTGCAGCACTTTGGAGCCAAGCGATGCCATTTCCAGCATCTCTTCAAAACTCACCGTATGCAGGCGACGTGCCTCGGGCACCACACGGGGGTCGGTGGTGTACACGCCGTCCACATCCGTGTAGATCAGACACTCTGCCGCTTTCATGGCCGCAGCCACGGCGACAGCGGAGGTGTCAGACCCACCGCGCCCAAGCGTGGTGATATTGCCCTGATCGTCCATCCCCTGAAAACCCGTCACGATCACGACTTTGCCCTGCGCCAGATCGGCACGGACGCGCACATCATCAATCGACTCAATCCGGGCCTTGGTGTAAGCGCTGTTGGTACGAATAGGAACCTGCCAACCTGCGTAGCTGACCGACTCCATGCCCTCGGCCTGGAGCGCAATGGCCAACAGCGCGCTAGAGGCTTGCTCGCCCGTAGAGGCCAGCATGTCCAACTCGCGGGCATAGGCGTCGCCATGTTTGGCGGGCGCCAACTCTTTGGCCAAACCAAGCAAACGGTTGGTTTCGCCACTCATGGCGGAAGGAACCACCACCAATTGGTGACCAGCGCGCGCCCATTTAGCGACGCGTTTGGCGACGTTGCGAATGCGCACGGTGGAGCCCATCGACGTGCCGCCGTATTTGTGAACAATCAATGCCATGGAATGAGACTTTTATGAAGCAAAACCTAGGGATTGTACCAAGTCAACACATCGCCAATGCGCTGCACAAAGCCGTGCCCCACCTTCATGTGAATTGCGTGCCCCCGCGTTATGCACGCTGTGATTTGGGACTGCATTTCACCCAATTGCGCGGTACTGGGAATAACCTGAAAAGACTGCTTGAGCCAAAAGCGCAGAAAGTTGGCCTGCCGGACATGGCTCAATCGCTGTAGGGCTTTTAACTGCGGCAACCCGTCTCGGGCACGCAGCACGTGGCCCGCATCGCCTTGAGCCACTTCATCCATCAACACCTGCGCCTGCGCCGCGTGTGCCGCACTGCGCGCAAAGGTGTCCAGGCACTGGGGGAAGGCAGCGCGCAAAGCGGGCACAACCTGCGCCCGAATACGATTGCGGGTAAAACGAAGGTCTGAATTGGTCGGGTCGTCAACAAACCCCTCCCCCCGATCTGCCAACCACCGCCGAATGTCGGCTGCAGCAACCGACAGCAGCGGCCGGTAGAAATCCAAACCATCGCGTACCCAGTGCGGCGCCATTGCACTCAAGCCAGCCAAGCCGGAACCTCGGCTCAAGGCCAGTAAAACCGTCTCCATCTGGTCATCGGCATGCTGGGCAATTGCTATTGATTTGATAGCTTCTTGCGCATGTTCTGCGTGGGCTAACGACACAATTCCCTTGTAACGGGCGCGCCGAGCCGCGTCCTCGGGGCTTTGGCCACTGGTATGACCGGCGTCCACCGGAAGCACCCGCAACGCTACATTCAAGCGCTGGCACAAGTGCTGGCATTGCGATTCAAACGCGCCAGCCGCCTCCTGTAAACCGTGGTTAATGTGCAGCGCCACTACTTGGCCTGGCCACTTTTCCGCGCAAGCAACCAAGAGTGCTGTGGAGTCCGCACCACCGCTGAACGCCACGCCCAACGGCAATGGCGGCGCAAATGCGCCCATGGCCTGCTCAAGAGACTGGGTCATAAAGTGGTTTCACCGCAAAGGCAAATAAATGGATGACCCCCGCTTGGGGCTGTCGGTACAAGCCAAAGGCGCTGGCGCCTTATTTGGCAGCGGCCTTGGTATCCGTAAATCGACCGTAGCTTTGCAGGCGCTCGTAGCGGCGGTCCAGCAGTTCTTTGACTTTCAAGTCGCTGATTTGCCGGTAGGCATCGGCCAGTGCACGCTTGAGGAAGGCGGCGGCCTGCTTTGGATCGCGGTGGGCGCCGCCCACTGGCTCATTCACAATCTTGTCGATCACGCCCAAGGCCTTC
Organism: Burkholderiales bacterium; assembly: GCA_038230175.1. Taxonomy (GTDB): domain Bacteria; phylum Pseudomonadota; class Gammaproteobacteria; order Burkholderiales; family Burkholderiaceae_C; genus Allorhodoferax. The sequence continues at coordinate 9,425 of JBBRNS010000101.1, forward strand.
AACCGGTGGGCAGTAATGCCCAAGGCATCCGCCGCATCCTGTGCGCGCTCAGACGTTTTCCACAATATCGACGCACAGCCTTCAGGGCTGATCACCGAGTAAATCGAGTACTGCAGCATGATGACCTGGTCAGCCACCGAGATCGCCAAGGCTCCGCCTGAGCCGCCCTCACCGATGATGGTGGTGATGATGGGTACTTCGAGTTGTGCCATCTCAAAGATGTTGCGGCCAATGGCCTCGGACTGGCTGCGCTCCTCGGCATCAATGCCGGGGTAAGCGCCCGGTGTGTCCACAAAGGTAAACACCGGCAATTTGAACTTCTCGGCCAGCTTCATCAAGCGCAGTGCTTTGCGATAACCCTCGGGCTTGCTCATGCCAAAGTTGCGCAAGCCTCGCTCTTTGGTGTCGCGGCCTTTTTGGTGCCCCAAAACCATGCAGGGTGTGCCGTTGAACCGGGCCAAGCCACCCACAATGCTCAAATCATCGGAAAAGTGGCGATCACCGTGCAACTCTACAAAATGGGTGAACAGCTCGTTGATGTAATCCAGGGTGTAGGGACGCTCCGCATGGCGGGCGATCTTGGTGATCTTCCAAGGGGTCAAATCACTGTAGATGTCTTTGGTGAGCTGCTGGCTTTTTTTGCTCAGCTGTTCGATTTCGGCCGAGATATCCACCGCTGACTCGTTTTGAACGTAGCGCAGCTCTTCAATTTTGGTTTCCAAGTCCGCAATCGGTTGCTCAAAATCCAGGAACGTTTTCTTGGCCATACAAAGCCTCCTAATCAGTACGAAACCACCCAAAACATCAGCGTTTGAGCGGCATCAATATGTCACTGGCAATGGGTCGAGTGAGCGCCAAATATACCAAGTTGCCACGCTGCAGTAAGGCGCCCAAGCTGCAGCAACCTCACGCGCATCGCTGCGGCTAACCACGTCCCCCGAAAAATAATTGGAGCTAATGCCGTTAATCAGGCCCACGTCGTCCAGCGGTAAAACATTGGGTCGCATCAGGTGAAAAATCAAGAACATTTCCGCCGTCCAGCGGCCTACGCCCCGAATGGCTACCAGCTCGGTCACGATCTCGTCGTCACTCATGGTGTCCCATGATTTCACATGCAGTGCGCCATTGTCGAAATGAACGGCAAGGTCTACCAAATACTCCACTTTGCGCACACTCAACCCCGCTGCGCGCATGTCATCCACCTTGAGTTTAAGCACATTCCCCGGAGTCATTTTGCTCGGCAATAGGGCAAAACGGTCCCACACAGTTTGCGCTGCTTTGACCGATATTTGCTGGCCCACAATGCTGCGCGCCAAGGTCATGAATGCGTCACCCCGCGTCTCTAAACAGGCATCGCCAAACTGGGGAATCAGTCGCTTCATCACCCGGTCTTTCTTCATCAGGTGCTTGCAGGCTTCAGCCCAAAAATAGGGCGTCACTGGATTAGGGGTATCTTTTTTCACGGTAGCCATCATTGTGCGACTTCCCAGGTGGTTCCGTCCGAAGAATCCTTGAGCACAATACCTTGCTCCACCAGACTTTTGCGGATGGCATCGGCGCGCCCAAAATCACGCACAAGCTTGGCTGCACTGCGCTCGGCAATCAAAACTTGGATTGCTGCATCATCGAGCGCTGCACCCGACTGTAAAAAGGCTTTAGGGTCTTGTTGTAGCAGGCCCAGGCAAGCACCCAAAGCCTTGAGCAGCCCTGCCAATGGTGCCGATTGGGTGCGATTAACTTCACCGGCCAAGTCAAACAATACCGCAACGGCCTCAGGCGTGCCGAAATCCTCGTTCATGGCAGCCTGAAACCGTGCCGCAAATGAATCGGTCCAGTCGATGGCTGCAAGCGTGGCTGGGACAACGCCGTGCAGTGCCGTGTACAGGCGCTTGAGTGCGTTGTGCGCGTCATCCAAGTGGGCATCGCTGTGATTGAGGGCGCTGCGGTAGTGGGAGCGGACGATGAAGAAACGCGTGACCTCGGCTCCGTACTGGGCCAAGATGTCGCGGATGGTGAAAAAGTTGCCCAAACTCTTGGACATTTTTTCGTCGTCACGGGTCACGAATCCGTTATGCATCCAAACACGCGCCAACGGCTTTCCGAAAGCACCCTCGCTCTGAGCAATCTCATTTTCATGGTGCGGAAATTGCAGGTCAGCCCCACCGCCATGTATATCAAACGATTCACCCAAAAGTGCGCATCCCATGGCGGAGCATTCAATATGCCAGCCGGGCCGCCCCACTCCATAAGGACCAGCCCATTTGGCTTCGACTGGCTCGGATTCTTTGGCCGACTTCCAAAGCACAAAATCCAGCGGGTCTTCTTTGCCACCTGCCACCGCCACCCGTTCACCGGCCCGCAGCTCGTCGAGCGACTTGCCCGACAACTTACCGTAACCGTCAAACTTGCGCACCGAAAAATTAACATCGCCATCAGCCGATTGGTAAGCCAAACCTTTATCGGCGAGAACACCAATCAAGGCCAACATTTGTGGCACGTATTCCGTCGCGCGCGGCTCAAAGGTGGGGCGCTCCACACCCAGTGCATCGGCATCCTGGTGCAATGCGTCGACCATGCGGTCCGTTAACGATCGGATGGATTCTTTGTTCTCCAGAGCCCGGCGAATAATTTTGTCATCGATGTCCGTCACGTTGCGCACATAAGTCACCCGCAGTCCGCTGGACCTTAACCATCGCTGGACCACGTCAAATGCCACCATGGAGCGCGCGTGCCCCAGGTGGCACAGGTCATAGACCGTCATTCCGCACACATACATGCGCACATGGCCCGGCTCAAGTGGCGTGAAGACTTCTAAAGCACGCGACAGCGTGTTGTAAATGCGCAAACTCATGGGTAATTCATTGCCGCCTAGGAAAACTACGGCCCGCAAAACGTCGTCACTTGCTACGAATAGGGTTAGGGTAAGTCATGGGAGCTTGTCAATAGAAATTTACAGCCCCTCAGCTACAATGAGCAGCAGTATAAAGCCCCGATTAGAGGGCCCATTCAATGCGCAAGAATCCAAAGGCTTTATGACGCTCGTATCTTCACACGCTTTCAAACCGCTTCGATTGGTTGCACTGGCAGCCACGCTTTCATTCTCCATAGCCTACGCGGACGAGTACACCGACGTGTCCCAACTGGTTCGCAATGGAAAATATGCAGAAGCGTTGAACAAAGCCGATGTCTACTTGGTTACGAAACCACGCGATCCACAGATGCGGTTCTTGAAAGGCGTGATCCAGCGTGATGCCGGCAAAACCACCGACGCTATTTCGACCTTTACTCGCTTAACAGAAGACTACCCAGAGCTACCTGAGCCCTACAACAACCTAGCAGTTCTGTACGCCGGTCAAAGCCAGTTTGACAAAGCGCGTACGGCACTGGAAATGGCTATTCGCACCAACCCCAGCTACGCCACAGCGCACGAGAACTTGGGCGATGTATACGCCAAATTGGCCAGCCAGGCCTACAACAAAGCCTTACAGCTAGACGCAAGCAACACTGCCGTTGCGCCTAAGCTCGCCCTGATTCGCGAGTTGTTCAGCGTCAATGGCACCAAGGCTCCGCACGGTGGTGCAACGCAAGTAGCTACCGCCACGCCCACGCCAGCCGCAAAACCACCACCGACACTACCCACTCCCGTTGCTGCAAAACCAGCAGCGCCGACACCCGTCGTGGCCCCCGCTGAGGTAGCGCCTGCGGTCGTTGCTGCGCCAGCACCACGGCCGACGGCCACTTCGTCCGACAAAGCGGCGATCAAAGATGTCGAATCGGCTGTGTATGCATGGGCAAAAGCCTGGGCCGCCCGCGACATGA
>JBBRNS010000102.1:0-13138 GCA_038230175.1 Burkholderiales bacterium
ACCCCAAAGCCTGGTGCTCTTATCGTTGGGCTTGGCGCTAGATAACTTGCCCCCAACCACCCAATTAAGCAATCACCACGATGAATCCTCTAACCAATGGGGCCTTTGCGGCAGCACTGGCCGACGCCATATTGCAATTCCAGCGAACCGTCCTGCTCGTCCTGCTGAGCCCTATTCTTTGGTTGCAAGGCCGACACGTGCGGCGGGTCACCCCCGTGCTGCCCGAGGCAAGTGGCCCCCGCGCGGGCACCATCGGCAAGGGCCCACGCATTTCCTTGTTGATTGCGGGCGACTCTGGTGCCGCTGGTGTGGGTGTGGCGTCGCAAGACGAAGCCTTGTGCGGGCAGCTGTTGCAGCGCTTAGGCAAGCAGTACACGGTGCAATGGCAATTGATGGCTGTCACGGGATTGGAGTCGCCCGGCTTGTTGCAGATGCTCGAAGGTGCCCAAACGGCGCGGTATGACGTGGTGATTTTGTGTATCGGCGTCAATGACGCAACGGCCTTGTGTTCACCTGTGAAATGGTTGCAATGGCAACACCGCTTGGCGGCCTTGGTGCAAGAGAGGTTTCAGCCAGGGCTGCTGATTCACAGCGCCATGCCGCCCATGCAAGGGTTCACCGCCTTACCCCAGCCCTTACGCTGGTTCATGGGGCTGTGGGCGCAAGCGATGAACCGGCAGATGGCCAACGTGTTGCCCCTGCTGGGGCAACGCGTCATGCTGCCGCCCCACCAAGGCAACGTGTTGGATTGCTTGGCTTCAGACGGGTTTCACCCGGGGCGCAAAGGTTACGCCGTGTGGGCTGATGCCTTCAGCGCGCAAATTCTTGCCCATCCACGGCGCGAGCAACGCAGATTTTCACTATGAAAAAAATAGCAGTGATCTGCATCACAATGCTGGCATTTGCGGCGAACGCCAGTACCGGTTCGGCAGCGCCCTTGCTGGCCAAATACCAGGCATTGGTCCCTCAACTACAGCAGAATGTTTTTAAACAGCCCTTGGTACTGGACTCGGTTGAAGCGAAAAATCGCCTGACCGGCGATGTCCATGCCGTTGTTGCGTACCCCTTCAGTGTGGTGAGTTCTGCGTTGAACAACCCACAGCATTGGTGTGATGTGCTGTCCTTGCATTTCAACACCAAATACTGCCGATCCAAAGTTGCGGCGCAAGGCAGTCAGCTACTGGTTCGGATGGGCAAAAAAACGCCGCAAGCGTTGTCGCAAACCGAGCCCCTTGCATTCGATTACACCGCCGTGGAGGCCACGCCACAGTATCTGCGTATTCAACTGGACGCGAAGGACGGGCCCATAGGTACTAGCGATTACCAAATCGTGTTGGAAGCCGTCCCGCTGCCCAATGGGTCAACATTTTTGCACCTGGCGTATTCGTACGACACGAGCCTTGCCGCGCGGCTGGCCACGAAGACCTATTTGATGACCATCGGTCGCGGCAAAGTAGGGTTTACAGAAGTGGGAAAACGTGAAAACGGTGGGGCGGTTTACATCGGCGGAGAGCGGGGTGTCGCAGAGCGCAACATCATGCGTTACTACTTGGCGATTGATGCGCTGCTGGCTTCATTGCGCTTACCCGCTGCATCCCAGTTTGAGCAGCGTTTGCAAAACTGGTTTGCTGCTACGGAACGGTATCCACTCCAATTGCATGAGCTCGACCGCGACGCGTACCTTTCCATGAAGCGTGCGGAACACACCCGGGAACTTCAGGATGCCAATTAGTGGTCTTGAAGGGCCCGCAATGCGTCTGGCGCTTGAATAGAAATTTCGCGGTTCGTCACCGTGATCATGCCGATCTGCTGCAGCGAAGACAAGGCGCGGCTCACCGTCTCCAAGGTTAAGCTGAGGTAGCTTCCGATGTCGCGCCGTGTCATGGCCAAGGCGAATCGCCGGGGCGAGTAACCCAGGGCCAAAAAGTCATCGGATTGCAGCGTCAAAAACCGTGCAACCCGAACCTCTGCGCGGGTCGAGTTAGCGGTACTGGCAGCGGCCATTTCTTTGGCAATTTCCCGGCTGATGGCCCAGTGGGTCATACGCTCCACCGCATTGCAGGAGCGTCCCGGCAAAAAGAGCTCGCTCTCTGGCAGAAGGATGACTTCGCAATCCGTTAACGCAACGGCTTCGGTGCTGTGGTAGTTGTTGCTGGCCCCATCGGTGCCGAGAAGACTGCCCTTCATGGCAAATGACCGCACCCGTTCGCTGCCATCAGCATGGGTGATGATGGTCTTCAAAGCACCCAGCCGTACGACAAAGAGCCCTTCATAGGGCTGACCCATTGCAAAAACGGACTGTCCGGATTTGACGCGGCGACGCCTGAATACGCGTGATGCATCGAATCCGCCCGTACGCGCCTGGAACAGCAGCAGCCCCATGACCTCCTGCAAACTAGACCAACCGGCCTCACTGCAATGGTTTGCAGTGGCGCGCTGCATATCTGGCGCTTGGCTTGTAAAAGCACCGGGTGGTTCAGTAGTTGCATTCATTGAGTTTCTCGAAGTAGGGCGCCAGTCTGAATCAATGCGCGCACCCGTATCTGTCTGCTAGCGCACGGACGGGCCAGATTTCTCATGCGATGCTCCCACTCGTTTACTTATCCCCATTTACACACCCTTAAGGAGCATTTCATGAGTCTGGGAACCATACTGTTGATCGTTTTAGTCCTCTTGCTGATCGGCGTTATACCGAGCTGGCCACACAGTCGTAGCTGGGGTTACGGACCCAGTGGTGGCGTGGGATTGATTGTCATCATCCTTCTGATACTTCTGTTAACTGGGCGGCTTTAACCGATTCCCCACAGGACCAAAGCGCAGCCGCTTAATGCGGCAGTCTGGCCCAGTCCCCGCTCCAACACAGCGGGGACTGGGCCAATCGATTTTTAGGCCTATGCGGTGGAGGTCACATTCACCTCCACCCTGTGATTCACTTGGTCGTCGACCAAGTTCACTGCAGCGCTGGGCTGCACCACCCCATCCACCTTCACCTGCAGCGCCTCTACGGGGCCCTGCGTTTGCTGAACCACAATCGTGAACTGGGTTTTGCGGTAGCGGTAGTGCACGCTGAATCCCGACCAAGCGACCGGCATGCAGGGCTTGAAGCGCAGTTGCCCGCCTTCGATGTACAGCCCCAATAGCGACTCCAGAATCAGGCGGTACATCCAACTGGCCGAGCCGGTGTACCAGGTCCACCCACCACGCCCGGTGTGGGGGGCGACGGCATAGACGTCGGCCGCCACCACATAGGGCTCGGCTTTGTAGATGGCCACTGCCTCGGCAGAGCTTCCGTGGTGCACTGGGTTGATCAAATCGAAACATTCCCACGCCCTACGGCTGTCGCCCGATGCGGCAAACGCCATGGTGGTCCAGATGGCGGCGTGGGTGTACTGCCCGCCGTTTTCTCGCACACCCGGCACATAGCCTTTGATGTAACCGGGGTTCATGGCGGCGGTGTTGAATGGCGGGTCCAGCAACTGGATCAACGCCTTGTCGCGGCGAACCAGTCGCTGGTCCAGCGCGTTCATGGCGGTGCGCGTGCGTTCGGGGTCACCGGCGCCCGACAGCACCGACCAGCTTTGCGAAATGGAGTCAATCTGGCATTCGGCGTTGGCAGACGACCCCAGCGGTGTTCCGTCGTCAAAATACGCGCGCCGGTACCAGCCGCCGTCCCAGCCGTGTTGGTCAATGGCCTGGCGCAATTGTTCGGCTTGGGCCAGGCATTCCTCGGCAAACGCAGTGTCACCATGCGCCCGCGCCAAAGGGCTGAAGCGAACCAAGGTGTCAAAGAGGAAGAACGCCAGCCACACGCTTTCGCCCTGGCCCTTGATGCCCACCAAATTCATGCCGTCGTTCCAGTCACCCGTGCCCATCAGTGGCAGCCCGTGCACGCCCTTGGGTAGTCCCCGCACAATGGCCCGAACACAGTGTTCGTACATTGTTGCGGTGGAGGTGGATTGGCCGGGTAAGTCGTAGTACGAGTCTTCCTCGGGCGGTACTGGGCGACCTTCTAGGAACGCCACCGATTCATTCAGCACACCGTGGTCGCTGGTGGCCTGGATGTAGCGGCATGTCGCTTGGGGTAGCCAAAGAAAGTCGTCAGAGCAATGGGTACGCACGCCGCGGCCCTGCGGCGGGTGCCACCAGTGCTGTACATCGCCTTCCTCGAACTGGCGGCTAGCGCAGCGCAGCAAGTGCTCACGCAACATGTGCGGGGCGGTGTGCACCAGGGCCATCACGTCTTGCAGTTGGTCTCGGAAACCAAACGCGCCGCCCGACTGGTAATACCCGCTGCGGGCCCACAGCCTGCAGGCAATGGTTTGGTAAAGCAGCCAGCCGTTGGCCAGCACGTTGAGGGCTGGGTCAGGCGTGTTGACTTGCACGGCGCCCAGGGTTTCTTCCCAATAGGCATGCACCGCGGGCAGCACGCCCAGCAAGGCATCGGGCTCGCGCAGGGAATGGACCACCGCCCTGGCATCGTCAATGCCCCGGCGTCCGGCAGCCCCAATCCTGAATGTAATGTCCCGTTCCTGGCCATCGGCCAGATCAAACGGAACTTGCACCGCAGCACATGGGTCCAAGCCTGAGCCCACTTTGTTCGACAGCCTGGAGCGCGCCATTGCAGCTGGGTTGGCCAGCGTTCCGTTGCGCCCCACAAATTCACGGCGGTCGCCGCAAACGGTCACCAATGGGTTCTGCGTCGCGCCGTCGGCGTCAAAAAATGCGACCCGGTCTGAAAATTCTGGGCTGTAGGGATTGCGCGCCAAAATGGCACCACTCTGGGGCTCTATCTCGGTGGTGACATGCATGGCTGATTTGGATTGCAAATCGCCCAACACCCATTCCACGTAACCGGTCGCTGAGAGCCTGCGGGGGCGCCCTGACTGGTTGCGGATCGTGAGCCGTGAGAACTTGATGGCCGCATCGACGTGGACATAAATGGTGAGCTCGGAATGAATGCCATCTTCCTCGTGCTCAAACACGCTGTAACCAAAACCATGCCGGGTGGTGTAGGGGGTTTGACCGCCACACGGTAAGGGCGTGGGTGACCAAAATGCGCCGCTGTCTTCGTCGCGTAGGTAAATGGCTTCGCCACCCCCGTCGCTGACGGGGTCATTGCTCCAGGGGGTGTAGCGAAATTCGTGGGCGTTCTCACTCCAGGTGTAGGCCGATCCAGACTCCGAGATGACGGTGCCGAAGCGGGCATTGGCAATCACATTCACCCATGGCGCGGGGGTGGTTTGCCCGTGTGTGGTGGTGATGGTGTATTCGCGCCCATCGGGTGCAAAGCCGCCTAGGCCGTTGAAGAAAAGCAGGTTGTCTGGTGCCGTCACGCTGGCTGCTTCTGGGTCTGGGCGGCGTGTTCGCTGGGGGGCTTGGCGCACCAGCGGTGCCTCGCGTGTTTCTTTGGGGCCGCGGCGGTTGACCTGGTCTGTCAGGCTACCGCGGGTGTCGGTGATGATCACGCGGGCGACCGTTTGGAACAGGATGCGGTCTTCGGCAGAAATCTGCTCCGCAATCCTAACGAAAATGCCACCGGGTCGGTCGGTGAAATTGGCCTCGGCACCGGTAGCGATCAAGCCCATGATCTGCTCTTGCAGGAGCTGGCGGTATCCGGCGTGGTCTTCGTTCAAAATCACCAGGTCGACGATCAGGCCCTTCAAGCGCCAATAGGCGTGGGCTTGCACCAACTGCCTTACCAGATCAATATTGTCTTGCTTGCCGATTTGGAGCAAGACAATTGGCAAATCGCCCGATATGCCATAGCCCCACAGGCCCGATTGCCCCCGGCGGTTGCGTTTGAGCACGTCGGCATCACCCCGCAATGCTGGATTGGCGTAGATGACGGAGCTGGCCAAGCGGCCGTAGAGTTGGGCGTCGGATTCGTTCGCATTGATTTGCTGCAGGTTGACCCAGCTGTGGGTCCAGGTCAGGTCAAAGACGCGGTCTGCCAAATGCCGGTCGCGGTACTTGCCGATTAGGCCCAAGGCCGCCTCACGGGTTTCGCTGATGCCGTAGACCACGTCAATCGTGACCGTTTGCTGCGGGTCGAGTGTGATGAAGTGGCGAATCGCCACCATGGGGTCGAGCACAGCGCCATCGCTGCCCGACAAGGCTCCCGATGCCGCCATGGCCTGCGGCGCGTCCACCGCGCGCGTGCGGCCAATGAAGCGCATGCGGTCGGTCTCATAGGACGCGGTCCCACAGTCGCCGCCATGCACGACCATCAGGTGGAACATCCAGGGCAGGTGTTCGCCGTCGGAGCGGGGTCGGCGGTTGCACAGGATCGCCTGCAGGGCACCCACAATTTCGGTTTGAACAAACAGGTTACTGAACGCCGGGTGCAATGCGTCGGCTGGCGCGGGTGCCAGCACCACCTCGGCGTAGCTGGTGACCTCGATCGTACGGCGGGTGCGCGAACGGTTGGTAATGTGCAGGCGGCGCAGCTCAATGTCGTCTTCTGGCGAGACAACGATTTCGGTATGGGTCTCGTAGCCATGGTCGCGGCGGCGAAACTCGGCGCGTCCTTCGGAAAAGATGGCTTCGTAGGTGTCGGCCTTTTTGAGCGTAGGCTGGTGGGCGGTAGACCAAAATTCTCCGCTGGCCACATCGCGTAGGTAGCAAAAGGCGCCCCAGTTGTCGCGTGTGCCGTCCTCGCGCCAGCGGGTAACGGCGATGTCTTTCCAGCGGCTATAGCCCCCGCCCGCTTGGCTGACCATGACGTGGTAGCGGCCGTTGGAGAGCAATTGCACTTCGGGAACCGCGGTGTCGACGTTGCGCAAAATGCGCATGGGCATTTCTGGGCCGGCGGTCGTGGTGCGAATATCAGACAAGTCCGGACTGCGCACATGGAACATGGCCGCTTTAGGAACCCGTTCTTGCAGCAACAAGGTGGTGGCCTGGAAGAGCGGGTCGGATTCAAACCGCTTTTGCATCGGCTGGTCCAGCAGCACATAGGCCATGGCCAGCAGGCTCATGCCCTGGTGGTGGGCCATGAAAGAGCGCACCACGGCGCTGGTTTGCCCACGCGGCAGGCGCGATGGGGTGAAGTCAATCGCCTCATACATGCCATAGCGGCCTTTGAAGCCATCGGCGGTCATGCGTTGCAGGTTCTGGCATGCAGCGTCTGGCATCACCATCAGCGCCAAGGCCGACGCATACGGCGCAATCACCAAGTCCTCGGCCAAACCGCGCTTGAGACCCAGGCCCGGCACGCCAAAGGCGCGGTACTGGTAATTCAGGGCCGCATCGACCGCGTTGTAACCCGACTCGGAGATGCCCCAGGGAACACCGCGCTGGTGTCCGTAGGTAATCTGGTGCTTGACGGCAGCCAGGCAGGTTTGGTCCAGCAAGGTATTGGCGCACGCTGGCATTACCAAGAGGGGCATCAGGTATTCGAACATCGAGCCGCTCCAGGAGAGCAGTATCGGGTCGCCACCGGCGGATGTAAGCAGTCGACCCAATGCAAACCAATTCTCTTGCGGCACTTGCCCTTGTGCGATGGCGACAAAGCTGCACAGCCGCGCCTCTGAGGCCAGCAAATCGTAGTGCCCGGTGTCGCGCCGGTGTTCGTCGACGTTGTAACCCACGGTGAACAGATGGCGGGCTTTGTCGTAGAGGAAGCTGTAATCCGCCTGCGCCAGATCAGCGGCCTGCTCTGCCAGGCGCTGGATCGTTTGCATCCGTTCTTTGGCACGGGTACTGGCGATGGTGACCAGGGGACGCAGCCATGAGGCCACGCTGTGGTCGGCAGCGGTGAGGCCCGATTGCTGCGCAATCGCGTGGTCCAGGGCCGTGTCCAACGCTGCCAGTTCGCGCAGGCTTGGGACTGCGCCCAGGCCCGGCAGCGCTTTTAGCCAGCCGGGCAGGGGGGGCGTATCGCTCTCGTCCCAGGGCACCATGTAATCCAGGTCGGCCAGCGCGGCGTGGCATTGCTGCATTGCAGCCTGTGCCCACAGCCTCCATGGGTTGCCGTCGGTACCCACTGGCGGGTCGATGGGCAGGCTGATCAGGCCGACACATGCCGCGGTGATCTCGTTCAAACAGTGGCGTACTGCGGTGGTAGTTACCGGTTTGGCATTGCATGCAGCGTCAATGCCGCGCTGCACCAGCGCGACCGCTTGCATGAGTTCGGCGCTGGCATGGGGCTGCAAGGCTTCGCGCAGGTTGCTAAGGGCGTCGCCAAGTCCTTCAAAGGTCCTGGCGCCAAAGATCTTCTGGTCGGTCAGCGCCAACAAACCAGGGCGCAGTGTCAACAAATGTCCCGACAAATTGCCACTGTCGACCGACGAGACATACCGCGGTGGTAAGGGCCGCAGGCTCAGCGTGTCGTACCAGTTGTAAAAATGGCCTGCATGGCGGTCCAAGCCCTGCATGGTTTGCAGCGTGTCGCGGGTGCGCGCCAAGAGTGATGCGGCCGGAATATAGCCAAAGTCATAGGCCGACAGGTTGGCCAACAGTGCCAGCCCCATGTTGGTTGGCGACGTGCGGTGCGCCACCACCGAGGCCGGGTGTTCCTGGTAGTTGTCGGGCGGCAACCAATGGTTCTCGGCATTGACAAAGGTCTCAAAGAAGTGCCAGGTTCGGCGCGCGAGTGCGAACAAGAACACGGTCTGCTTGGCTTGCAGGCGCGCGATTTGGTCAGCCAAGGGGCGGCTTAACCACCATGCAATAGCGGGCGCAGCCAGCCACAAAAGCAGCACCGGCGCGGCGACCCAAAAGGCCTGGGGGTGCATGGCCAGAACGGCCGCAGCAACCACGGCGGCCAAAGCCGAACCCATCCCCATTTTGAACGTTGTTTGCAAGAGGTCGCCCAGGCCACCGGGGGCGATGGCGGGTGCACGGGCGCTCCGGTTCGGGCCCGCGCCTTCGCCGGAGGCCGTCCACTCCAGCATGTTGCGGTGGGTGAAGGCAACACGGGTGGTGGTTCGCACGATGGCATCGAGGCTGAAGAAAGCTTCGTAAGGCAGACAGGCCAAATGGAAGGTGGTCTGCGCCAACTGTTTGCCCCCCAGCTGCAGCGTGGCCATGAGGTGTCGAGCCATGGGCAGGTTCTTGGGCTTGCGCAGCATGCCCAATGCGGTGTTCAGCAGCGGTGTGAGGTACAAGAGGCCAAGGATCGACCAGGTCCAGGTGACCCAGGCGGCACCCACAAGCCAGCCCATTGCCAACAACGCGACCATGCTCACAGGGACCAGACTGCGGCGCAAATTGTCAAAAATTTTCCACTGCGACAGTTTGGACAGGGGATTCAATTGTGGTTCTTGCCCCGTTCCCGGAACGCGGTGCAGCAGCCAAGACGCAATCTGCCAGTCGCCGCGAATCCAGCGGTGGCGCCGACTGACATCGGCGTCATAGCGGGCAGGGTAGTCGTCGTAGAGCTGCACATCGCTGACCAATCCGGCGCGGGCGTAACACCCCTCCAAAAGATCGTGGCTGAGGATTCTGTTTTCTGGAAAACGGTCTTTGAGGGCGCGCTCAAACGCGTCCACGTCATAAATGCCCTTGCCAATGAAGGAGCCTTCTTGGAACAGGTCTTGGTACACATCCGAGACCGCGCGGGTGTAGGGGTCGACACCAGACTCGCTGCCACACAGCCGCGCGTAGCGTGAGCGGTTGGTGCTGGGCAAACTGACCGCCATGCTGGGCTGCAAGATGCCATACCCTTCTGTGACCCGTTGCAGGGTTTCGTCGTAGCGGGGGCGATTCAGGGGGTGGGCCAGTGTGGCGGCAAAGACCCGCGCCGAGTCGCGTTGTAATTGGGTGTCGGTGTCCAGGGTGATGACAAACTGCACGTCACCCAGTACGGCGGTGTCGCCCACGGTGTGTGAGAAGGCTGATTCGGCGCCGCCGCGCAACAGGGCATTGAGTGCTGCCAGCTTGCCGCGCTTGCGCTCAAACCCCATCCAGGTGCGCTCTTGGGGGTTCCACAGCCGTGGCCGGTGGAGCAAAAAGAAGGTGTCACCGGCGGTGCTCGGGTACTTGGTGTTGAGTGCGCCTATGCGCTCGATGGCGCGCTCAAGCAAGGGCCTGTCGTCTGGCGTTGTTTCTTGTGCGGCGTCCTTAAAGTCGGTCAGCAGGGCAAAGTGCAGGCAGGGGTCTTGGTTGGCCAGGTAGCGCACCTCCAGCGCCTCGGCCAGTGCATCGATGCCGTTCAGGCTGCTGAGCATGGTGGGGACAACCACCATTGTGCGTGCCTGGGGGGTGATTCCTTTAGAAAAGTCCATGCGCGGCAGGGCATGGGGGGTTGCCATCAGAGTCGCTATCCAATTGACCAAGGTCACTGCCAGTTGGCTGGTGCCGACGACGGCAACCACCGCCATGACCGCCACCTGCCACAGGGGCAGGTGCTGCGCGATGGCTAACGCAACGAGCCACCCCGTCAATAGGGCCGTCAACACCCCCATCGCACCCAAATACAGCGCCAGCGGATGCCGCCGTGCCCATGCGACCACGGCGTCCAAGGCTGACGTTTGGGCACCGACGGCGTGTTCCAGTTGGGTCAAACCTTTGTCGATCAGGTAGTAGCCCACATGGCCTTGTGGGTCTTGGACCTTGTAGTCCCGCAGAGGCAGGCCCCTTTGTGCGAGTCGGATTGCTTCGCGTGCGATGTCGTGCTCGCCCAGTGCGCTGCGGCGGGCAAGCCCTTCCACCACGTGGCGGTAGCGGTCCCGTGTGGTGAAGTCCATTTGGGCGTAGACCCCTTCGGGGTCTTGGTTGAGCGTGTGCTCGACTGCGCTCATGGATTCGACAAACACGCGCCAATCGGTGGCGCCTAAGAAGCGCAGGCTCCCAATCGAATTGCTGATGCAGACCTGATTGGCGGCTTGGCTCTGGGTTTCGGACTGCACCATTTGTTCGATGGTGAGGCCCGATTCGGACAAGCGGTGCTCAATCCAAGTCAGTGGCAGGGCCAAGGCAGCACTGTGCCCTTGCAGACGCCGCGCCAATTCGGCGACAAAGGAGTTCACCATCGGCGGGTCGGACCGGGCCATGTCGGACACCACCAGAATCAGGTTTTTCAGATCGCGCTCGGCGATTTCAAGCATTTGATCGGCCCACACGCCCGCGCGGTTGCGTTCAACCATGCCGTTTGTGACACGGGTGCTGACGCGGCGCAAATTTTCGATCAAGGCCAGACGCAGCATGATGGGTATGGCCCACAGCTCACCCAAGGTCAGGACGGACACCTTTTGGTACGCAGCCACGAAGCGGTCGAGATTTTCAGGGTCTACGCGGCCGTCGCCGTGTGAAATAACCTCTAAGGCAATGTCATACACCCGCGGTAGTCCCTTGGATGGGCCGCTAGCCAGTATGGGCAACGCACGGTTGTAGCCCTTTGGCAGGTGGGTTTTGGCCGTGAGAATTTGCTCTTCAATCAGGTAGAAGTTGTCTAGCAGCCATTCCCCCGCAGGGGTGATACGGCAGTTGGTTTTTGCCGCCTCCATGAGCAATGCGCAAGCGACATTGAGCCGCTCCTCATTGTCGGCCAAGCGATCCAGTAGTTGGTCGCGACCACGCTCGGATTGCAGCGTATGGGAGTCCGCCAGCGTCTTGCCGTGGCGCTCCATTTGATCGGCACTGAACAGCTCTGCACGCAGGGGCTGCGCGTCGGATACGGTGGGGCCGGTGAGTGGGTTTGTGTCGCCTTGACCGACAAGGCGCCACAGGACTGCGCGAAGGGTTTGCATGTTGCTTTTCAATGGTCGGGTCCTAAGGTTGCTGCGCGATCCGCTGACGCACGATCCCAGCTTAGTGAGGGGCCGTGCCAGAGTCTGTGTGACAACGCACAGACGCCCCCTTTGCAAGCGTCGACACTGCATCAATCGTGGGCGAAAGTGCCCACATTCCCAAACACACACGAGAAAAGAAAGCACAGCATGAAAAAATTGCACTATCCAATGGTCATGAGCCTTTTGGTTGCGACGGGCGTCGCTCTGGCGGTAATTGGTTGCAGCCGCCAGGACAACGACGACGCGAAAACCGCTGCCGCCCCGCCTACCACGGTGGGCATGGAAATTGACGACACGGTGGTCACCACCCGGGTTAAATCGGCGCTGATCGAAGACCCAAACACCAAGGGCTTTGACATTCAAGTTGAAACACGCAAAGGTGTTGTGCAACTGACCGGTTTTGTCGACAACCGCACCCAGGCAGACCGGGCTGCCGCCATTGCCAGGGGGGTAGAAGGCACCAAGTCGGTTGTTGACGGCATGACGATGAAGGACGGCAAAGTAACCATCGGCAACCAGGTTGATGACAGCGTGGTCACCGCAAAAGTGAAGTCTGCGTTGTTGGCCGATGCAGAGGTTAAAAGCCTAGAACTTGCAGTGGTTACCCGTAAGGGCGAAGTTCAACTGAGCGGGTTCGTGGGTACCCAAGCACAAATCGACCACGCCATTGCGGTTGCCAAGGGTGTGGAGGGTGTGCAGTCGGTGGTGAGCAAAATAGCGATCAAGCAGTAGGCTTGCGGAAAGGACACCATGCAAAGCAGTATTCTTGAATCGTCCAACCGCATGGGTGCGCGCAGCGCCACGCCATTGGCCGCCGCGACGCGGTATGGTGGTGCCCATCAAACGTCACACTTTGACGCACAGTACGCCGAGGCAAACCGCTTGCGCCACGCAGCGCAGGAGGCTGCAATTGCCCGCGTTGCCGATCAGGCCGTCGCAACCTGGGAAGCGGTGGATGCCTGTTTGTCATCCACCCTGGGCTCCAAGGCTGTTGCCGCGCTGGTTTGCCGCAGCCTGTACCTGACCCGCATCGAACACCCATGGCTGGTGGACACCTTTGAGGGGGGGGCAACGACGACCATTTTTGACAGTTTGAAAAGTGCGGTTTTGCGCCAAACCGTTGACCACGCCAATGCGGCCCTGACAGCCCTGATGTGCACCTTTAGAGACCTGTTGGTGCAATTGCTTGGTGAATCGCTTGCCGAGCGTCTGCTGAAGCCCGTTGGCACGACGCCATTCAACGCGCGCTGACGTGAAACGTGTATTGCCCGCCACCGCGCCGCTTGGACTGGTACATGGCGGCATCCGCAAGGGCAATGAGGGTCGCTGGATCTTCACTGTCGTTTGGGTAAACGGCAATCCCCAGGCTTGCCGATAAACTCAGTTCCTGATGGGCGATGGCGGCC
>JBBRNS010000103.1:0-13059 GCA_038230175.1 Burkholderiales bacterium
ATTGCCCGACCGCGCAAGGTGGCAAAACCACACGAACTGTATGAACCGCCAAAAAACTACGGGGCCGACATAAACACACTGATCGAGCTACTCGAAACAGGCAAGCTTTGATGCTTAAAACACACTCAAATCCGGATACCCTAAAAGCACAGCGACAACAAAAACTGCGTGCGCACCATCGGCGAGTAGTGGTAGACCCAGCCCCATGCAGGATTTTGAATGCCGAAGTACAACAGCACCAGGGCAACAAACGCCAGGCTATACCACCACCCTCGGCGCTGTCCTTTCAAAAAAAAAGCAATAAATGGCGCCGAGTACACCCAAAACAGGCCTGTTCCTTCGATACCCCCCAGCACGATGAGCGCGCCAAAGATGGTTGCTGCGGCCGCGATGATCAAGCCCTCGCACAACGACACCGATTCGGAGCGGCGCGCCATCACAACCGCTGGCAGCAAAAACACAATTGACGCCGCCAGTTCCACCACACCCAATACCACCATCCCAGGGGTGAGGATATTGAAGACCGAAAAAAGCCCTCCGACACACAAACCCAACACCGCGTTGATGCGAACATGCTCCATTCGCTCGTTGATACCCGCACGGTACTGCATACGCAGGCCCAGCATCTCGACAAAATGGTGTTGGAAGCGCGGCATTTTTAAGGAGTAGCTCATAACGCTGCTCTCCATTTTTCGTGCCGGGCTTGGCTAACCGTATCCTCCCAGACGCACTCTAGGTGGCCATCGGCTGCCAGGCTGAAGTAATCGTCCGGGGTGATGGTGGTGCGCTCCAGAAAATGCAGGCGAGGAAACCGCGGCGCTAAAGGGTACAAGGCGTGCGGCTGTGGTTGCAAGGTCAACGCAGTCTTCACGCCCCGCAAGCAAAAATACAAGAGCTGCGCACAACTAAAGCGGTGAAATTCTTGAATGTCGCTGCAATCAAAGTCGTAGGCATTGCCAATCTTCTCAAGTGCCGACTGGCGCGCCACCTCTACCGCCAAGTCCCTACTCACCGGCTGTCCATCATTTAAAGCGCGGGCGAGCTCGGCGCACCGCACGTCGGAAGGTGATGCGGCAGGTCGATTAGTGTGGCCCAATGTCTGGACCAACTGTGCATGCGTTTGCGGCGCTTGGCGCAATTGGGGCGGCATGCGCAAAACAGCCAAATAGTCGCAGCGCAAAAATGTCAGGACATCTTCGGTGTGGACCCCTTTTGCCATGGAATGAATGACCATTTCAGGGCCCATGGCGAAATAGTCCACGCAGTCTTTGAAAGCTGCTGGCACATGGGCTGCGTCGGATGGGGTCAAGTCCCCGGCAAAAAGCGCCACGTGGGTGTACCAACCGGGTGCAAAACCGCTCGCCGATGTGCGGGCCGATCGGCGGATGAATTCGCCATCCACATAACCCTCATACCCACGCAACAAGATGTCGCCTGGCTGCAACAGATCAAGGATTTTCCGGGAGTCTCGGCCCGAAATGCGATACCCACGGGGGTTTTCAACCAGGTAGGCGGACGGCCAACCCAGGGTTACGCCAGCCGCACCGCCGGTGTTGGAAAACAGCTTGAGCGTGCCAAACCAGGACATAAAACCACTCTGCCAAGGATTGGGGTCATCCACGTTGCGCCGGACATAACTGACCACAATGGCGTACAGCGCAAGGACCGCAAGCAAGGCCAAAAACACCTGCGCCGCATCACGCCACCGTGGGTGGTAGCCACCAAACCCGCCCCACAGCACCATCCCCAAACCCAGCAGAGCCAAAGGAAACAGCAAACACCAAACCGCGTACGTGAAGTAAGCAGTTCGTAACACTCCCAATAGAACGGGCCACAGAATCTTCATCTTATGAATGCTCTAGCAATTTTCAAGCCCAAGAATGCACTGCATTAACAAACAATTAGAGTTGGCTATGGTATGCCCTGAGCCCCGAGTTACACAAGCGGTCAATCCAGGGGCGCCTGCGCTACTAAGTAGATGTCGGCGGGAAACATTGGCAGGAGTAGACGTCCGCGCAAAGTGTTCAGACAAAAAAAAAGCAGGGTGACCCCTGCTTTCTGAGTTGGCGCGTGGCCTTTTACTTGGCTGGTGCGTCAGCTGCCATAGGTGCCGCAGCTTTCTTAGCTTTCTTGGCTTTTTTATGCTTCTTTTTCATAGGTGCTGCGTCGGCAGCGGGTGCAGCGGCTGCGGCAGGTGCAGCAGCAGCGGGTGCGGCAGCGGCAGGCGCGTCCATCTTCTTCATGTCGTCCTTCATTGCGCCACCGTGAGACGCTGCAAAAGCAGACGTAGCGAGCAAACCAGCAATCAGAGTAGCAAGAACCTTGTTCATGAGATTTCCTTCAGTTAAGGGATTCGATTGATAAAAAAGCCGCGTTCCTATTTATAGAACGCTGCAGAGAGTAACGTAGAAGCGGCCAAACGGTTGACGACAAGCACCGCATTGTGGAACTTTGTTGCGCCGCCGCCGCACAATGGATAGCACCCCGCGGCGTATTGGCCGGCGCTTAGACCCTGTTTAGGGCCGCATCAACGCGCCGGTGCTAGGTAAAATGGCTGACTTAGGCTTACAAAGGTTCTCCCATGAATATATTCCGCCGTCCCGACTACCGCTCTGAAGCCACGCAATTCATCGACCAACTCAAGGTCATCAAACCTGCACTGGAAGCCCAGCAGCGCCAGGGCCGTGGTTTGCTATGGGACAAGCAGATTGACCGCGCCGCGCAGCAAGCATTGCGCGAAGCGGAAGTGCCCCAACAGCCCTACGTCTACCAGACCCAGCCGGAATAAGCGTCAAATATGGCTCTAGCCCTCGCGGATATTGCGCAAGCAGCTACTAAATCAATAGCACTTTCATGAGCACACCGAGTGGCGACGCGCTGGTGCGCCCTGACCCGCAAGCACCCGACCTGCCTACCATGCCCGAGGTGGTGGACCAGGTTGCTTTGGCGCGCCTGTATGGCGAGCCGCTGTTCGCGTTGCCACAGGACCTGTACATACCGCCCGACGCATTAGAGGTTTTTTTGGAGGCCTTTGAAGGCCCGCTCGACTTGCTGCTGTACCTGATCCGCAAGCAGAATTTCAATATTCTGGACATCCCCATGCTCAGCGTGACCCGGCAGTACATGGTCTACGTGGACCAGATCCGCAAGCACAATCTGGAGCTGGCGGCGGAATACCTGCTGATGGCTGCCATGCTGATCGAAATCAAATCACGCATGCTGCTGCCGCCCAAAAAGGTGGCGGAGGGCCAGGAGGCCGAAGACCCCCGCGCTGAACTGGTGCGCCGCCTGATTGAATACGAGCAAATGAAGCTGGCCGCCGCGCGCATCAACGCCCTGCCCCAGTTTGGTCGCGACTTTCTAAAGGCCGAGGTCTTCATCGAACAGTCTCTGCAACCGCGCTTTCCGGACGTGAGCGTCGTAGACCTTCAAGACGCCTGGCGCGATATTCTCAAACGCGCCAAACTGGTCCAACACCACACCATCACCCGCGAAGAATTGTCGGTGCGTGAGCACATGGGCATGGTTCTCAAAAAACTGCAAGGCCGTCGGTTTGTCGCCTTTGAAGACCTGTTTGACCCCGCCAACGGCGCGCCTGTGTTGGTGGTGACATTCATTGCCCTGCTAGAATTGGGCAAAGAAACGCTGATCGAGATTACCCAGGCCGAAGCCTTTGCCCCTATCTACGTGCGTCTGGCCTATTCGCCGACCTGAATCCGCTGCGGCCGGTGTGTGATACGGTTAGTATTCGCCCGGTTCAGCCATCAAACCCGTCAACGGAGTCCGCCACCATGGTCCAAAAAACTGCTGCCAGCGCGGCCCCTTCTGCAGCGTCACCCTACGGTACGCTGCCGCCGGCGTCGCCCATGGCCAGCCGCAAGCCAATCAGCTTGCCGCGTCTCTTGGAGATGCACGCTCGGCAAGAAAAAATCACCATGATTACCGCCTACGACGCCACCTTCGCGGCGGTGGCCGACGCCGCCGGTATCGAATGTATTTTGGTGGGCGATTCACTGGGCATGGTCTGCCAAGGCCTGCACAGCACGGTGGGTGTGACGCTGGAAGCCATGCGTTACCACACCGAGTGTGTGGCGCGTGGCCTGCACCGATCACAAGCCACCGTATGGCTGATTGGTGATTTGCCATATGGCAGTTACCAAGAGTCCAAAGAGCAAGCTTTTCGCAGTGCCGCTGTGCTGATGCAAGCCGGTGCGCACATGGTCAAGTTAGAAGGTGGCGGCTGGACCACCGAGGTGGTGCACTTCTTGGTAGAACGCGGAATTCCCGTGTGTGCGCATTTGGGGCTGACCCCCCAAACCGTGCACGCACTGGGCGGCTACCGGGTGCAGGGCAAGACGCAGCAGAGTGCCGAAACACTCAAACGCCAAGCCCATGAACTACAAGACGCCGGAGCTTCCATGCTGGTGCTGGAGATGGTGCCCGCCCCATTGGCGCGGGAGCTGACCACCGAGCTGACCCACTGCGCCACCATTGGTATCGGTGCTGGCCAAGGCACCGCTGGCCAAGTGCTGGTACTGCACGACATGCTGGGTGTGAACCTGGGCAAAAACCCCAAATTTGTGCGCAACTTCATGACCGGGTCTGACAGCATTCGCGGCGCCATGGAGGCCTATGTAGCCGCCGTTAAAGATGGCAGCTTCCCAGACGATGCCTTGCACGCCTGGTAACGGGCCTTTGTTTCAACCCTACATTGCCAAAAACAATGCACATCGTTCACACACTGGCTGACCTGCGCAGCCACCTCAGCGCCTACCGCCACCCGGCCGTGGTACCCACCATGGGCAATTTGCATGCAGGCCATTTGGCACTGGTGCGCCAGGCAAAACCCTTGGGCGACATCACGGTGTCCACCATTTTTGTTAACCGGCTTCAGTTTGCACCGAACGAAGACTTTGACACCTACCCTCGCACGCTAGACGCCGATTGCGCCCAATTGGAAGCCGCCGGCTGTGACCTGGTGTTTGCCCCCAAAGAAGCGGAAATGTACCCGCAGCCGCAAACTTTCAAAGTGCAACCGCCATCGGAGCTGGCCGATATTTTGGAAGGCCATTTTCGGCCCGGCTTTTTTATCGGCGTGTGTACCGTGGTGATGAAGCTGCTGTCGTGCACCCAAGCCCGTACCGCTCTGTTTGGCAAAAAAGACTACCAACAGCTGATGGTCATTCGGAATATGGTCAAACAGTTCGCCATGCCGGTGGACATTGTGGGCGGCGAAACCCAGCGCGCTGAAGATGGCCTGGCCCTGTCGTCCCGCAATGGTTACCTCAGCCCGACAGAGCGGAAGCAAGCGGTGCTGCTTTCTGCAACGTTAAAAACGGTGGCAAACGCTTTGCGTGCGGGGTTCGCTGGCGACATCAATCGGCTTGAGTCACAAGCCATGCAATCCTTGAGCAGCGCCGGCTGGAAGCCTGACTACGTGGCGGTACGCCGCCAAGTGGATTTGCAACCCAAAAAAGATGACGCCCCCTTGGTGGTGCTTGCCGCCGCGCGATTGGGAGCCACACGTTTGATCGACAATTTAGAAGTGTAAGAACCCGCCCTTGCCGTTACACCCATCGCCACGCTGGGTGCCACGCCCCCATAGCGGACAATTGCCACTAGCAAAGTGCGCCCCCGCAGGTACAACAACACCAACCCGTTGAGCTGCACTGCCCAATAGTTGATTTGCATCAATGTACTGATGGGCAGAGAGCCTATATTGAACTTGGTCGAATTCGACCAATTACACAATAACTTGGGTTAACACCATGAAACTTTCCCGTAAATTTTTGCTCGCAATGGCATGTGGCGCTACATTGGCACTGTCGGCGGGGCACGCAATGGCGGCAGCCACCGTTATCAAAGTATCGCTGTGGGACAAAGGCGCAATGTCCATGAACATGTTGGGCAAAGGCCCCATGATGGGCATGGCAATGATGCACAAAAAGGGCAAGACCGCCAACACAAATCATGGTCCGATGGGCATCACTCTCTCGGAGACCAGCGTAGCAGCCGGTGAGATCACTTTTGCGGTCAGCAACGACTCCAAGGAGATGGTGCATGAAATGGTGCTCGCGCCTGTAAAGGACGAAAACAAAGCACTGCCTTACAACAAAAAGGAAATGAAGGTAGACGAAGACGCTGCAGGACACCTTGGCGAAGTCGCTGAGTTAGAGCCCGGAAAGAATGGCGCGCTGACATTGACCCTGAAGCCAGGAAAATACATGCTGTACTGCAACATTGCCGGTCACTATGCGCTGGGAATGTGGACCCTGCTGACCGTCAAATAGTGCTCGATGGACTCGTGTGCCGTGCCACACGAGTCCCCCACTAGCTGGCTGGGCTTCACTTCGGGATTTGCCCAGTCCGGCTGTCGATGCTGACCTGCAGTACAGCCCTTATAAGAAGCGGTCCAAAATCTTTCGGCTGTGCACGTCCAGACCCAATTGGTCACGTACGAGATACTGGATACCATGTGAGTCAGCCACCAACAGGCTGTTGTGGTTGCCGATGCGCCGGATATCTTCGTCACCGCGCAACACAAACTCGGTGGCGCCACGATCGGTTTCAACGGTCCAGGTGCACGGAGTTGAAAAACTGGTGACCGACACAATACGCTGAATCACAGGCATAAATTCGCGCGTCGCCAGTTCGTCGGCAATCAGGGAACGCGCAGGCTCATCGACTGCGGCCAGTGCATCGATCCACACTACCTCATGGCCTTCACGGTCCACAATCGCAATGCCGTCGTCCGGTGACTGCACCGGAAACGCCCGAACTGGCACCACACCCTCAAAACGCTCTCCAGTGCGAATGGTCAGCACCAGCTTGCCAAACGAGTCGCGCGCCAGCACGGCACCGACACTGGTAAATGGGTCAAGTGGTTTCATTGCGCATCGTCCATATCAACATCCATGTTGCGTGCCTGAGCCTGGTAAAGGTTGAAATAGGCCCCCTCCTTAGCCATCAAAACATCGTGCGAGCCTTCTTCCACCACGCGGCCGCGGTCGAGCACCACCAAGCGGTCTGCCCGGTGCAAGGTCGACAAGCGGTGGGCGATGGCGATGGTGGTTCGGCCTTTGACCAGGTTTTCAAGTGCCTTCTGAATTTCTTTCTCGGTCTCGGAATCCACCGACGAGGTGGCTTCATCCAAAATCAAGATTCGGGGATCGATTAGCAAAGCCCGGGCAATAGAGATACGCTGGCGCTCCCCGCCAGACAGCCCCTGCCCCCGCTCGCCGACCATGGAGTCATAGCCTTGCGCCAGCCGCAAAATGAATTCGTGGGCATGGGCCGCACGGGCCGCAGCGATGATCTCGGCCCGCGTTGCGTGGGGCTTACCGTAGGCAATGTTTTCCGCAATGGTTCCAAAAAACAAAAATGGCTCTTGCAGCACCAAGCCAATGTTTTGGCGGTAGTCGGCCACCGCGTAGGAACGGATGTCCACACCGTCGACCTTGATGGAGCCTTCCGACACATCGTAGAAGCGGCATATCAGGTTAACCAAGGTGCTCTTGCCGGAACCACTGTGGCCGACCAGGCCAATCATTTCGCCCGGCGCGATGCTCAGGTTGATGCCGCGGTTGACCTCACGGTTGCCATAGCGAAAGCCCACGTCGCGCACTTCGATGCGTCCTTGAACCTTGCCCATGGGCACCGGCTGCACCGGCTCCGGCACGCTGGACACGTGGTCCAGAATGTCAAAGATACGTTTGGCCGCGGATGCCGACTTTTGAGTCACCGAGACAATGCGGCTCATAGAGTCCAGCCGGCCGTAAAAGCGGCTGATGTACGCAATGGCCGCCAGCAGCATACCCACGGTAATCTCACCCTTGGACACTTGCCAGATACCAAAGCCCCAGACCACAAGCAGGCCAATTTCAGTGAGCAAAGATACGCTGGGCGAAAACAGGGACCAAATCTTGTTGATGCGGTCGTTGACCACCAGATTGTGCTTATTGGCATCGCGGAAACGCTTGGCTTCGCGCTGTTCCTGCGCAAAAGCTTTGACCACCCGGATGCCGGGGATCGTG
This sequence comes from Burkholderiales bacterium, assembly GCA_038230175.1. Classification (GTDB taxonomy): domain Bacteria; phylum Pseudomonadota; class Gammaproteobacteria; order Burkholderiales; family Burkholderiaceae_C; genus Allorhodoferax. The sequence continues at coordinate 8,034 of JBBRNS010000103.1, forward strand.
TCTGCCAGCACATTGGTCACTTCAGCCCAGACGCGGTCGATTTTTTCAAACCCGGTGCGCAGGCGGTAGCGGACAAAATGGATCATCCAGCCAATAAAGGGCAAGGGCACCAGCGTAATCAGGGCCAGCCAAGGGTCCATCGAAAAAAGTACGGCTGCGGTCATGACGATCATGACCACGTCACTGGCGAAATCGGTCAAATGCAAGGACAGGTACACCGCAATGCGGTCACTTTCGCTACCCACCCTGGACAATAAGTCGCCGGTGCGTTTGCCACCAAAATACTCCAGCGAGAGGCGCAGTAGGTGCTCGTAAGTCGTGGTGCGCAAGTCGGCCGCAATACGCTCAGACACCAAGGCCAGCACATAGCTCTTGGCCCAACTCAAACCCCACGCCAGAACGCCGGCGCCCAACAAGCCAGACAGGTACCACGCGATCGTGGTGGGCTCAATATGCTGCCCATTCTGAAATGGGATTAAGACCTTGTCCACCAGGGGAATCGTCAGGTAAGGCGGCACCTGGGCTGCCGCCGTGCCCAAGAGCATCAACACAAAGCCCAGCAGCAGCTGGCCGCGGTAGGGCCGCGCAAAACGCCACAGGCGAAACAAGGTCCAGGTCGACGGTGGCGTATGCAGCACCTTGGCACACACCGCACACACTTCTTGGTCTGGCTCGAGCGGCACCTTGCAGCTGGGGCAAACATTGTCGGGTGCCAGTGTGGGCGGACGACCACTGGTATGGCTTTGTAGTTGAACGAGAAATTGGTCCGCCAAACGCACAGCGTGCAGGTTCTGCCCCAGGGTAAAACGCCAGGTACACAACAGCCCCTGTGCGTCCAGCAAATCCAGGTGGCCAATGCCTGCGTGGTCGTGGTGCGCCATATGCAGGCCTTCGCAAAACGGCCACTGTTGCCAAACCCCTTCATTGCCCGAGCGGCTAAGCAAACGCTGATTGGTCAACACCACCAAGCCGGATACAAACGAAAGGCGACTGTCTAGGTCAACCTGAAGGGCCGCCACAACGTTTTCGTGAGCATGCAACTGGGCTTGCACCGCATCACCCCATCGGGCCGACAGGTCGCTGATCGGCAGGCTTGGGCTAATAGAGACAGGATTCATGAATACGACAATTTTTATTATGGGTGGGTGTTTGGGGCTAGGCCCGATCCACAGGACACAAGCGCCATACTTTACGATACTCGGATAGATCACAAACGCCGCACTGTGCCAGCAGTGAGCGAGAATACACAACGGGGCCAGCACCGCGGCGGTGGACTGCCCAAGCCTGAAAAGCCATGATGGACCCTAAAAATATCGACATTCTTCGCGTGGTGTACCTTCGCGGCCCCAATATTTGGACCTACCGGCCTGTCATTGAAGCGTGGGTCGATATTGGGGACCTCGAAGATTTCCCCTCCAACACGATTGATGGCTTTTATGAGCGGCTAACCGCCATGCTGCCCAGCTTGGTCGAGCACCATTGCAGCCCCGGCGTGCGCGGCGGCTTCCTGCAGCGCCTGCGCGACGGCACCTATGCGGCGCACATTCTGGAGCACACCTGCCTAGAGCTGCAAAATCTGGCCGGGATGCGCACCGGTTTTGGCAAGGCACGGCAAACCTCCAAGCCCGGCGTCTACAAAATTGCCTTCCGTACCCGCCAAGAGCACATTGGCCGCCAGGCACTGGCCGTCGCGCGAGATCTAGTTCTGGCAGCCATCAACAACACCCCCTACGACCTAGCGACCGCGGTGCAAGCGATGCGCGACGAGGTGGACTCCTTGTGCTTGGGCCCCAGCACTGCCCATATCGTGGATGCTGCGACCGAGCGCCACATTCCGTCCATTCGCCTGACTGAAGGCAACCTGGTTCAATTGGGCTACGGTGTGAACCAGCGCCGTATTTGGACCGCAGAAACCGACCAGACCAGCGCCATTGCGGAAGAAATCGCCAGTGACAAGGACCTCACCAAGTCACTACTGCAGTCCTGCGGTGTTCCAGTGCCCGAAGGCCAATTGGTGCGCAGCGCAAACCAGGCCTGGGCGGCGGCGCAGGAGATTGGTGTGCCAGTCGCCGTCAAGCCCTACGATGGCAACCACGGCCGGGGCGTGTCCTTGAACCTGAGCACGCAGAGTGATATTGAGGCGGCTTACGCCTTGGCCCAACGCAAAGGCGGTGGCGACAGTGTCATCGTCGAAAAATTCATTCCTGGAAACGAGCACCGCTTGCTGGTTGTGGGCCGACGCGTGGTTGCGGCGGCGCGGGGGCAAAGTTTGTCAGTGGTGGGCGACGGCGTGTCCAACATTGACATGCTGGCCGATGCCCAAATCAATACCGACCCCCGGCGCGGCACCAACGAAGAAGCACCGTTAAACGTCTGCATTCCCAGCAACACTGCTGAAGTGATTTTGGAGCTGGAGCGTGTTGGACTCACGCCCCAGTCGATCCCCCCCAAAGGCCAGACCGTTTTGATTCAGCGCAATGGCAATGTCGCATCGGACGTGACTGACATCATGCACCCCAGTGTTGCAGCCACCGCCGCCTTGGCGGCCCGGGTCGTGGGACTGGATATTGCCGGTGTCGATATGGTTCTGGAAGACATTACTAGGCCCATGTCGCAACAACGCGGGGCCGTCATTGAGGTCAATGCCAGCCCAGGACTGCTGGCCCATATCAAACCGGCAGAGGGCGTCGGCCGACCGGTTGGCAAGGCAGTGATCGAGCACCTCTTTGCCGCCAACAAAGATGGGCGCATTCCGATTGTGGGCGTAACCGGAACCTTGCGAACAGGCCGTATTGCCCGCTTGATTGCCTGGCTGGTGCATATCAGCGGCAAACATGTAGGGCTGGCTTGCAGCGAAGGCCTGTACTTGGATGGCCGCCAAGTGGTCGCCAAGGATTGCGCCAACTGGGAGGCAGGGCAACGTTTGCTGATCAACCGTACGGTGCAAGCTGCGGTGTTCGAGAACAGCAGCGCTGCCATCCTGTCCGAAGGCTTGGCCTACGACAAGTGCGCCGTGGGTGTTGTCACCGACGTGAGCTTCCCAGATTCACTGGCCGCCTATGACATTCTCGATGCGGAGCAGGCTTACAAAGTCGTTCGCACACAGGTCGACGTGATTTTGCCGACCGGCACGGCGGTTCTCAACGCGTCCGATCCGCAGGTCGTCGAATTGGCGGATCTGTGTGATGGAAAGGTCATTTTCTACGCGCTGGACCCAGCACTGCCCGCCATGGCGAAGCACAGCGAGGCCGGCGAAAGAGCCGTCTTTGTGCGGGATGGGCACATTGTTTTGGAAGCCGGTAAAAAGACCATCGCGTCGCTGGCTTTGTCGTCCCTCAAACCCGCCAAGGCGTCTCAGCCAGAGATGGTTATGGCGGCAGTGGCGGCGGCATGGGCCCTGAACATTGCGCCGGAGTTGATTGATGCCGGGCTGCGCACCTTTGAGTCCAGCCCCAAGAAAACCCCTTACTAATCACCTTGCGGGACCGGCCAAGTGCCGGTCGCCCACAAATCGGGAATCACACCATGGAAGTCAATCGTATCCGAGCCCTGCGCGGCCCCAACCTCTGGAGCCACCATACGGCCATCCAGTCAGTGGTGTCCTGCACCTTGCAAGAATGCGCCATCACTAACCTGCCCGGATTTGAGACTCGGCTACGGGCGCGTTTTCCCGAAATCAGCCCATTCCAACCCAAGGGCCATGACGAATCGGTGCCCTTGGCCCACGTCCTAGAACTGGCCACACTGGGCCTACAAGCCCAGGCCGGCTGCCCGGTAACCTTTAGCTGCACCACCCCAACGGTGGATGCCTGTGTCTACCAAGTGGTGGTGGAATACAGCGAAGAGTCTGTTGGCCGCATGGCGCTAGACCTGGCCATCACGCTTTGCCAAGCGGCCTTGGACAACACGCCTTTTGACCTATCTGGCGCATTGGCCCAACTCAAAGAACTCGACGAAGATGTGCGCTTAGGCCCCAGCACGGGATGTATTGTTGACGCCGCAATCGCACGCAACATCCCCTACAGCCGCATGACCGAAGGCAGTATGGTGCGTTTTGGCTGGGGTAGCAAAAAACGCCGCATCCAGGCCGCAGAGCTGGATGTGACCAGCGCCATTGCAGAAGCCATTGCCCAGGACAAAGACCTCACCAAAAAGCTGCTGGCCGCAGCCGGCGTTCCGGTACCTGGCGGGCGGGCGGTGCGCGATGCCGACGACGCCTGGGTGGCAGCCTGCGAAATTGGCCTGCCGGTGGTGGTTAAACCGAATGATGGCAACCAGGGCAAAGGGGTCACCGTCAATATCAACAGCCAAGAGCACCTGCGCCACGCCTACGCCGCGGCCAAAGAATTCAGAGACGATGTGTTGGTGGAGCGCTACATGCCAGGCAATGATTTTCGGCTGTTGGTGGTGGGCGACAAGCTGGTCGCCGCCGCACGCCGAGACCCGCCCAGCGTGGTGGGCGACGGCACACTGACCATCGCGGAACTAGTAGAGCAAATTAACCAAGATCCTCGCCGGGGCAGTGGACACTCCACATCGCTAACCAAAATTCGGTTTGACGACATTGCGTACGCCTGCCTGGCTGCACAGGGTTTCACGGCAGACGCTGTGCCCCCGCGCGGCAAACGGGTCAACCTGCGCAACAACGCCAACCTATCCACTGGCGGGTCTGCCACCGACGTCACCGACGATGTGCACCCCGACGTGGCAGCGCGCGCCATTGCGGCCGCACAAATGATTGGGCTCGATATCTGCGGCGTGGACGTGGTGTGCGACAGCATCTTGCGCCCCATTGAAGAACAAGGCGGCGGCATTGTCGAAGTGAATGCCGCACCAGGACTGCGTATGCACTTGAGCCCATCTTTTGGCAAAGGCCGTGATGTCGGGAAAGCCATTATTTCGGCCTTATTCAAAAGTGGGGAAGACGGGCGCATCCCCATTGTGGCCGTGACCGGCACCAACGGAAAAACCACCACGGTACGACTTATTTCGCACTTGCTCACCCAGAATGGGCTGTGTGTGGGCA
>JBBRNS010000104.1:0-12822 GCA_038230175.1 Burkholderiales bacterium
GCCTGGCGGGGGCCTGCATGAATGCAAATCAGAAGACAAAAACCAAGTCCCTTAAACTTCCGGTTTTAACCCGGTCAGGTCAAGAAGCAAAGGGTGCTGACTCAAGCCCGCTTCAGGCTCATACCTGAATTGGAAAATACTTCTTGTAATTGACAAAAGTGCAATTATGTAAATAATAAGAAACATAATGCCACCAGAACCTCCCTTCCCCCACAGTGACTGCACTGCCCAGTTGCAAGCCTTGGGCGCGCAGATTCGTGCCCAGCGCAAGGCCTTGCGCCTGAGCGCCACCGTGACGGCCGAGGCGGCGGGCATGTCGCGCGTCACGCTGCACCGCATCGAGAAGGGTGAGCCCACGGTGACCATGGGCGCATGGTGCAGCGCCATGGCTGCGCTGGGCATGGGGGTGCAGGCGCGCAACTTGGCGGACGAGCGCGCGTCCAACGCGCAGGCCCCAGACCGAACGGGCTGGATTCCGGCCCGTATCGCATTGACCGACTACCCGCAGTTGCGTGCGTTGGCCTGGCAGGTGCAGGGCACCGACACGCTCACCCCGACTGAGGCCTTAGATATCTACGAGCGCAATGCGCGGCATTTGGACTTGGCAGCGATGACGGCGAACGAGCAGGCCTTGCTGGACGCATTGCAACTGGCCTTTTCAACAATCCCGCGCGCCACAGGCAGTGATGACCATGCAGTTTGAGCGCCCGCACCACCAGCGCATTGCCCATGTGCTTGGAGCACTGGACGGCGCTGTGCTGCGCCAGCACGGCTGCCTGTTTGGCGGTGGTACCTGCATAGCACTGCGGTATGGCGAATACCGCGAATCGGTCGACATTGATTTTTTGGTGTCCGACGCCATCGGCTACCGCGCCCTTCGGCAATTGCTCACCACTACTGCAGGGCTTGCGCCCATCACCCACGCGCACGCGATGCCTTTGGTGGCGCTGCGCGAGATCCGAGCCGACCAATACGGCATTCGCACCATGGTGCAGATGGACGGGCAGGCCATCAAACTGGAGATCGTGCGCGAGGCACGCATCACGCTGGAGATTCCCCGTTCCGATGACGGTACCGACGACACCATTTGCGGCGTCAGCACCCTGACCCGCCTAGACCTGGCCACCTCCAAACTGCTGGCCAATTCTGACCGACAAGCCGACGATGGCGTCTTCAGCCGCGATGTCATTGTCTTGGCCATGATGGGCCTGCCACTGCCTGCGCTGCGTGCCGCGCTGGCCAAGGCCGAGCAGGCCTATGGCGACAGCGTAGCGCGCGACCTGGGCAAAGCCATAGACCGATTGCAAAACCGCCAGGGCTGGCTAGAGCGCTGCATGCAAGTCATGGCCATGCAGTTACCCAAGGCGGTGGTATGGCAAAAGGTGCGGACGCTGCGGCGCATCGTGCCGCAGAGTTGAGTGCTTCTATGCTCCTGATTTTGTAGCTGCTTACGCAGGTTATACGAGGGCGGGCAGCCTATTTGACCAATAAATTGGCAGCAGGGTTGCTTGAACCCACAAAAAAGGAAGCCACAACCGTGGACCGGTACGTAATCTAAATCCGACACAATAGCCACCCAAAGGCACCTTCATTGGGCTTGCCGCTTTTCACCCCACAAGCAGAAACCATGTTGCAGTCAATCAATCAGTCTTTGGCCAAGGCCAGCCACGCCGTAATTGCCTTTTTGGCGGCCAAAGGGCGTTGGGTTCCTGCTCTGTTGCGCAGTATTTTTGGCTCTTGGCAGCCGCCCGCGTGGTTGTCCAAACTCGCAGGCTGGTTGGCTTCGGGCTTGGCCGCTTTGCAGCAGCGCCTGGGCACAGCACTTCTGGTGGTGGCGATTGCCTTGGCTGGTGTAGCCCTGTCGCCCATCGTGCAAAAGTGGACCCATGGCCTCACGCCAGAGCGCACGGCACAGGTGGTTGCAACCCTCAAAGTGACTGACCCCGCCCGCACCGAAATCGAAAACGACCGGGGCCCCAACCCGGCTGTCTTTGAATTCACCAAGCCGGTGGCCCCTCTCGCACTGGTCGGTAAAGAAGCGGTCGACATTGCGCTAGAGCCCGCCACGCCGGGCCGCTGGACTTGGGTTGCCGCCAACCGCTTAGAGTTTTTGCCCACAGCCGACTGGCCAGTCGGTCAGGCCTACCAGGTGAAGCTGGGCCGCAAGGCGCTGGCGCCCCATGTGGACCTAGAAGAGCGCAAGTATGCGTTCACATCCCCCCAATTCGCCGCCCAGTTTGACACCGCCGAGTTTTACCAAGACCCCGTGCAAGCCAACTTGCGCCGCGCGGTGTTCACCGTGCGTTTTAGCCACCCGGTGAATACGGCCGAGTTTGAAAAACGCCTGTCGATGAACTACGACGACGCCTGCGTCAAGGGCGCGGGCATCGTGTCCGCCTTGGGAATAAACGCCTGCGCCAGCGACAAGTTTGCCGTGTCCTACGACAAGTACAAGTTGGTGGCCACGGTGCAGTCCGAGCCACTCGCCATCCCTGAACAAACCCGCTCTATGGTGCTCAAGCTGGCTGCTGGCGTGGTCGCCCAGCGCGGCGGGCCGGGCACGGCAGAAGAAGTGCAGCGCCATGTGGACGTGCCCGGCCTGTTCAACGCCGAAATCACTTCAGTGGACGCCAGCATCGTTACCAACGACGCCGGTGAGCCCGAGCATGTGTTGATGGTGACCGCCTCCATGGCGGTGCATGAGCGTGAGCTGGCCCGTGTGGTCGAAGCCTGGCTGTTGCCGCTATCCAAGGAGACCAAGGACGCCAAAGGCGCCAAAGGAACCAAAGACCAGGCCGACGAACGGTTTGACTGGCAAGCAGAGCCCGACGCGATTACCGATGCCGTGCTCAAACGCGCCACCCGCATGAACCTGCAAGCGATTGCCAGCGAGCGCGAGGTAACCGACACACTGGCCTTCCGTATGCCGCAGGCCGAAGGCGGGCGTCACCTCTTGGTGCGGGTTGCCAAGGGTATGAAGACCTATGGCGGCTACCAGTTGGGCAAGCAGCGCCAAGACGTGCTGCTGCTCAAGTCGTTTGCGCCCGAGCTGTCCATCATGAGTCGCGGTGCCTTGTTAGCCCTCTCAGGCGAGAAAAAGCTGCCCATTCTGGTGCGCGATTTGCCCGGCATTCGGGTCGAAATTGGCCGCTTGCTGCCCCAGCAACTGCAGCACTTGGTGACCCAGTCGCAGGGCGAGTTTTCTAAGCCCGAGTTTTACAACGGCATTGCGCCCGACAACCTGACCGAGCGGTTTGAGAAGACCGTGCCCCTGTCGCTTAAACCCGGTAAGGCGCATTACGAAACGGTGGATTTTGGTGCCTACCTGAAGGCCGATGCCGCCGACCGGCGTGGCGTGTTTTTACTCAGCGTCACCGGCTATGACCCCAAGGCGAATACAGCAGCGCAAGAGGACATGGAGACCGCGCAACAGCAGCCCCGTTACAACAACCAAGGGGAAGGCAATTACGAAGGCGAGGGTGAAGGTATGGGTGACGGCGACGTGAGCGCCGAAGACCGCGCCAACGCCCTGCGCAAGACCGACAAGCGCTTGGTGTTGGTCACCGACCTGGGCATTTTGGCCAAGAAGGCGCTAGACGGCAGCCGCGATGTGTTTGTGCAAAGCATCGCCACCGGTCAACCGGTGCCCGGCGCCAGTGTCGAGGTATGGGGCCGCAACGGCGCCATTTTGCTCAGCGTGGCCACCGACGCTACCGGCCGCGCCAGCCTGCCCAACTTGGCCGGTTACCAGCGCGAGAAGCTGCCCGCAGTGTTGGTGGTGCGCAAGGCCGGTGACTTGAGCTTTTTGCCGTTTAACAAAGGCGACCGCGCACTGGATGTGTCGCGCTTTGACGTGGGTGGCCTGCGCAGCGCCGGTGTGCCCAACCAAATGACCGCCTATGTGTTCAGCGACCGGGGCATGTACCGCCCCGGCGACACCATGAACATTGGCATGGTGGTCAAGGCCGGTAACTGGGGTGTGTCGCTCAAAGACATGCCGGTGGACGTAGAAATCACCGACGCACGGGGCCTGAGTGCGCGCCGCGAAACCCTGCGTTTGGGGCCCGGCGGCGCTGCCGAGTTGCAATACACCACGCAAGAGAGTTCGCCCACTGGCAACTACAGCGTCAACCTCTACCTGCCGCGCTCAAGCAGCCCCGGCGCGCCCGATGTGCCTGCCTTGTTGCTGGGGTCTACCAGCGTCAAAGTGCAAGAGTTTTTGCCCGACCGCACCAAGGTGGTGGCCCGCCTGAGCGCTGAGTCGCCCGAGGGCTGGGTTAAACCCCGCGACCTCAAGGCCACGGTCAATGTGCAAAACCTGTTTGGCACCCCGGCGCAAAACCGCCGGGTTGAAGGCGTGTTGACCCTGAGCCCCGCGTACCCCAGCTTTCGCAGCCATGCCGACTACAGCTTTTACGACCCGCAGCGGGCCAAAGAAAAGCAGGTCGACGAGCTGGGCAACGCGCAGACCAACGACAAGGGCGATGTCGAGTTTGACCTGCGCCTGCAGCGTTTTGCCAGCGCCACCTACCAAGCCCATGTGCTGGTGCGTGCGTTCGAGCCCGAAGGCGGGCGCAGCGTGTCGGCCGAGGCGCAAAGTTTGGTGAGCGACCAAGACTACCTGGTGGGTGTCAAGGTAGACGGTGACACTAGCTACATCAGCAAGGCGGCGGTGCGCAACGCGCACTTCATCGCCATTGATCCGCGCGCCCGCAAAACGGCGGTGCCCAACCTGAAGCTGCAGCGCTTAGAGCGCAAAACGCTCTCGGTGCTGATCAAACAAGGCAGCGGTCTGTACCGCTACGAGTCGCGCCGCAAAGAGGTGGTGCTGGACGAGAAGCCGTTTGACATTAGCGCTAGCGGCAACGCGGTGGCACTCAACACCCAGACCCCCGGCAACTTTGCCTACGTGGTGCGCAACGCCGATGGGCTGGAGCTGAGCCGCGTGGAATACAGCGTGGCGGGCACCGCCAATCTGAGCCGCAGCATGGACCGCAACGCCGAGCTGCAACTCACCCTGAACAAAAAAGACTACGCACCGGGTGAAGACATTGAGGTCAACATCCGCGCGCCTTACATTGGCGCGGGCCTGATCACCATTGAGCGTGACAAGGTCTACAGCCACGTCTGGTTCAAGGCGGATACCACCGCATCGGTGCAAAAAATCACGCTGCCAAAAACCTTTGAAGGCTCGGGTTATGTCAGCGTGCATTTCACCCGTGATTTGGCTTCGGACGAGATTTATGCCAGCCCGCTGAGCTATGGCGTGGTGCCCTTTGCCACCAGCTTGGCGCGGCGCAGTGGTAATGTCACGCTCACCAGTTCTGAGCTGGTCAAGCCTGGCCAGGCCGTCAAAATGAAGCTCACCAGCGACCAGCCCACCCGGGCCATTGTGTTTGCGGTGGACGAAGGCATCTTGCAAGTGGCGCGCTACAAGACGCCCGATTTGCTCAAGCACTTTTTCCAAAAACGGGCACTCGAAGTCACCACCCAGCAAACGCTGGACATGATCTTGCCGGAATTCAAAAAGCTGATGCAAGGTGCAGCCCCCGGCGGCGACGGCGAAGGCGAGGGCGGCAAGCACCTCAACCCCTTCAAGCGCAAGCGCGACAAGCCGGTGGTGTTTTGGTCTGGCTTGGTGGATGTGGTGGGTAGCAAAGAATTTAGCTACACCGTGCCCGAGAGTTTTAACGGCAGCCTGCGGGTCATGGCCGTGACGGTGAACGACGACACGGTGGCCGCGCGCAGCACCACCACCACGGTGCGGGGCGACATGGTGATACTGCCCAACGTGCCGGTGGCGCTGGCCCCTGGCGACACGGTCGAGGTGGGCGTTGGTTTGGCCAACAACATTGCCGGTTCTGGCAAAGAAGCACCCATTGCGCTGACCCTGAGTGTGACCGGCGGCTTAGAGGTGGTGGGCCCGGCCCAGCAAACCCTCAAGGTTTCTGAAAAAGGCGAGGCCACCGCCCGCTACCAAGTGCGCGCCAAAGTGGGTGCGCAGGCGCAGTTGGGTTCGGCCAGCGTGGTGTTCGTGGCGCAGCACAAGGGCAGCAGCGCCCGCTTGTCGACCGACGTCAGCGTGCGCCCTGCATCACCTTTGGTGACGCTGGTGCAGGCGGGTAGCTTCCAAGGCTCGGGATCGCTGGCGGCGCAGGGCGACTTCTACCCCAACTTCCGCAAGAGTGATGTGGCGATATCGGCCGCACCCTGGGCGTTTGCGTCGGGGCTGATGCAGTATCTGGAAGCGTATCCGCACGGATGCACCGAGCAGATTACTAGCCAAACTTTCCCCAGCATCTTGCTGTCGAACCGGCCCGAACTGGCACTAGAGTTGTCCAAACAGACAGGCACCAAAGGCACAGCCAAGGCCACAGAGAAAGACCCACGCAAATTGGCACAGGCCACCCTGCAGCGCTACCTCACCCAACTGCGTGCGCGCCAAACGGCCGATGGCGGCTTTGCCCTGTGGCCGGGCAACGGCAGCGACCCCTTCGCCACGGTCTATGCCTTGCATTTGTTGATTGAGGCCAGCGACCGCAAGCTGGGCGTGCCGCAAGACATGGTGCAAAAGGCCAATACCTATCTACAAGGCTGGCTGGGTCAAACGGATGGCAGCCAGTACCAATGGCGCACCCGCACCCAAGCGGTGTATTTGTTAACCCGCCAAGGCATTCAGCTGCCCAGTGCGCTGGCCAATATGCGCGAAGCCTGGCGCAAAGGCAGCACCAACGTCAGTGCGTCCAACGCGCAAGGCGGTTGGCGTGACGACCTGGGCGCGGTCTACCTGGCTGGCAGCTACCAGTTGCTCAAGCAAGACGCGGTGGCCGAAGAACTGCTGAAACCTGCATGGACCGACCTGCTGGACCGCACCGCCAAGAAAACCCGCCGCAACACCTGGGACACGTACTACGACCCCATCGTCCACGACAGCATGCTGGTGCATTTGGTGGCCAAGCACTTCCCGCAGCGGCTCAAGACCCTGCCACCGGCAGTGTGGACGCGCACCGCCGACATGCTCAAAGACGGCTGGTACAACAGCCTGTCATCGGCCTCCATGCTGCTGGCCATCGACGCCTACTACAACGTGGTCAATGAGAACGTTCAAGGCAAGGTGAACGCCACCGTGACTGACCGCCAAGGTGCCTCGTCGGCATTGGAAGTGGGGCCACTGCTGCCCTTGGCCCGGGCCGACGTGCCCATCAACGCCGCCAAACTGCGCCTGACCAACGCGGGCGACTTCCCGCTGTACTACGCCTGGGCTGAGCAGGGCTATGAGCGCACGGCAGCGACCACCGCCACCAACCAGGGCATGGAAGTGGTGCACGAGGTGGTAGACGCCAAAGGCAACGCCATCACCCAAGCTGCGTTGGGCGAAGAGGTGTTCGTGCGGGTGCGGGTGCGCTCGCTGGGTAAAGCCGGGGTCGCCAATGTGGCCCTGGTCGATGTGTTGCCCGGCGGGCTGGAGCCAGTGCTGCAGTCGGCCAGCGGTACGGGGGCGGGTGGGGGGACGGATGGCGGCACCGACGGCGCTACCCCCGACGCACCAGCCTGGCAGCGCCGCTTGGGCGGGCAGGGCAATTGGGGCGTGACCTATGCCGATGTGCACGAAGACCGGGTGGTGTTCTATGGCGACATCAGCACCAACGTGCAAGAGATGACCTACAAAGTGCGCGCCACCAATATCGGTGAATTTGTGGTGCCCGCAGCCTATGGTGAAGCCATGTACGACCGGCGTGTGTTCTCGCGCTCGGCCGGGGCTGTGTTCAAGGTGGTGGCGGTTAAGCCCTAAGCTCCAACCCCCACTGTGCGCCAGAATTTGAAGCCTTTTTGGCGTCTAGCCCTCATAGGACTTGCGCAAGCAGCTATTGTTTTAATAGCATTGAGGGTTGTCTGGCACACGCCCTTGGCCGAGCGGGTCGGTACATCGCACGCGGTGCTCGCCCGTGGGGGCGAGTTGCTGCGCCTCACCCTTGCGCCTGACCAGCAATACCGCCTGTGGACCCCGTTGGCACAGGTGTCGCCCACGCTGGTGGACGCGGTGCTCACCTACGAAGACCGCAGCTTTTACTGGCACCCTGGCGTCAACCCCGCTGCACTGGTGCGCGCGGTGGCCAGCACCGCCAGCGGCGGCAGACGCCAAGGGGGCTCTACCCTTACCATGCAACTGGCCCGGCGCCTCTACGCAATCGACAGCCGCAGCGTGGGCGGCAAACTGGCGCAAATGGCAGCAGCCCTGTGGCTAGAGCTGCGCTACAGCAAGCGCGATATTTTTGAGGCCTACCTCAACACCGCCCCCTACGGCGGCAACATTGAAGGTGTGGGCGCAGCCAGCCTGATTTACTTCCACAAAACCGCTAAAGACCTGAGTTGGCCCGAAGCCCTGACGCTGGCCGTGGTGCCGCAGAACCCGGTGAAACGCATCGCAGAGCGCGGGCGCAATGCCGAGCTGCAGGCCGCCCGCCAGCGCTTGCTGGCAGCTTGGGTGCAGCGCAACCCCGAGGCCGCGCGCCAAGCACCCGACGCCCTGTTGGCATTAGATGGCGCAGCGCGCAGTGCACTGCCTTTTATCGCGCCCCATGCCACCGACATGCTGCTGGCGCAGAACCCGGTGCCACGCACCATCCATTCCACCATCGACCTGCGCATGCAGCGCACGCTGGAGCGGGTGCTGGCCCAGTACCTCAAAACCCGCAGCGATGTCGGCATCAACAACGCCAGCGTCTTGCTGCTAGACGCCAGCACCATGCAAGTGCGCGCAGTCATCGGGTCGGCCAACCACCACAACGACGCCATCGCCGGGCAGGTCAACGGCACGTTGGCCAAGCGCTCGCCGGGGTCTACCCTCAAACCCTTTATTTACGCGCTGGCTTTAGACCAAGGCCTGCTGCACCCACGCACCGTGCTCAAAGATGCACCGTCGTCTTTTGGCTCCTATTCGCCTGAGAACTTTGACGGGCGTTTCGCCGGGCCAATTGCCGCGCAAGACGCGCTGATCCGCAGCCGCAATATCCCCGCCGTGGCCGTGGCAGCCAGGCTGCGCAAGCCAGACCTGTACGACTTTATGAGGCTCTCTGGCGTAGCGCGAATGCAAAGCGAAGCGTATTACGGCTTGGCTTTGGTGCTGGGCGGCGGTGAGGTAACCCTGGAGGAGTTGGCGGGCATGTACGCCACGCTTGCCAATGGTGGCAAAAGCCAGGCGCTGCACTACAGAACCCCGGTACAAAGCCCGCAAAACTTTTTGCAACTGCTCAGTGAGGAAGCCGCCTTCATCACCCTGGACATGCTGCGCCACACCCCGCGCCCGGACACCGGGTCCCCGGCACGCCCCGCCATCGCCTGGAAGACGGGAACCTCCTGGGGCTATCGGGATGCCTGGACGGCGGGCGTGTTTGGTCGCCATGTGCTGGTGGTGTGGCTGGGCAACTTTGACGGCAGTAGCAACCCCGCCTTGATCGGCATCGACGCCGCAGCGCCTTTGTTTTTACGCATAGTGGACGCCCTGCGTGCCGAGCGACTCGATCCGGGTGAAATGGCGACCCAGCAGCCAGCCAATCTGCGCCAAGTGGAGGTGTGTACCGCCACCGGCGGTTTGCCCGACGCCTTGTGCCCCGTGCGCAGCACCACCTGGTTTATCGCTGGCAAGTCGCCCATCCAAACCAGCAGCCTGCACCGCACCGTGTGGGTCGATGACCGCACCGGCAAAACCGTCTGCGGCCCGCAGCCCCACGCAACACCGCAAGTCGTCGAGCAGTGGGGCAGCGATATGCGAAGCCTGTTCAAACAAGCCGGCATGCCCCGCGCGACAACACAGCCGCCCGATTGCAGCGCCGCCGCCGAACCTGGCGGCAAAGCGGGCGCTGCGATGGCACAAGGCCAATCGACCAACGACAGCGCGCCCGCCATTGCGACGCCACTGCGCGGTGTGAGTTATGTGGTGCGCACCAGCAAGCCGCAAGCCATTAGCCTGCGGGGGGATGCCGCGCCGGGTGTGCGCCAAATATTTTGGTTTGCCGACGATGCGCTGGTGGGCAAAGCCGCCCCGGGTGAATCCTTGCCCTGGTTGCCCGACAGTCCGCGCACCTATGTGCTGCGCGCGGTGGATGACCAAGGGCGCGCCGAGTCGCGCACCGTGGTGGTGGAATTCTTGCCGTGAATCGTCCTCGTCGTGGCTACATTGAATACCCCCGCCATTCCACAGGGCCACGCCTTTGAAATAGACTGGGCCGCGGTGTGAATCTTCAAACCGTATCCAACTGTTTTAACCCACTAACTGTGATTGGACCCCCTATGCAAGCCATTTGGAAAGACACCATCATTGCCCAGAGTGACGACACGGTGGTCGTCGACGGCAACCACTACTTCCCTGAGAGTTCGCTCAAGCGGGAGTTTGTGACATTCAGCAACCACAAGACCACGTGCGCCTGGAAAGGACAGGCCAGCTATTACTCGCTAATCGTGAATGGCGAGATGAACCCCGACGCGGTTTGGTACTACCCAGAGCCGTCGCCAGAAGCCGCCGCCATCAAAGGCCGGGTTGCGTTTTGGAAAGGCGTCAAAGTCCTCTGAGGTGGCGCCCATAGTGCCCCAGAAATCATTGGTGACCCTTGCGCAGTGCATTCCATGACCACTTTGATTGCCGATTACACCGCCACGCGTGCACGCAGCCTGGGATTGGTTGCGGCCTTGTCTGACGAAGACTGCGTCGCGCAGTCCATGCCCGACGCCAGCTCGGACAAGTGGTACCTGGCGCACACCACTTGGTTTTTGAGACCTTTGTGTTGGAGGCCCATGAGGCGGTTTTCACACCCTTTCACCCGGCGTTTTGGGTTATTTTTAATTCGTATTACAACCAGGTGGGCGACAAGTACCCGCGCACCCAACGCGGGCTGCTGACCCGCCCGTCTTTGGACCAGGTCATGGCCTACCGTGCCGATGTGGATGCCCGCATGGTGAGGTTGATCGACTCTGGAAAACCAGCAGACACCTTACGGGACTTGGTCACCTTGGTCCTGCAGCACCAACAGCAACACCAAGAGCTGATGCTGACCGACTTCAAACACCTGTTCTCCTGCAGCCCGTTGTATCCCAGTTATGCCTTGCCAGCCACCACGCCGTCTAGTTTGTCGCCGCAGGGCGCAGCGCCAAGCTGGCTGCCAGTGGCGGGCGGTGTGGTGAAAATTGGCCACATGGGGCCCAGTTTTTGTTTTGACAACGAGCTGACACCACACCGCGTTTTTGTTCAGGCGTGTGCGCTGCGATTGCACCTGGTCAGCAACACAGAGTACCTGGTCTTTGTGCAAGATGTTGGCTGCGCCAACTCCGTTCATTGGTTATCAGAGGGGTAGGATTGACGCTGCCTGCAGGCGCGGCAAGCCTCACTCTATTGGCAGCAACAGGCAAATACCTGGATGGCGTTTCGCTTGCAGGGCCTGCGGTACGTCTGTCTTATTTTGAGGCCGATGCCTTTGCCCGCTGGGCTGGCGCGCGCCTACCGACCGAGGCCGAGTGGGAGCTGGGTGTAGCCCGTTGCGCCGAAGGCGGTACAACGGCAAGTTCATGGTGAATCAATATGTGTTGCGAAGTGGGTCGGTCGCTACCCCGGTGGGCCACTCACGCCAGACCTATCGCAATTTATTCCTCGCTGGCGCAGCTGGCAGTTTTCTGGCATTCGCCTGGCACGGGATGGGGCTTGGGCATGAGTCTCTTGCTTTGCGCTTTCCCATGCAGAAATACAAACGGGTCTAGGTTGGCGCTGCCGGGTTCGCTAACGGTGCATAAAAAATAGGCCGCTAGCCGACTTGGAGTCTGTGGGGGGAGCTGCCAAAAGTGTAGTAACCGTGTCTATCTGTCAGCCATTCATTTCCGGTTTTGAGTCGATCTTGGTTTTTTTGCGCGACCCTTTTCCCTGTCGAACAACGGCTTAAAGGGGCTTTATAGCGGCGTCATTTGCTTTGCGTCAAATCAACTGTCGCAGGGGGCGCTATGCTGAATCAGCAGTCGACTCACTTGCGGAAATTGTGCGGTTAACCTGACTGCAATGATTGGAAGAACTTATGAAAATTGCCTATACACGCGTCCTCCCTAACTTTATTGCTATTGCAGTCCTTTGCGCTTTGCTTGTACCGCCAGCACAAGCGACTAGTGGCGGTGGCGGTGGCGGTGGCGGTGGCGGTGGCCGTGGCCGTGGCGGTGCTAGCGCAGATATCTTTTCCTATCCAGCGGCACAGAACTCTGAAGGCACTCTCCAACTTGGAGGCGGCAGGGGCGGCGGAGGCGGGGGGGGCGAAGGTTTTGGTGCCTCTCCCCAGGCGCTTGCCGCTTGGGAAGCGGCTGGCAGCAGAAAGGGCACCGGCTTGTCCTTTCAGGACTGGTTCAGGAAGAAATCAGAAATCGAAACGCGGGTAGGCCAGCTAGACTGGGATCAGACAACTACCAATTTGGCTGCGAATGCTTGGAATGTTCTGTTTTGGGGTGCGCAGGCGGCTAATGCGCTTGGGAGGATTTCGCAATTTGGGCTTAATTTTGTTCCCGGCGTCGGAAAAATAGCCAATGTCGGCTTGGACACGGCCCGTGGTGCGGCAGAGGGTTATGGTGAAGCCGTCGACAAAGGCATGACCCAGACCGAGGCCGCATCAACGGGCGGGGTCACGGGTATAGGTTCTGGTTTGATGTCCGCATTCGCTACCAAATTTGGTTTTGCCAATGTTGGCAAAGCCGTGAAATCGGCCCAGACAGCAAAAACTGTGGCACAAATATCAAAAGCAAAAAGAGCAGTCAGAACTGCGGTTATTGGTACTACCGTCCAGGAGGGTGTCATGA
>JBBRNS010000105.1:0-12479 GCA_038230175.1 Burkholderiales bacterium
ATGCGCAAGCAGGGAGCTTGCCTGTTTGAGTGCCTGATCAGTACTTTTAACGGTCAGCCTACCCAGCCTCAGTTGGCTTGGTGAGCTGAGTAGTTACTATTTTGAAGTAAAAATGGCCTCTAGCCCTCGCCGATAGTGCGCAAGCAGCTCACATATTAATAGCAACTACACCGTCAGGGCATCGCTGCACCCAGCCAGCGGCCCGGTGCCAAGCCATCCAGCGTGTAGGGGCCAATGGCTGCGCGGACCAGGCGCAGGGTGGGGTAACCCACGGCGGCGGTCATACGCCGCACCTGGCGGTTGCGCCCTTCTTTAATCACCAACTCGATCCATGCAGTGGGTATCGCCTGGCGTACCCGGATGGGCGGCACCCGGTCCCACACTGGTGGGGGTGGCTGCAGCAAGCGCGCCTTTGCGGGCAGGGTCATGCCGTCGTTCAAGACAACACCCTGGCGCAATGCAGCCAGTGCGGCCTCGCTGGGCACACCCTCCACCTGCACCCAATAGGTCTTTTCCATCTTGAAGCGGGGGTCGGCAATGCGGGCTTGCAGCTTGCCGTCGCTGGTGAGCAACAGCAGGCCTTCACTGTCGGCGTCCAACCGGCCCGCCACGTAGACATCGGGCAGGTCAATGAAGTCTTTAAGCCCCCGCCAGCGCCCCTCAGGCGTGAACTGGCTGAGCACGCCGTAGGGCTTGTTAAAACGAATCAGCGCTGGTGTTGGCGGTGCGGGCTGCAAGGGCATGGCGCGCAGTATCGCACCGCATCTTTTAGTGGTTTAAAGAGACATTGGGGGTATATTGATCAATGCTATTGGGGCAGGCACACTTCCAACCACTGCCCTGACTATAAAAATGGAGCCGCCATGGATACCCTCACTCGAAACAACGTGCACCAGCTCGGCAACGCAGGACCCGTGTTGCTTTATGCCCACGGCTTTGGTTGCAACCAATCGATGTGGGACCGAATCACTCCGGCCTTTGCCACGACCCACCGTCAGGTACTGTTTGACTATGTGGGCAGCGGCCAATCAGACCTGTCGGCGTGGGACGCCCAGCGCTACGCCACCTTGCACGGCTACGCGCAGGACGTGATCGAGGTTTGCGACGCGCTCAATCTAAAAAGCGGCGTCACTTTTGTGGGCCACTCGGTCAGCGCCACGATTGGGCTTTTGGCCAGCATTGCGCGCCCCGATTTGTTTGAGCGCCTGGTGCTCATTGGGCCGTCACCCTGCTTTTTGAACCACCCACCCGAATACACCGGTGGTTTTGAGCGCGAGGACCTGGTGGGCTTACTAGAGCTGATGGAGAACAACTACATGGGCTGGGCCCAGTACTTGGCACCGGTAGTAGCAGGTGAAACTGCAGAGGGCACCACCACGCACAAACTGTCGGATAGCTTTTGCTCCACCGACCCGCTGATGGCCCGGGTGTTTGCCCAGGCTACGTTTTTTGCCGACAACCGGGCCGACTTGCCCAAGGTGGCACGGCCTGCTCTGATCTTGCAGCACGCGCGCGACGCTTTGGCACCGGTGGGCGTGGGCCAATACATGCACCAGCACCTGAAAGGCAGCACGCTACAGGTGTTAGATGTGACGGGCCACTGCAGCCACATGAGCCACCCGGACTTGGTGATCCAGGCCATGCAAAGCTATTTAGCCACACCGGCCTAATACCTATCCGCACAACGCGCCACTCAATAGCACCCACGCCCAACGCAAGAGCATGCAAAGCGCCGCGTTGATCGCCGAATTGCTGGGGCACCTGCCGTGCGCCCTGCTCATTAGCGATTTGTCCGGTCGCATTCTCTTTATCAACACGTCTTTTTCCGAGCTAACCGGGCTTGGCAACACCGATGCGCAGCAACTGCTGGTCGAAGATGTATTCCCCCCTGCAGGGCGCATCTTTTTACAAACCCATGTTTTTCCACTTTTGCACAAAGAGGGGAGTGTTTCGGAGATTTCACTCACCCTCACGGGCCCGGCGGCCCAGCGCATTGGTGTGCTCCTGAACTGCAGACGCGGGACATATGCCGACCATGCAACCTATTGGTGGGTTTTTATGCCTGCATTGGAGCGAGCCAAATTCGAAGCAGAAGTCATTACTGCACGCAACCGGGCGCAGGCCTCTGCAACCGAATTGACCGCCCAAAAACGGTTTTTGCAAACCATCACCGATGCAGTACCCAGCCTGATTGGCTATTGGGACCAAGATTTGCGCTGCCAGTTTGCCAATGCGGCCTATATGCAGTCGTTTGTCGGACAGCCTCAAACCGTGCAGGGCAAATCGATGCAAGAACTGCTGGGAGTACAAGGCTTTGATGAGCGCAAGCACTATGCGCTGCAAGCGCTGGCCGGGACCCCCCAGGTTTTCGAGCAAACATTGACCAGCGAAAGCGGAACACAGAGCTTCAAGATCGCCAACTACATCCCCGACATGCAGGCCGACGGCTCGGTTGCCGGTTTTTTTGCACTGATCAACGACGTGACCAGCATAGTGGCGGCCCAAAGCGAAATGCGCCTTTCGGCTGCCATCGTCAAGGCGTCAGCCAATGGCATCATGGTCATTGATGCGAAAGGGCGAATCACCTTGGTGAACCCGGCGTTTACCCAAATCACTGGGTTCCCCTCAGACGAGGCCATCGGCCGCCCGGGCAATTTCATGGAAACCCTGTACGCGCAAGACGCCCACAGCCGCGCCATTGACGACGCAGGACAGGTACACCGTTTTGCCGATGGGGAAGCCTGGTGCCGCAACTATTGGGGGGCCGCATTTGTAATGAAGCACAGTGCGTCGCTAATACCGGGTACCAACGGGCTGCCGGACCGCTGGGCCGTTGTATTCGAGGACATGACCACACGCTGGCACCAACAACAAATCGACACCCACCGGGCGCTGCACGACCCGCTAACCGACTTGCCCAACCGCGCACTGCTAATGGAGCGCCTGGGCCAACTGATCCATGCCAGCGCGCGCTCAGGACGCTTGGTCGCGCTGCTGTTTCTAGATCTGGACGGGTTTAAAGGGGTCAACGACACCTTGGGGCACGACGCCGGCGACGCCGTACTCAAGGTCATTGCCTCGCGCTTGCTCAAACTGCTTCGCCAGGCTGACACGGTGGCCCGCCTGGGTGGGGACGAATTTGTGGTGATGCTGGACGGCCCTGCCAACTGCGAAGAAATCGAAGCCATTGCGCAGCGCATCATTGCCGTGGTGGGCGAACCCATTGCCTACAACGACCAGGTTGCCCGCGTGGGCACTTCGATCGGCATTGCGGTGATGCCGCACGATGCACTGGGCGCTCGCGAACTGCTTAAATGCGCCGACAGCGCCATGTATTGCGCCAAAAACGCTGGCAAAAACACCTACCGCTTTGCCAGCACGCAATCGCCCTAGCGCCCCACCAGAATATCGGTGTAGCGCCCTACCGGATTTGGCCCAATTCCAGCATCCTGCGGCGCAGGTCTGCATACTGCGCGGCAGTCAGGGCGCTGACCTTTGCTTGGCTACCCGCTTCAGCGGCTACCGCACCCCCACCGGCCACCTGCACCAAAGGCTGGTAGCGTACTTGGTAGGGAGAAATTACCCAGCGGCCCTGGCCCGGCAGCTCTACCATCAACACCTCTGGCGCAGGCGACATGGCTTTGGCCTGTGGCGCAGCTACGGCGCCAGAGGACTTGGCGACCGCCACTTCGGCAGCAACCCCGGCGGCCACTGGCTTAGCGGACAAGGGGGCTGCAGCCAACGGCGCCGCCGCAAACGGCAGCCCACGCAGTTGCGCCAACAGCGCGCCAGCCTGGGCAAGCGGCACTGTTGTCTGCTCGGCGCCCACCGTTAACACCACGTCCACTGGCGATGCAGCTTCTGCAACCATAGTGCGGCTGGCCACCACGCGCTCTTCAGCGCGACTGCGGGCGGGTGCTGCGCTGGGGGCCGGGGCCTGGGCGGCTGTATCGGCCACCGATGCGGTTCGATCGACGGCGGCAGCGGGCAGCGTCGCCCTGTTGGCGGCGGGGGCGTCCAAGCGCCGCTGGGCCTGCGCCATCTCAGCCACCGCCGCTGCTGGGGCTACAGCCTCTTGGCGCGGTGCGCTGGTGCGCCCCAGCACGGCATCGTTCTTCTTCTTGGCCTTGTCTTTTAGTGCGTCGGCGACGACGGGGGCTGGGGCCGGAACCTGCAGCGTGGGCGTTGCGGCGGTATCGGGCTGCACGGCAGCACTGCGCTGCGGCTGCGCACGGTCGGGTTCTGCATCCGGCACCTCCTGGCCTTGCCAGAGCACCGCCACAAAACCCACAACCAAAACGCTGGCCAAAGCAGCGCTCCAGGGCACACTGTGGCGGGGTTGACCCGATTGACCCACCCAGCGGTGCCACCAGCGTCGCGGCGCGCTAGGTGGCACTACGCGTCCCGCACCCGCAGCCTTCAAGGCTGCTTGCAAAACCGCTTGACGGGTTTGTGCACTGGGCTGCATATGGGCGTCTGGCATGTGGCGCAGGGCTTGGGCCAAGCGCGCGTCGCGCACCATGGCGCCAGGGTCTGTGTCGCCGCCTGCGGGGCGCTGGTTGGACGGGTCGGTCATGCAGCGCCCCCTTGGGCTTGAAAGCCGTCTAGGTAGCTCCCCATACAACCGCGCAACTTGGCCATGGCGTAACGCAGGCGGCTTTTGACGGCCTCGGCCGCCACCTGCAGGGCGGCAGCAATTTCGGCCAAGGTGCAGTCGTCTTCATGGTGCATCAAGAACGCCACCCGCTGGGCATGGGGCAATTGGTCTAGGCAGTGCATTAGTTGTTGGCCCGCAGCACGCCAGTGGGCGGTGTCTTCGCTGCTGGGGCTGCTGTGGCCGAGTTCGGCTTGCAGCCACTCCAGCGCGTCTGGTGCCTCACCGTCCGCAAAGGAATCGCCTTCACCGCCGCTCAACACCACCTCGCGCCCACTTTTGCGCAGGCGGTCCAGGCAAGTGTTATGGGCAATCGCAAAGGCCCAGGTTTTCCAGCGCGCCGCACCCGGCTCAAAGGTCGCGCGTGCGGCGATGATCTTCATCCACGTGTCTTGAAAGGCCTCGTCAGCCTGCCCCGACAGCGCATGGCCCAGCACCCTGCGCACAAAGCGAAACAGCGCGCTTTCGTGGCGCTGGTACAGCTGCGCAAACGCGGCATCCTGCCCGGCCGCATAAGCCAGCATGAGTGCGTCGTCGTCCAAGTCTTGCAAATGCATCGCGCCATTCTCCCACTGGCTTATACGCACGGGGTTGCCCAACGGGGTCAAAAATTATTTTAAAAATTTTGCAAACGGTTTAACCCCGTTGGCCTGCGCGGCACGTGTAAGCCCTGTGACATGCAATTTTTGACAACCCCACTTTGGAGAACCCCATGCGCAATCTTCCTTTTAAGCGGCACTTGGTGTGCTTGGTCATTGGCTCGCAATTGCTGGGCTGCACGGCGGGTGCGACCAGCGTCCCCACGCCCGATGGCTGGGCCCCAACCGCACCACCAGCCACCCAGCCCACGGCCACGCGACCCAACTTTTATGCACCGACTGCCACGAACTGTGCCCGACACCTGCGTACCCGCGAGGTACCTGGCAACGCCAACCAAGGCGACAACGTTGACGACGGCGCATGGCCCGCGGCCGACGGAGCGCTCTCTAAAACCAAAGAGCGCCGCCATGACGTTGCGCCCGAGCGCTTATCCGACACCGCCAGCGCCGGTGGACGCGCCGAAAGCGAATACCGCAAAGACGCCCCAATGGCCGAGCCAGCCCTTGCGTCTGCTGCCCGGTCCGACGCCCCGGCCGCACCGGCCATGGCTGCGAAGAACTGGGCCGAAGAAAAAGCCGTGGCATCTTCCTCGGGGCATGTCGGCGGCGCCACTGTGCAGCGCCAAAACACCTTGGGCCCCGTCACCGCCGGCGTGGTGGACGACAACGCCAACTTTGGCGACTACCTGGCGTTTCGCAACCGCACCCAGGTGGCCCACCGCCAGGTAGACGTGGCCGAGCGCTACCTGCTGCAGGTGCGCGACAAGGCCGGGCGCACGGTGCCCGACGCCGAAGTGCGGGTGCAAGCCCCCAGCGGCAGCGCGATGTGGGCCCGCACCGACGCCGGTGGCCAGGTCTGGGTGTCCCCCAACGCATTTGACGCCAGCCACGCCAGCACCTACCAAGTCAGTGTGCGCAAGCCCGGCCGCTGGGGCAGCGCCCAGGCCACTGGCTTTTTGCAACGCGGCCAAAAAAGCGCGGTAGAGGTCACGCTAGATGCCGCCCCGCAGCAGCGTGCCCAGTTGGACCTGGTGTTTTTGATTGACGCCACCGGCTCCATGGCCGATGAGATCGACAAGCTCAAAGCCACGGTGCGCACCATCGCAAGCGAAGTAGCCCAATTGCCCGCCAAGCCTGACCTGTGTTTTGGCTTGGTGGCTTACCGTGACAAAGGGGATGCGTTTCTCATCCGCAGCCATGACTTCACCAACGACCTGGGCGCTTTTCAAGGCGCACTGAACCGATTGCAAGCCGGTGGCGGTGGTGACTACCCCGAGGCCATGGGCGAGGCCCTGCACGACACGGTTCATTCTTTAAGCTGGCGCGGTAATGGCACCACCCGCATGGTGTTTTTGATTGCGGATGCACCGCCCCACCTGGACTACGGAGGCCCACAATATGACGAGGGTATGGTGGCCGCACTGGGCAAGGGCATCAAAATCTTCAGCGTGGGCGCCAGCGGGCTGGATAAACAAGGTGAATACATCCAACGCCAAATGGCACAGTACACCGGCGGAAAGTTTGTGTTCTTGACCTACGACGATGCCCACAACCCCAGTAGCGGCCCCGGCCGCGAGACGGTGCACGATGTGCAGAACTACGGCGTGGACACCTTGGACCGGCTGATTGTGCGCTTGGTGCGGGAGGACTTGGTCAAGCTCAACAAGGGCTGATTTTTAAGCCGAATCAGCCTCTAGCCCTCGGATACTGTGCGCAAGCAGCTATTATTTTTATAGCGAAAGACTGGGTAAGCTGCACACAATTCGAGGGCGTTTATCCAGCCACCATTTCGCAAAAAAAATCGGGCCTAAGCCCGATTGTGTGCAGACACCGAAAGACGATTACTTTTTCATCTCGTCTTTTTTGGGTTCCATCATCTTCTTGCACTCAGCCTTCATCTTGTCGTCCATCTTTTCCATTTTGGCTTTGTCCTTGCAATCGGCCATCATCTTGTCGCCATCTTTCATCGCGCCACCATGGGAGGCTGCGAAAGCCGTTGAACCAATAACTGCAAAAGATCCAGCAATCAAAATCGACAGAAGCTTATTCATGTTTAGTCTCGCTTTTTAAGGTTGATGATTTACGCGCCAATTGGAACGTGGCGCAAATGTATAACAAATACAAAACGGCGTCACCCACCTTTTAAAAAGGCAATCAAGTCCAACACAATCGGGCCAGGATTCGCACCAAAATCACCGTGACCCGCGTCGTCTATGAGTAGGATTTTGCTGGGTACATGTTTTGACTGTATCAATGCATGCATCTGTGTTGCCTCAGTAAACGGCACTAGGGTGTCTTTGCGCCCATGTATGAGCAACGTGGGCACAGTGTTTTGGCTGACGTAGGTCGTAGGGCTTGCCAATCGGTAGGCCTGCGACTCGGGATCATTGTTACCACCAAGCAGCATGTGCACCGCTTGAACGCCCAGTTTGGATTGCGCCGTCGGCTGAGCCTGTGCTTGCCGAACGACGCGTCCCAGGTCGTATGGCCCGGCGTGCAACACCATTGCGTCAATATGGCTTGACTGATTCGCATACCCCCCAGACCCTTCAAACTCAGGCATGCCCGCAGTGCTACCCAAGAGCGCGACCAAATGCGCACCCGCAGAGCCGCCCATGGCAACGACACGCTTGGTATCCATCTGGTACTTGGCTGCATTTTCTCGAATCCACCGCACCGCGCATTTCACATCTTGCAGGGGCGCTGGAAAAGTGTTTTGCGGTGCAAGCCTGTAATCGATGCTGACCCCCACCATCCCCTGAGCGGCTATCGCGTCGATCATGTATCGGTAGTCGGCTCTAGACCCACCAGCCCACCCTCCGCCATGCACCATCAGTACCACCGGCAGGGCCTGTGACTGACCTTTGGGTTGGGCAATGTCCAGTAGCAAAGTTTGTTTCGCGCCGAATGGGCCGGTCGTACAAAAAGGCACCCCCTCAGTGACCGATACCTCGCCCCCGGATGTGCCAACACAGCCAAGCGTTGCCAGAACGATTGCCAGTAGACCGAGTATTGCGTCATATCGTCTTTTGATAGCCAACATGGTATGCATTCAAAGCAGAAAGTTGAAACAAATTACCGGCTCACCAGCGCGGCGCCCATGGCGTTCTGGAGCAGCTCAGTGTGCACTACCATGGCAAATTTTGACCGTCATACGCCCAAAAGTTGCCGGTCTGTTCTGGCTCCAACCCGTCCAGAACATGCAGCAATTCACCCGCTGCCTGCGCGGGTGTTCGGCCAATCTCAGCGCCCCGAAACGGCGCTGATAAGGCGGAGTCCACGGTACCAGGGTGCAGCGCGGCCACTACCGCATGCGGATGGGTACGCGCCACTTCAATGGCAGCGGTTTTGACAAACATGTTGAGCGCTGCTTTAGAGGCACGGTAGCTGTACCAGCCGCCCAAACGGTTGTCACCAATGCTGCCCACTTTGGCCGACAGCACCGCAAAGACGCTGCGGTTGCTTCGGTCCAGCAGCGGTGTGAAATGCGCCATGGCAAGGGCTGGCCCCATGGCATTGATACGAAAGCTGGACTCCATCTGCGCGTAATTCAGCTGCGCAAGTCGCTTCTCGGGCAGACCATGGTTCCCGTGCAAGGTGCCGGTGGCAATAATGACCAGGTGCAAGGGGCCTAGAGCCCCGATTTCCGCCGCAGCGTGCGCCACGGTGGCCTCGTCATTGAAATCGATCGCGGGCTGGGTATTGCGGCCGATTGCCACCACGTTCCCGCAGCGTGGATCGCGCCGAAGTTGGCTGGCCAGCGCTGAGCCCAGCGCTCCGGATCCGCCAATGACCAACGCTTGGTAGCCGTGCGGGAGTGATTGCATGGGTTGATCCTCTTGCTTTGGTTTGCACCGAAGCGCTAACAATGAAATATTTAGTATTAAAATATACTATAACGTACAAACTTATACTGTTAGGTATTTATGCGCCATTCCAGCTCCCATTCCCCAACCCCTCTCACTGTCGCAGCGCGGCCAAAATACTGGCTGGCCGTGGCGACAGCCGCGCTGTGGGCCATTGACGCTCTGGCGCAATCGCCCAAGTTGCCAATGCCAAACCCGGTGCCCCAAGCGTCCGCACACCCTGCCGCTTCTGGCGCATGCCCGGCCACGCTGCAACACGAATTTGCCCGCCTGCAAGACGACACGCCGCAGAGTTTGTGCCAATACGCGGGCAAGGTTATTCTGGTGGTCAACACGGCCAGCTACTGTGGCTTTACCGTGCAGTACGAGGGGTTGGAAGCCCTGTACGCCAAATACCAAAATCAGGGCTTTGTGGTGCTGGGTTTTCCATCCAACAACTTTGGCAAGCAAGAGCCAGGCTCCGGTAAAGAAATAGCCGACTTTTGCTTTAACACCTATGGCGTGAAGTTCCCGATGTTTGCCAAGTCCGAGGTGGTCGGCCCCAAACGCAACCTCTTGTATGAGAACCTTTTTGCCGCTACCCGGGTCGCTCCGTCATGGAACTTTCACAAGTACCTGATTGACCGCAGCGGTAAGCCGGTGGCCAGCTTTTCAAGCAACGTGCCACCCGACAACGTGAACATTGTCACAGCCATCGAAAAAGCGTTGAACCAGAAGCTGTAGCGTCAAAAGGCGCAAGCCAAAGTGCATATTCCGCTGACCAGCTCGGGTCCAATCCGGTGAACCAATACGCTTTTTAACGGTGGCAGCTGTTGGCCCATTGGGATAGTGAGACTTGTCGCGGCGAAAGGCGGCAACCCGAAACTGACCAGTGCTTCGATTTCAAATTGCGAGTGACTACACCTAACCCCAAACCGCCAGTATCCGTGCCGTCTGCGACAGTGGGCTCGAAGCGGGCAAAGTGCGAGAGGGAAAGCCGCCCAGACTATTGGGCGTTTCGCGTTAAGGTCTGAGCTTTGGGGCGTGAGCCCGTAAGAGGCTTGACCGGCGAAGCCGCTAACAAGGTCAACGTTGCGCCGACCCACATTCGGTCGTCTAATACGTTCCAACAGCCGCTAGCTAGACCTTCCGTTGCGCGGTCCGAGGAAGTACCACAGCACCAAACCCAGAACAGGCAGCAGTACCACAGCGACGATCCAAATCAGTTTCTTCTCGTTGGAGACTGAGCTTTGAAAAATATTGAGAATGGCCCAAATGTCCCCAGCGAGCACCAGCAAACCAATGAGTCCGTTGAATCCAAAGTGCATGATTTCAGTTTCCTTATGTTGAGGGCCCGGGTCGCCAATGCCCGATTCCTACCAATGTAACGCCTATGCGCCTGCTGCGCGAGAATCGGCGCTAGCCAAAGCCACTAATCAGGAAAACTTTACGACGATGATCCGACAACTACTCGCCGTGCTGATAAGTCTCTTTCTGCTGCAGCATGGCGCGCTCGCCGCCAAGCTGACTGGGCAAAGCTCTTTTGCCGCAGCTCTGCGCGAGACCCCGATCGGCGCTGACCCGGTGCAGGCCTACTTTTTGGTGGGGCTGCTGAAAGACACCGGGGCAACGGATGATGATGTAGACGCCCTGCGGCGTGAGTTGTTGCACCGCTATGCGGAGCAACTGGGCGGTTCGGCGGCAGCTCAGCTACCCAAAAATAGCGTTGCGGCGGCAATCGAGCAGGGCAAAAGCCGCCCCGATGTGCTGTACCCCGAGTTTGTCGCTACGTGGCAATCGGCCTATGCCAAAGGGCTGGAAGTGCGTTGGCCGGATGCCGATAGCGCGACCCCCTACTTTTCGGTCATCAACCGCTACATGCGGCCAGTCGCCCCGGGGCTGTGGGCGACTGAATCCAGCACCGGTCAAACCGAATTCATGCTGTCACTGCGTTTGGTCAACAAGTCCGCTTTGCCGCTTCCCATCCATCGTCCTGACATGGTGTGGGGCGGTGATGCAGGCACCGGTCGCGGCGGTCTCACCTTTTCCTGCAACTGGGATGGAGTGCCGCCACCAGAAGGCAATATCAAGGCGGATGAGGTTTTGATGCTGGAGCCAGGCGCTCAGACGCGACCCCTGGTTTGCGAGGCAGCCCCTGTGGGTACCTATTGGAAAGAGCGACTTCCGTCAATGATTGTGGCTGCCAAAAAAGGGGTTGAAACACCAAAAATCATTTCCCATGAATTTGATAGCCGCAAACGCTTGAACCATCTAGAGTGGGCGTTGGGGACTGTGACGGCTCAGAGCGGTGACTGGCGCAAACGCTACCAGGTATCGCTAGAGGAGGTGGGCCGACGCTGGAAGCCAGCGCTAACGCCGTTGGGTGCGCCCATCGTGCAGAAATGGACCTTAAGCCCGAACGATGGTTGGCCTGCCGTGCGGGAAAAGATGAAATGGTATTTAGGCGCCACGCTGGTTGCATTGGCGCTGTTCGGTATTGGGCGCGGACTGCTGCGCGCGGGGGTGCCGCCATTCGCAGTGGGGATTGGAACTTTGGCGACCCTTAGCGCACTGTTTGCGTCGGGTATGGTCCGGTTCGGTCTGACCGGTGGGTCGGGCTACGACAGCCCTATTTTTACGGGGCTGGCGTTGTTTGCGGTGGTGATTGGCCCCATGGGTTTCGGAATAGGGGCGCTCCATGTACTTCACCAATTGCTGGATGCCGAAGACCTTACCTGGTGGCAAACGGTGGCGCGGGGTTGGCTGCGCGCAGCGGATATGCACAGCCACACATCACGCGCCGAGTTTTGGGGATTTTTTGCGCAGCTGGTCTGGTGGTGGGGGCTGTTTAATGTGTGCCTCAAGCCATTGCATCTCTGGTTGGGCGGCATTCCGCTCTACCCGCTCATCACGCTGGTGGTGCGCCGATTCCGCTCCATGACGGCCGCTGAAATTGGCAGTGTGGCGGTCACAATGGTCTGTTTGGTGTTGCTGGCGCTGGCTTGAAGGCCTGGTGCCGAGCGGCATGCGCTTTTTGATGCCGCAATTTTTGTTGATACGGGTTGACTGAATTCTGCCAATCAGTACCACCCACCGAGGTGAAAAATTGATTGGGAGTTAAGGAAACTCTGCATAACTCCCAAGCATTTATGTCAGTAGTTCACCAAAAAAACGCTGCATTGCTATAAAATACATAGCATGAAGCAAGCCACCTTGAACCTCCAACTCAGCGTGAAGAAGACCCGCAAGCAGGTATTCCTCGAGCAAATGGAAATGGTTGTTCCATGGAACGATTTAGTCGCACGCATTGCCCCCTACTACCCAGAAGGGCGCACCGGGCGTCCACCGTTTTCTCTGCACACCATGCTGCGCGTGCACTTC
>JBBRNS010000106.1:0-12479 GCA_038230175.1 Burkholderiales bacterium
ACCCCTTGAACGACAACCCAGTGCTCGGCGCGGTGCTGGTGTTTTTGCAGGCTTATTTGCTGCGCCGGCAGCACGCAGATACGTTTGATTTTGCTGTCGGCAGATTCGGAGACGGTTTCATACCAGCCCCAGGGGCGGTTGGTGCGGTCGGCGGGCTTGGGCATGCCCCATCGTACCGCGCAGAATTGATATGTGGTTACCAGTGCGTTACCGCAAATGTGACTGGGTCCAGCGCACGATGTCGGCCGCCCCCATGGCGCCTGCCTGACGGGCTACTTCGCGCCCGCCTACAAACAGCGCCAAAGTGGGAATGCTGCGGATATTGAACCGCGCGCCCAGCGACTGGGCCTCTTCGGTGTTAACTTTGGCCACCCTTACTTGTGGCTCCAGCTGTGCGGTTGCCTGCTCTAGCGCCGGTGCCATCTGGCGGCACGGGCCGCACCACGGCGCCCAAAAGTCTACCAACACGGGGATTTGGTTGCGGGTGATGTGTTTGTCAAACGCTGCCTCGTCCAGGGCAACCGTGTGGGCGACAAACAGGGGTTTTTGGCAACTGCCGCAATCGGGCGCGTTGCTGCGGTCCGATGCTTTGACGCGGTTGGTGGTGTGGCAATGGGGGCAAACGATGTGGTGGGCATCAAGCATGGTGGGTCCTCTTTGCCCTTACAGATGGCCCCATTGGCAACAATTTCAAGCCACGTTGGCTGCGAATTACTGCAACATGAAGGTTTCAAACTCCAACGCTTCAAGGCGCCGGTTCAAAATCCACACCCCGGCCAACACGGTTACCAGCATGGCCAACGCAAACCCGTAGCCGAACCACGCGGCACCCAGGTAAATGGAGAGGACGCTGAACGCCGCATTGGTAACCAGCAGCGTAGCGGTCAGCAACACGACGTCGCGGCGCAGGTCCAAGTAAAACATCACGTTGAGGATTCCCAGCATGACCACTTGAAGGCCTGCACCGACCACGTCCACATACAGCAGGGGCAAATACAGCGTGGAGATGCCCATCCAGTTCAGCAGCGATTCGCCCAGCACAAAGGTGACCAGCACCGTAATGGCCTGAATCTTGGCAATGTCAAACAGGCCGCGCTGCACGTAATACACCATGTGGTTGCGCATGCGTTCGATGTATTCCAGGGTCGCGCCCTCGCGCACCGCGTCGTAAAACTTGGTGTAGTACTCCACAAAGTCGGTCTCGATGCGGACCAAAAACACCGCCATACCCGGGATAACCGTGAGGTACGCCAAAAAGATTGGGAAGTCATAAATCACCGACGCATTGAGCGGACCGATGACTTGCTGACCGGTGCCATGGGTGTACCAAAAGATGATCTTGTCGATCCAAACGCCCAGGTTAAAGAAGAAGCCGGTGGCCATGAGGCTGCGGTACATGGCCCCTTTGTTCCAAATTTCGAAGGCGATGAATCGGTCAGAGTGGTAGGTGCGGTACACCAGCCAAATCATGCCGGCCAAGAGCAAAAAGTGCCCGACCACGAAGCCCAGCAGCAAGCCCTCCATACCCATGAAACGCCGAAAAAACAGCGCCATCACGATGGTTGCGGCATAGCCAAAAAAGAAGATCAGCAAAATAGCCTTGTAGTGCTTCATGCCGGTCAAAAACACGGTGGCGACCCACAAGGCCGACAGGTTAGCCAAGCCCATGACAAACAGGGTTTTGTAAAGTGCGGTCTGCCCCGGAAATCCGAGCAGCACGACCGGCCAGGCTAGCAGTAGACTGACGGCGATAGCGACCATCAACAGGCCATTGAAGTTGGGCAGGATTGCGGCCTCGTCTTTGGCAAAAATGCGATCGGCCACAAAACGTGTGAAAGACAGCTGCACAAGCCCAGTCAGCACCAGAGAAACCATGAACAGGTAGGTCACAGTCACCTGAAACTGCGCGATCAACATCTGTGGCACCACCACACCGATGCTCAACAGACCAATGAGCATGATGCCCAGTATGGACAGAACCCAGGGTCCGGATGCGATGATTCCCGCGTAGGTGTAGGCCTGAAGTACGCCCGTATAGGACTTCTTGGCCAGCAGTTTGCGTAGCTCGAACCCTATGCCTGCCATGCAAAGCCTTCGTCGTATAGCGCCCGGTAGCGCTCAAACAGCATGTGCTGGGCATAGTATTTTTCAACCCGTATGACGCCGGCTTGGCTGGCGCTCTCCCATGCTACGGGGTCACACAGCAGTTCCAGTGAGGCGGCAGCCAGTGCGTCAGGATCTGCAATACGCACGATGCGCCCGGACGGTCCAATGGCTTCGTCTTCGCCCGCCAGCCCGTAGACCAGTTGCCGGCAAGACCCAACATCGGTACTGACTGTGGGTACACCAGCGGCGTAGCCCTCCAAAATGACCAAGGGAAGCGCTTCACTGATGGAGCTAAGGACTACCAACCCCACTTTGGGAAGGAGGTCGTCAAGCTTTTGAAAGCCCAAAAATTTGACGCTGTCTTGCAGATTAAGGCGCTCTACCAGTTCGTGGCATTCGGCTGCGTAATCTGGGTCTTCTTCTTCGGGGCCGGCAATCCAGCCCTGGGCCTCAGGCATGCGGTCCACCACCGTGCGCATGGCCCGCACAAAAGTTTTGATGTCTTTGATCGGCACCACTCGCCCGATCAGGCAAAGGACAGCGGGGATGCCGGGCTCACGCAGTGGGCGCAGTGCGCCAAAACGTTTGACGTCCACACCGTTGGGGATGTTGATGGTGCGCTCCGGTGGCGCACCATCGGTGAGCTGGCGCTGGCGGTTAGCCTCGTATAGCGCGACGATTTGGTTGCAGGCTTGGTAGGTCAGGTAACCCAGGTGTTCAAAGAAGCGAATCCAAAGCTGGCGGTAGTAGCTCACCTGCGAGGGGTCGCGCTCAAATACACCGCGGTTGTCTTTGATCCACTGCGCTTGGTACAGGTCGATCTTGCGTTCTTTGACGTAAATACCATGTTCGCTGAGGATGAAGGGGCGCGGGTTTCGGTGCTTGAGCAATACGCCAAGAATGCCGGCATAGCCGGTAGACACCGCGTGGTAAATGCGCGCCTGCGGGCAGCGACCGGCTACATCGCGTAGCTGCCAAAACGGTGCATGCATGGTGCGCACAGTCCAGAAATAGTCCACAAAAGATGGATCGGTGCTGTAGTTGCGGTAGCCGTCTTTGATCAGTTTCCACGACGCTTCGCTGTGCAAAAACGTTTCTAGGCTGAGCTTGCCATGGGGACAGGCTTGGTTCATCAATCTGGCAAATAGGCGGCCCGCTTCTGGGTTTTGAATATTGGTATGCAACAGGTCGTGCATGGTTTTTACGTCGGCCATTGCGGCCTTATCCGCGCTGACTTTTGTGGGGCGGGCTTGTGATTTCTCCAAGTCTTCGTACAGGTACACCGTCTCGAGGTGTACTAGGTTGTCGGGCAGGGTGTAGCGCATTTCGCCGTAATCTTGCCTGCGGCTGCCAATAAACACGGCGCCAAAACGTAGCTCAGGAAAGCCGCGAATGATTTGGTTCACCCAGCTGGAGACGCCGCCCGCCACGTAGGGGAACGTACCCTCGAGCAACAGCAGCACGTCGACCGTGTCGGCGCGCGGAAAGGAAGGTTCA
Organism: Burkholderiales bacterium; assembly: GCA_038230175.1. Lineage (GTDB taxonomy): Bacteria > Pseudomonadota > Gammaproteobacteria > Burkholderiales > Burkholderiaceae_C > Allorhodoferax. The sequence continues at coordinate 3,604 of JBBRNS010000106.1, forward strand.
GATGTGCTGGAGGATTCGGCGGTCACGGAAATGCAGGACGTTTTCACGCCCGCTCCAAAAATCAACAATGGCCTGCGTGCGTGCAGCCACATGCAATGGCGCCAGCGTGCGCATGTGGGCGTGCACCTGGGAGAAGTCCCGCTTCTGAAATGCCAACTCGGACAAGTAAGGCAGCACAGATGCCTGTGATTGCCCCATTCGCATGGATTCGTCCAGCGCCGCATAGGCGGGCTCGAATGCGCCTTGGGCGAGCAGGATACGACCCTTCAAAAACAAGACGCCGCACTCGTGGTTTTCGTCCATGGCCAGGGCGGCTTCGATGTATTCCCATGCTTGGTTCAGGTTGTGGGCAATCAGCCCGCCCTGCACCAAGCCAGCGTAGGTCAGCTCCCAGTGCAATTCGGCAAGATGGCGAAGGCAGTCGTAGCGGGCGCGGCCAGAAAGCGATTTTTCCAAATTGTTTTTCTCTTCGTGGATGTGCACCGACAGCTTCTTCTCCTTGGCCTCTAACATGCCAAAGGCGACGAGGCGAACGTCGTCGCTGTCATCACCCAGCAATTCTTCCAAGATAGGGTTGGCAACCCGGCCCGGGACGGCCTGCAGCGTCAACAGCGACTGCATGCGCACTTTGGCCGGCACATCGTGCATCAAGCGTGAGCGGATGGCGCCTTGGCCCGCACGCCCGGTTTTGCGGGAACGAACCTCAAATTCGGGCAACTCAACGGAACGCGGCTTGGCATGCAGGTGATTGTCCAGCGCGCGGCGCAGGGTGGTGTGGGTAATGAGCAAAATACTCAGCGAGCCCAACACCGGGGCAATCATGGCAAAGCAAAAGAACAGCGACCATGTTGCGCGCAACGCTTGGCGGCCTTTTGACGGCATAAATACCAGGCAACTGGTGGCCAAGATGGCGCAGGTGATGCCATGCAACAACCAGATTGCCACAAACGCGGTGGTGGATGCGGATTGCGGTAAGGGGCCAAAAAACAGTGCAAAGTCTGCCAGCACCGCCCCCCAAGCCCAGTAGGCGCTGCTCATCGCTGCATAACCTTTTCAAGGGCTGGCATCGGGTCTTCTTGCGAGATATCAATCACCCGAAATTGGATGTGCAATTTGTCCGAATCAGCACCAAAGGTACTTTGCAGCCACTCTTCGAAGCGCTCAAAAAACCCGTCTTTGGCGGAGGCGGATGCAAACGGCATCAAAATTACCAAGACGGGGTTGCCGTTCACATAGGTCTGCCAATACAAATCCAGCCCGCGTTTGATGCGCAAAAACTGCGTTGGTATTTCTTCGCGGTGTTCGCCATTGAAGGTCATCACCACCAAGTGGCTGGTGATACCCACTTTCTTTTGCATGCGCACTGAGCGTGCCAACTCTTCGGCGAACGTCACCGGAATGGTGTGCAGACGCTTGCGGTAGCGGGCTACGTCGTCGGTATTGATGATGTGGTCGGCGTAGTAGCCCAAAATCACCGACATCATTTGCAGCGACTCAACGTTGAGCGAATAAAACGGCAGCGTAGTCACGGCCAGCACGCCGACAATTTGGTTGTTGCTGGCAATCAGTGGTGCAACGACCAGTTGGTTGGAGTCGCGCTCCAGCGACACCTCTGCGCTGGCAACATGGGCCATGCTGCGCGTCTCGGTCATCAGGCGGAACAGTTCGTCATCCGCCTCCAAGGCCGAAGGCGCTCCAAAAGTCTCGGCCAGGGCGCCCAGCGTGAGCCGGTCGTTGCGGTCCTCGACCAGGTATATCGCCGCCGCCTCTATGTTGATGTACTGCGCCAACAAGTCCAGCAAAGCCTGAAGGCCAGGCAGACTTCCGTCACGCTTGTCGGCCATCAGCACCACATTGCGCAGGTTGGCCAGGGCGTCGCGCAGCGACCCGGGCCGGGCTAACATCTCCTGCTCCATCCGGTCATGAGAAATATTGAGCAACAGGTGCCGCTTGGTCAGGCGCGAGAGTCGCTCGGTGACATAGATGTTGGTCTCATCCATGCGGGCAATGCGGTCGCGCCACACATCGCTGAATTCACCGCTGAGCAAAATGAGCAGGCCGCCGCCGAAAAAATAGTCACGCGGGAATTCGGTGCCGACGATGGCCGGTGCCCCCATCGCATTGCCCACGATCCAGCTGCCCAGCAACACCAAACCGCTGGCTAACCCTGAGGTAACGCCGTAGCGAAGCGACACCAGCACAGGGCCGAACCACAACCAAGGAAAGGCCGCGTGTAAAAGCAGAGGGTCTTCTGGGAGCCAGTGCCACCCCATCCACACCACCAGCAGCGGAATCACGATGACCTCTAGCCAACGCCCGCGCGCACCAGCGTGCTCAGGCGCCAACAGGCCGCGTAAGTGCTGCCCGGCCCCGAATGGTTGTAGCCACTTGCTCGCCATACTGTCAATCAGCGTGCGCTGTCTTTACCCGTCAGGCTGACGCTGGCCAGTAATTCAGCAATCAATTTTTGACCGATGCCCGCAAGGCTGTCACGGCTCCAGCCGCTCTTGGCGCCCGATGCGCTCCAAACCACCTGGCCGGTTGCCAGGTCTAGCAATTGCAGGGTGACACCTGCGGCCGGTTCGCCGTCAATGCCCACCTTGTAGCGCCACTCCTCAACCGCACCGGTCAGGCCGTATTGCACGCCTTGTTCACGCGCCCATTTCTTGGCGTCGTCTACAGTACGCCGCTCGGTGGGCTCAAACAGGGTGTCTCGGGTCAACGTTGCCGGATAGCGGACAATGTTAGTAACCCCGCGCGAACGCAGCAGTTGCTCCGCAATGGCTTCGGCCGACAGTGCTGACTGGGGCGTGTCGGTGTGGTTCTCCAGCGGCAAAATCGCCCATTTGGCATCGGCGTCAAGCGCTACCTTGCCAGAGATGGTGCTGGTGGTAGTGCAAGCGGCCAGGCATACGCTGGCAGCAATCAAGAGCATGCGGGGAAGAGACGAAATTGCCATAGTTTTTCAAAAATAATAACGGTACCGCAGCGACCAACCCCGGGTCAAAGACCCGTTGGTGCTGCCGACGCCGCCTTCGTTTTGCTCCAGTCGAAGTTGAAGATGATCCGGGCCGATCAGGGATCCGGCCAAGCCAATGGTGCCACTGTAACCACTCCCAAAGCGGGAGTTGTCCAACGCGCACCATTCCATGAATGGGCGGACCGCGCGCGTGTAGATTTCTTGCAGGTTTTGCCCTTGCAGGTTTTCGCCAAAGTCCATGCAGGCACCCACGGTGGTGCTGGCCTCGGGCACGAAATACCGAATGGGGTCTGCGCCAGCGGCAGTTAGTGCGGCGCTGGTGGTATTGGGTAGGTGCGCCAAGATGGCAGTGCCGTTGTTGGCGTAGGTGAATGCCTGGTCGGTGGCGTAGAGGCGCATGCGCACATCCGGGTATTCAAGACGCAGGCGGTAACTCAGTTCTAGGTCGGTGACTTGACCGGCGCCCAATTCGTCACCGGTCTGGGTTTGGTACTGGGCCCAGCGCACGCCAGCGCGCAGCGCCGTTCGGTTGTCCAGTGCATAGTTGGCGGCCAGGCGCAGGTGGTCCTCTTGTCCGCCTACTTGCAGCGGGGTGCTGTCCAGCGACTCTGCCCGACGCCCGAGTCCGCTACTGAGCACTAGCCGCGGACTCCAGTTCCAGGTCTGGTCGAGCGTCGCGCCAACCTGGGGCGTTAAACCATCACGCTGAAAGACCTGCACATCGGTGTTGCCAGACTTGCGCTGCCACTGCAAACCGATGCTGCCCAGCCGCTGCTCACCGGGGAGCCAGGTCCCTAGAGTGGGCTCGGAGGTGGATTGCCCCGTTTGCGACCATCCAAGCAGCACTTGCACATGCGGCGAAATCTGCAGGCGGGCTTGCACCTGCTGGGACTGCGCACTGAGAATGCCGTCAGAGGCGGTGTTGGACAAGCGGTACTGCAGGTAGTGCGATGCTTGGGGGGCATGCTGGCGGAACCGGTCATGCATGTTCTCTTCGTCGGGGTTGCGCTGCATCGAATCAAAGCCGATTTGCAGGGCCTGGTCGGCATGGCCGAGGGCGTGGGCTGTGTCGTAGCGGTTGTACTCGGGCATACTCCCGGCCCGTTTGCTGAGCAGCCGTTCCATCACCGGTGTGTCGGTCAGTTGCAGCGCGACCTGACTTTCACCCCAAATGGGTGGGGTGCTGCTTTTGCCGTCGCGACGCGCCTGGTTGAGCCACATCCATTTGCGGGCGTTGGAATATTGGCTGGTGGATACCGCCCAACCCAGCACTAGGTTTTGCACCTGCACCAGCTCAGGGGCCATCTCTGGTGGCAGTCCGCGCAGACGGGTTACCACGCCGCGTACCAGTTGCAGGCTGGCGTCGCCCGGTTGGTTACGCAGCGTTAGCTGGGCCATGGCCAACAAGTCGGGGCGGTTCTCAATAATTTGCAGGCTGGTTTGTGCCGTTGCCTTTTCTTGCAAGCGCAACCAAGCGTGGCGACGCACCCGGTCAGCCATGCCGACTCTGCGCACGTTGTCTAGCGCATCGGCGTAACTCAGCAGCACCAGTACATCGTCACCTTGGCGGCGAACCACTTTTTGGTACCAGCCCAATGCGGCGTGGTGGTAGTTCAGAACCTGGTTACTTGCGGCGAACGCGAGCCAGTAATCTGGGTTGTTGGGGGCTTCTCGCTGCAGCACTTTCAACCAAGCGGCCATCTCTGTAGTGCGACCTTGGTCGATCAGAAACCACAGTGCCGAGACACCAGCTTGGCTGTTACCGGGGGCTAGTGCCATCGCTTGGCGAAGGTCAGCCCATGCCTTGTCCGGCTCGCCTTGGCGCTGGTACAGCTGTGCGCGCACCAGTAAAAATTGTGGGTTGAGCTGCGCCAGCTGAAGTTGTGCTGGGCTGAGCCCGCCCAGCACGCGCTTTTGGCTGTTGAAATCGGCGAGCTGACCATAGATGTCTAGGGCGTATAGAAAATCATCCAGACGGCCGAAGCGCTGGTAGGCGCTAAGCGACAGTTCGGCACCCAGCGCGGGCGAGCGCTGGCGGGCTAGGTAGATCAGGCGCGACCAGTCACTCACCGTGGCGTCTTTGCCCTGGGCATACATGCGGTAGGCTGATTCGGCGGCGGCAGATTCTTGCAATTCCCAGGCGGTATTGCCCAAGGTGCGCCAGAATTCGTCCGCGTCAGCTGGCACTTCGTCGCGGTGGGCTTGCATCAGCGCAAATGCGTCCCGCAGGCGGTCTTTGCGGATGAGGTAGAGCACCGCCCGTGTGGCCGCATCTAGCGAAAACGGCTTGGCATTGGCACGCTCTTGGTACAAGACCACAGCCCGCGCGTCGTCGCCGGTGTAGTCGGCCAGTTGCGCGGCGTATTCCAGAAGTTTTAGGTCTGAATAGCGACGGTACTGCGCTTCAAAATAGACTGAGGCTTCTGGCACGCGATCGGCCATCTCAAACAGTGCGCGCAAATCTTCCCACTGCGGCGGGGTCAGGTTGGCGCGCGCCGCTCGTGCCTTCCACACCGTGATCGCGGGATCGGGTTGACCTGCGAGTGGCGCCAGCCGCAAAACGGCAGTACTGGTTTCTGGCCCGCGGTCGCCGTGCTGGAATAAGTAGTACCAGTGCTCCCAAGCCAACAGCGGTTGACTGGTCCAGTCTGCCAGGCGCGCCAGCTTGCGTCGCCACTCTAGGTCCGATGGGACGTTACGCACCGCTTCGCTGGCAATGCTAAAGGCGCGGGGCAGGTCGCGGTTACCTAAAAAAACCGTAAACGCCAGGGCATAGTCGTCTTGGTTAAATGGGCGTAAGCTGCCGGGAGCCGGCTTGAAACCAGGTGTCGCTGCCGCGCTGGGCGTAGGCGCCGCAAGGGGCTCTAGCACGGGCACGGCGGATGCAATGGTCGATGGTGATGTAACGCTTGTCGCAGTCGCAGTCGCAGTCGCAGTCGGTGTCGGTGTCAGGGTGCTTGGGCTGATGGGATTCGCCGGCTGCGTGTCTGCCTTCCAGTTTCTTTCCACGATAGCTTCGGGGCGATACGTCGCAACCCGAATCAGCGGCTTTGCAGATGGATCTTGCTTGAGTTCCGCCCGCGCTGCGGAAGCACTGACCCAAAAGCCGGCGCGAAGTACGTGCTGGGTGCCACGCCGCTCCACCCGTACGTAAGGGAGGCTTCGGTACTGTTGAAACAACTTTTGTAATTCGCGTGGTTGGCCGGTGGCAATCTGCCACGAGTAATAGTCTTGCCCAGCTTCCGGCGCGTTGGCGTCTACTGCCAAGGCCGGTGTGCCTATGGCGGCTACGAGTGCGGCTAGTGCGAGGCGGCGCATTAGCGCGCGCCTTCCATGGTGGCAGGTACACGTCGAAAAACCAACGCTTGGGCATAGCGTGCGGCGCGCGCCGGATAACCAGCAGCAAGGGCAGCGCGGCCCATGTATCGCAAAGTTTCGGGGTCGTCTTCCAAGTCGCCGATATTGCGATCTGCCGCTTCCATGGCCTGCTCAAACCGGCTGGCGGCCATCAACGTTGCGATACCTTGGTGAAAGTACTCGCGTGCAGCGTTAGGGGTGCTGGCATATTGGCGCGCCAACATGTAGTAGGCGCTGGCCAGTGCGTGGCGCCCTTTTGCCAAGGATTCGGCGCCGTAGTTGGCCAGAACGATTGCGGTTTGCGTCGGCGCAATGCGGTTTATAAAGGCGGTGCCCAGCGCAATGTGCTCCAGCTGAAATGCCATCACTGCACCATCAGCCGCCAAAGCGGGTGGAATGCCATCGCGATTGGCTTCTTCTAAGAGTGCGGTGACCGCCCGTTGCTGACTTTGTCGCTCGGTGTCGGTCAAATCGGTGCGTAAAGAACGGTCGTAGGCAGCCAGCAGCAGCGCTTGCGATTCAAAGCGCTGGCGCGGGGTACCGGTTTGGATGACCGGCTGCAGCAAATAGTCCAGGTTAACGATGTCCAACTGGTTGCGCTGCACCCGCCCCAGCAAAATCGTTAAATCTGCGTTGCCCGGATCGGTGCGGCGCAGGTTTTCGATGTAGGACATGGTGAGTGGGTCCAGTTGTTGGTGGTCGTAGAGCTTTGCCACCAAGGCCTTGTCCGGAAAAATTACGCGAAACAATCCCAGCATGAGCAGCGCCACCAGGAGCAACTGCCAGTGGGAGGCCAATTGCAAACGGTCAACCTCGCCGTCAATTCCGGCATGTCGCTTCGATCGATCGGGCAGCATGGGTCGCTAGGTTGTAATGGTCGTTGCCGTCGCTGCCGCGCCGGGATTTAAGGAGGCGCCCATCTGCGGTCACTGTGCAGCGTTCCGCGTGGGCCAGGGTAAATTCCAATGGTACGTGACCTATTAGCGCCCAGTGCAAGCCCGACGTGACTTTATTCACGGATTCAATGCGCGCGTTGGCAGAAACGAGACGAACCGTCGCGGCCTCTGTGGGTGCTAGTACCAATTCGGCCGTGTTGGCGGCCAGGTGCACATAGGTCTCGTTGCCTTGGCGATTAAACCCTGCCACTGCCGTGCTGGCGTCAATCTGGGGCATCCCCATCACACGGGGAATGCGCAGGGTGCGAATATTGTCTGTGCCGCGAACGCGCCAACCCGTTGCCGTGCGCGCCAAAGAAACTTTGGCAAAGTCTTGCACCTTGCGGGCGTAGTCGCTGGCAAAAATCGGGGTTACCTCTTGGGCCAGGGCATAGGCAAACACCTTGTCCAAGGAGCGCATACCGGCGACCTTGGTGGCAATGTAAGTGTGGAAGTAAATATCGATGGGTTTGAGGCGGCGCGGCTGCTCGGTGAATTCAAAGGTTTCAATCACCCTCTCAAATCCGTAAAACGGTCCACGCCACTCATTGGTATAGACGTTCTCGTTTTGATTCGGGGCAAATACTTGAAAGAGCCCGTCGCGTTCGATGCCCAAGCCTTCCACCTGGGTGACGGTCGGACGCGAGCGTGTTGCCACCGTGTCGCCGCCGTTCATATTCATTACACCTGCGCGCTGCGTCCACGCCAGCGCGTCACGCCCGGGTACGCAATCGCCGGTCCATAGAAAGAGTTGCACCTTCTTTCCCTCTGGCGCCAAGCGGGTCTCAATGTAGCTAATAGAACCCTCAATTTCGCGCTGTAAGTCGAACTGGTAACCGGGCAGGCGCAGGTTGTAGGCGTCGCTGGACGTGCCGGACTCCGCCTGGCGCCAATTAAACGGGTGCGAATAGCTGTGTGATGCCAATTCAACATGGTCCGCACGGAATATCTCGCGCGCAACGGACTCGGCACGCGCTGAATACTGCGGGTAGAGGCCTTTTGGGGAGAGCTCGGCCTCAATCACCGAGATTGCCATCGGAACTTTGTATTTTTTGACAACCCTGTCGCGTAACTCTTCTCCCGCCAAACGGTTGCCAGGTAGCTCTGAGGTGCTGACAAAGCCGTCGCCGTCCATGTGCACCATCAGCATGCGCCGCCCGGCTTCGGTCGTCACATCAAGCACTGGCATGTCTGGCAGGTGCAAAGCACCGCGCAAAAAAGCAAACGGGTCAATGACCCAGCGGCCTTCGGCGTCGTTGGGCAAGGTGACGACACCAAACGGCGCCATCAGGTAGCCGCCCCAAGGCGTAATGGCTGCGGCCACTTGTTGCGCATCACCCAGTTGCAGGGTCAATAGAGGCGTACCCCTGTCCAAGGTTAGCGCCACAAAATCGGCCGCATTGGGGCGTGGCTGCCGCTCAAACCCAACCATGGGGGCTTGTTGCACGATTTGCACCGTGCCCGAAGGCGTGGCACCAGCTGGGGCAACGACACCCAGCTTGCGAGCCAGCGTGGTCTCTAGCATGGCGGACACCTCGTCCATGAACACCAAGGGCACGTTTTCATGGTGCAGAACACGGTGGCCCGCGATGCGGTGATCGGGG